>JAHYYS010000029.1:0-16727 GCA_019424865.1 bacterium
TATGAGATCCTCTACTGCACCGAGGACGTGGACGACTTTGTCATGAAGGCCCTGGGGGAGATCGACGGCAAGCAGTTCAAGTCCGTCTCCGACGAGGACGCCCTGCCCCAGACCGAGGAGGAGAAGAAGGCCGCCGAGGAGAAGGCGGAGGCCGGCAAGCCCGTGCTGGAGGCGGTGAAGGAGGCCCTGGGCGACCAGGTCAAGGAGGTGCGCGTCTCCTCCATCCTGAAGTCGGGGGCCTGCTGCCTCACCACCGACGGCCCCATCTCCCTGGAGATGGAGAAGTATATGAACAAGGTGGAGGGCGGCGAGCATCTGCGGGCCGACCGGGTGCTGGAGCTCAACGCCGATTCCGCCCCCTTCGCCGCCCTGAAAAAGGCGGTGGACGCCGGGGACAAGGACACCGTGTCCAAATATTCCAAGCTGCTCTACGGCCAGGCCGTGCTGCTGGCCGGACTGACCCTGGAGGACCCCGCCGAGTACGCCCAGCTGGTCAGCAGCCTGATGGTGTAAAAGGAAAGGCGTCAAGGGATCCTCTCTGGCCACCGGCGGGGTCCTCCCCCGCCGCGAGTGCGGCGGCGCGGTGCGGAATTCACTTCCGCACCGCAAGAAATCAAATGGGCCCCCACAAAAGCCTGCTTTTGTGGGCCTGACCCCGCCCAATCTGTCCAGCTGGTCAGCAACCTGATCCCGTAAGAAGTCAAATGCCCCCCCACAAAGGCAGGCTTTTGTGGGCCTGACCCCGCCCAATCTGTCCAGCTGGTCAGCAACCTGATCCCGTAAGAAGTCAAATGCCCCCCCACAAAGGCAGGCTTTTGTGGGCCTGACCCCGCCCAATCTGTCCAGCTGGTCAGCAACCTGATCCCGTAAGAAGTCAAATGCCCCCCCACAAAGGCAGGCTTTTGTGGGCCTGACCCCGCCGAGTACGCCCAGCTGGTCAGCAGCCTGATGGTCTAATCCAAATCCAGCGGCGGGAACGCGCCGCGCTGATAGTCTGAATGCCGAAAAATGGCCGCTTTTCTGCGGCCATTTTTCTTTTTCGGCATCCGCTTTTCTTTCGGTTCCCCTTGTAAATCCGACGGGAAACGATTACAATAGAGCCATCCAAAGACTTCTCCCGCCGCAGGCCCCGGAGCCCGGTGCGCGGGAGGGCGTCGGGCTCCCGGAAATCGAACTGTCATCTTGTCAACAGGAGGAATCACCATGATTGCAATCGCGTCTGACCACGGCGGCTACGCGCTGAAGGAGCACATCAAGGCCTATCTCACCGCCAAGGGCATCACCTGCCAGGACTTCGGCACGGACAGCCCCCAGAGCTGCGACTACCCCATTTTCGGCCGCGCCGCCGCTGAGGCGGTAGCCTCCGGCCAGTGCGAAAAAGGCATTGTCATCTGTACCACCGGCATCGGCATCTCCATCACGGCCAACAAGGTAAAGGGCATCCGCTGCGCCCTGTGCAGCGAGCCCCTGTCCGCCGAGCTGTGCCGCCGCCACAACGACGCCAATATGCTGGCGCTGGGCGCCGGGATCATCGGGCACAATCTGGCCGAGCGGATTGTGGACACCTTCCTCTCCGCCGAGTTTGAGGGCGGCCGCCACGCCCGCCGGGTGGGCCTGATTTCCGACATGGAGCGGTAAGACGGCCATAGCGCAAAACGCTGAAAAAACGAAACATCCTCCCCTGTTTCAGATGCGGCGATGTGCCGCGGGAACAAGGGAGGATTTTTTATGGCAGGAAATTATACGGAGCACTATCAGCTCAGCCAGTGGCAGCCCCAGGACCGGGTGCTGCGCACCGAGTTCAACCAGGACAACGCCAGGCTGGACGGGGCGATCCGGGCGGCGGTCCCGGCGGGAACCATCGCCCTGTGGAGCGGCGCGGCCAGCGCGATCCCCACGGGCTGGGCGCTGTGCGATGGGCAAAATGGGACCCCCGACCTGCGCGGACGCTTCGTTGTGGGGGCCGGCGGGGACTATGCCGTGGGGGACACCGGCGGCGCGGCCACGGAGGAGCTGAGCGCGTACAGCCACACCGGCGGCAGCGTGTTCGGCACCTTTTACGCCTACGACGCGGTATCCCACGACAACCGCCCGCCCTACTATGCGCTGTGTTTTATCATGAAGCTGTAAGGGCACAAGAAAAGGAGCTCCCCGAGCGGGGAGCCCCTTTCTGCGGTTATGAAGCAGAATTACTGCCGCACAATGTACAGGGCAGTTACAGCGCCGTCATCGTCCACAGTGTAGACAATATTGGCGTTCTTGCTGTAGTTGCGGTTGATGGAGCCCTCGGTGATGTCGCCGTCAGCGCTGATCACATAGACCACAACGTCATCGGTGTAGCCCATGGTGCTCTCGCCAATGGTGATAACCTCGTTGGAAGCCTTCTTGAAATCGGCTCCTACGCTCTCCAGATAATCCTCATCCTCGCCCTCGGTAGCAGGATCCAGGTCGGAGTAGATGCCGTCATCGTTCACCGTATAGTTGTCGTACAGACCAGTCAGCTTGCAGTTGCCCTTCTTATCGAAGGTAACTTCGGCGCTGTCAACCATGATCTCCACGATCTCGCCGTCCACTACAGCGTTGAAGGTGTAGTACTTAGCGTCCAGATCGTCATCCTCGATCTCCTCGGAGACAGAAGCACCGGCGATGTAGATCATGTCGCTGGCGGAGCCGACGGCACTGCCCTGCGGAATGAACACATAGTCAGCGGCCTTGCCTTTCTCAGCAACCGTAAAGCTGATTGCGTCCTTGGACATAGTGGGCACGTTCTTGTAGCCGGTGTACACATCAGCGTCCTTGAACTTGTACTGCTGATTCGCGTCGACCTTTTCGCCATCAACCTTTTCGCGCTCGATAACTACGTAGACAGTCTGGCTGTCAGCGGTGTTGGTGCCGTCAATAGCGGTCTTGCCCTTCTCAATTTTCGCGTTCTTTTTGTCGGCCCCGGCGTTCGTCAGCTCATAGACCTCGTCGCTGTCGTTGTACTTGTAGGTGTAGACATTCGAAGCAGCGTAAGCCTGATCCGTATCAATGACCTCGGAGGTACCATCCGCATACACGACCTCGGCGTAGTAGACCTCGTCACCGGCAAAGTCGCCCTCACGGAAGCCAGAGCGCACCACAAACAGATAGTCCTCGGACTTGGCAGACTCGCCATCGTAGTGGACAATGTAGCCGTTGTAGAGATAGAAGGTGCCCTCGTCGCCGCTCTTAACGGGATTCTGGCTGTACTCCCAAGCGAAGTAGTACCGCTCGCCGTCGATCCGCAGCCAGCCGTTATACTTATCGTCAGCACCCTTGGCGGAAACCTTGCCCTCCATGGTCTCCACGTCATCCACAGCCAGCAGGGCGTCATCCATATCGGGATCGGCGTCCCAGCCGGGAGCCAGGAAGACCACCAGAACGTCGTCCTCCTCGTAGCCCTTCACCAGGGCATAGGCGTCCTCGTCATCCTCTGCGACGATTTCGATGGTCTCGGCGGTGCCCTTCTTGCTGGCCTCCCAGATGTCCAGGGTGACCTTGGTCACTTCGTCATCGTCATTGGTTTCCACGGTGTTGACCACGGCAACATAGGGCTCGGTGACCACGATAGCGGTGATCTCGTCCTTGTCGTTGGCATAGATCTCAATGGAATAGCCCTTACGGCTCTCCTGGAGCGCCTTCAGGGTCACGGAATTGTCATCGCCGCCGTTGTAGACGATCTTGTCGTCGGACAGGCCGGTGTAGTCGTCCTCCAGATCCTTCACAACATCCTTGTCGAAGTCCTCGCCGGCATAGACAGCCACAGGCTCGTCGGAGCCGAAGGCCACATCGTCGCCGTCATAGACCCAGGTGGTGCCGGGGCGGCCGAAGCTATCCTCCTTGTCGATCTTCCGCAGGTCGCTGCCGTACAGGTTCTCGCACAGCTGAAGGGTCTTCTCGCTGGTGTCCGCGTTGTACTTGCCGTTTTTCTCGGTGTAGTCATACTTGGTGGTTTCGCGATCCACATACTTGGTGTCGCCGGTGTTGATGGTGATGTCGCCGGTAACGATAGTGGTGCTGGTTCCGTCAGACTCCACCATGGTGGCCTCCAGGGCGTTCAGGGCGATCTGGGCCACCTCATTGCGGGTCATGGCGGCGTTGCGGCTGGAGTTAATGCCGTCAAACAGCTCAATCTGGCTGGCCTGCTTGATGGTGGCCACCTGCCAGTCAGTGCCGAAGTCCTGAGCGTACTGGAAGTAGCCCAGGGCCTTCATCATCATCAGAGCGGCCTGCACAGAGGTGACGGAGTTGTTGGAGCCGTACTGGGTGGCGCTGATGCCGCCGGTGATGCCGTCGGCATAGCAGGCGGCCACATAGGCCCGGGCCCACTCAGGCACGTCGGTGAAGGGGATGCTGGCCCCCACAAAGTCCTCCACCTGCAGGTCCAGCAGGTTGGCCATGACCACGGCCATCTCGGCGCGGGTCACGTTCTTGTCGGGGTTGAAGTTGCCGTTCTCGTCGCCGACCATCACGGAGACGGCCTGCATGACGCCAATGGCTTCCTCGTTGTGCTCGGAAGTCACGTCGGCATAGCTCAAAGCGCCGGAGCCGACCACCATCATGCCCAGGAGCATGACGGAGGAGACTGCCAGACTGAGAGCCCGCTTCAGGTTTCTCATTGGGGATTCCTCCTTTTAGATTTTTGGGCTTTTCCAGACTGGACAGGCCGGCACAAAGGCCCCGCTTCCGGTATCCCTCGTGTCGGACAGTTTTCATCTTTTCAAGCCCTTTTTCGGGTTTTTCGCCCTTTTTTCGAGGTTTGGTGAACTTTTTCGGGCACTTAGCCCGGTATAACGCCCCTTGCACGGCGAAAAAAGCTGCAAAATTGGGCTGTTTTTAAGGAAAGCAGCCCCTTTTTGAAGGAAAAAGTTGCGTTGGTAGACATCTGGTAGACATCCAGAAAATAGGAGGGCGGGGAGCCCTTGGAAATCAAGGGCTCCCCGTCTTTTTTGGTAGACATTTGGTAGACATGCCCCGCAAAAGACACATCCGGGCAAATCTTGACGGAACCTTAACAGAAAGGCATTGACAGCACACTGCGCCCGTGTATAATATATGACAGACTGTCATAATGACAAACTGTCACAAATGGAGGGGGTACCATGCCAACCGGTACATTCTTCCGGCTGCCAAAGGAAAAGCGGCAGCGCCTGATTGACGCTGCCTGGGAAGAATTCACCCAGGTTCGGTTTACCGAGGCATCCATCAACAAAATCATAAAAGGGGCGCATATCCCGCGGGGCAGCTTTTACCAGTATTTTGAGGATAAGGAGGACCTGTTCCGCTACCTTCAGGGCGAAATGCGGGAGTATTTTGCCGGGCTGATGTCGGAGCTTTTGTCCAATGCAAAAGGGGATCCGTTTTCCATACCGCTGGCGGCCTTTGACCGCTTTGTCAGCCAGAGCGGTGATACCGATCCGGTTCTGCTCCGCTTTATTCAGGTCATGCAGCGCAACCGCTGGCTGGACAGCCAGTGGCTTGTCCCCACGCACCCGCATTTTCCGCCCGAGTGCCTGCTGGGACATGTGGACACCTCCAGGCTGCGGTTTGACACGCAGGACTTTTTGGAGCACGTCTTTTTCCTGCTGATCGCCTCCCTGGCCTATGCTGTGATGGAGACGCTGCGCGCCCCGGAGAGCTGGGAGCAGCAGCGGGAGCGCTTACGTCAGCATGTGGCGATTATCCAATGCGGCAGCGTGGCTACCTCGTCGGAGGAGTATGCCGCCGCCAGCCAAATCTTACAAGGGGGAAAACTATGTTGAACAGAAAGCTTACAGCTCTGCTTCTGGTCGGGGCTATTGCCCTGGGCCTGGGCGGCGCCTCTGTCCTGGCGGCCGATCAGCCTCTGGGAGAGGCAGACAGCCAGGCTCAGGCCCCGGAGCCGGCCCAGACAGATACCTCCGCGCAGAGCGAAGACACCCCGTCTTCGCCGGAGGATGGAGAAAACCAGGAGACCTCTGCACAGCCCGGGGAAGACACGCCCGAAGAGGGGGCGGAGCCTGCTCCGGAGGCTTCGCCCGACCCGGCCGGCGCCCTGTCCTTTGCCAACGTGGATCAGCGGGTGCGGGCGGGAAACCTGAACTACCTGGTGCTGGAGGAGAGCATTGCCCAGGTGGAAGCCATTGACTATGAGGAGCTGCAGGAGGACCTGCGGGAGGGCCTGAACGACATTGCCAATCTGCAGTGGCAGACCCACATGAGCGGCTCTATGATTCCGCCCACCGGAAATGACGCACTGGATCAGGCGCTTCAGGGCATGCTGTCCATGTCCGCATCTTCGGCCAGCCAGTCTCTTCAGAGCCAGTATGACGCCCTGCGGGAGCAGTTTGACGACCTGAAGGACGGAAAAATCCAGCAGGACGCCGCGGACAGCGTGCGTCAGCTCCGGGCCACCCAGGACAACCTGGTGATGCTGACCCAGAGTATGTACATTCAGCTCAGCGAGCTTCAGGCCACCGACGCCGCTTTGGACCGGGGGCTGGCCGCGCTGGATCGCACCATTCAGGAGATGGAGCTGCGCTACCAGCTGGGACAGATCTCCGCCCTGACCCTGCAGCAGACCAGGGCCAGCCGCACATCCCTGCTCAGCCAGCAGCAGACCCTGGCCTCCTCCGCCCAGACCCTGACCATGAACCTGGAGTCCATGATAGGCGCCGATCTCACCGGCTCTCTCCGGCTGTCGGCCCTGCCCCAGGTCAGCCAGGAGGAGCTGGACGCCATGGACCTGGAGGCGGATCTGGCCGCCGCAAAGGAGGCCAGCTACGAGCTCTACGCCGCCAAAAAGACGCTGGATGACGCCCAGGAGACCTATGAGGACGCGGGGGATCAGTACCACTACAACGACCGGCACTATGAGTTTGTCCAGGCCCAGCACGCCTGGCAGGCCGCCCAGTACACCTATGACGGGGCGGTTCAGAGCTTTGAGCTGTCTTTCCGCACCCTGTACGCCCAGGTGAAGGACTATCAGCAGGTGCTCCAGGCGGCCCAGACCGCTCTGGCGGTGGAGCAGGACAACTGCGCCGTGGACCAGCTGAAGTATGAACAGGGCACCATCTCGAAAAACGCCCTGCTCACCGCCCAGGACGATCTGGCCGCTGCGGAGGAGACGGTGGCCACCGCCCAGCGCAATCTCTTTTCCGCCTATAACAACTACCGCTGGGCCGTGGATTCCGGCATTCTGAATTAAATCCCAAGGAGGACCTAAATAAAATGGCTCAAAAACGTTTGTTATCCCTGACGCTGGCCGCCGCCGCGCTGCTGTCCCTCTCCGCCTGCGGCGGAGACCCGGCCTCCAGCCAGGAGGATACCAGCCAGAGCACCCCCGCCGGGGTGGCCGTTCAGGTACAGGAGGTCAGTGCCGACACCATCTCCGCGGAAAGCAAGGTATCCGGCCGGGTGGCTGCCGACAATGAGACCTCTATCTTTGTGGCCTCCAGCGCCAAATGCACCGCCCTCTATGTGGAGGCGGGCGATACGGTGCAGGCCGGGCAGGCCATCTGCACCCTGGATCTGGAGAGCACCCTGGCCTCCTATAACGCGGCCAACATCACCTATGAGTCCGCCGTCCAGAGCTATCAGGACCAGAAAGCCATCCTGGACCGGCAGGTCCAGCTGGCCCAGGACAACGTGGACAACCTGAAGGCCCTGTTTGAAATCGGCGCAGCCTCCCAGCTGGAGATTGACCAGGCGGAGCTGTCCCTTCAGCAGGCCCAGGCCGGCCGGGCCTCCACCCTGGCCCAGCTGGAGGCGGGCATGCAGAGCTCCCGCTCCAATGTGGAGCAGCTGTCCACCCTGCTGGAGGACGTAGACGCCAACGGAAACGTGATTGCGCCCGTCTCCGGCACCCTGGTCTCCCTGAGCGCGGTGGAAAACGGCTACGTCTCCCCCTCCATGCCGGTGGCGGTCATCGACGGCCCCGACCAGATGAAGGTGACGGTCTCCGTCTCCGAGGCCCTGGTGCCCAAACTGGCCATCGGCGACAAGGCGGACGTGACGGTGTCTGCGGTGGACGCCGCCTTTGAAGGGGAGATCCGCTCCGTGGAAAAGACGGCCAATGTCCAGACCCAGCTGTATACGGTCACCCTGTCCGTGCCCGCAGAGGTGGGCGGCCTGATGGCCGGCATGTTCGCCGACGTCACCTTCCGCACCGACACCTCCTCCAACGCCATCGTGGTACCCACCGAGGCCATCCTCACCAGCGGAGACGTACAGTACGTCTATGTGGTGGAAAACGGCGCGGCCAAGTATGTGGAGGTGGCCACCGGCCTGACCGGCAGCGGCGTCACCGAGGTGACCTCCGGGCTGAGCGCGGGCCAGCAGCTGGTGACGGTGGGCCAGTCCTACCTGTCTGACGGCGATCCGGTGCGGGTCGTATCCGGGGAGGGCTGAGCAGGCCGTGAGGAATATCGCCAAATTCTGTATCCAGCACAAGGTCACCACCCTGATGGCGGTCATTATGATCTCCATCTTCGGCATTGCCTTCACCACGCAGCTCCAGATGTCCCTGCTGCCTGATATCGAGGCCCCCGCCGCCGTGGTCATCTGCTATTACAACGGCGCCACCCCCAGCGATATGGAGGAGCTGGTCACCCGGCCCCTGGAGTCGGCCATCATGTCGGTGTCCGGCGTGGACTCCGTCCAGTCCACCTCCTCCGACGGCATCAGCCAGGTTCAGATCACCTATGTGGACGGCACCGACCTGGATATTGCCGCCACCAAGCTGCGGGAGCAGTTTGACATGGTCTCCCTGCCGGACGGGGCCATCGATCCGGTTATCGTCAACATCAACGTCAGCGACCTGATGCCCTCGGCCATGGTGGCCCTGATGGGGGACGATCTGGCCGCTGTTCAGGAGCTGGCGGAGGACACGGTGATTCCCGCCCTGGAGCGCATTGACGGCGTGGCCCAGGTGACCATTTCCGGCGGTGTGAGCCAGCAGATTGCGGTGGAGGTGGACGCCACCCGGGCTTCGGGCCTGGGGCTGTCCAACAGCTATATCTCCCAGATCCTGGCCGCCGAAAACCTGCTGTACCCCGGCGGCGAGATGGATAACGGCAGTCAGACCCTCACCGTCACCACCGACGCCAAGCTGAACTCGGTGGACGAGGTGGCCAATGTCATCATCCCCCTGCCCACCGGCGGGTCGGTCCGCCTGTCCGAGGTGGCGGATGTGACGCTGGAAAGCGTGGAGTCCGACTCCGTCGCCAAGACGGACGGGACCGCATGCGTCATCCTTCAGGTCTCCAAGCAGTCCGGAGCCAACGAGGTATCCACCGCCGACGCGGTGGCCGAAACCATGGCCCAGCTCCAGGCTGAAAACGCCGCCATCGTCTATTCCGTGCCCTATCTGGCCTCGGACTATATCAACATCGCGGTGGACTCCGCCATCCAGAACATCATTATGGGCGTTGCCCTGGCCGCCATTGTGGTGTTCCTGTTCCTGCGCCGCCTGGGCGCCACCGCCACCATCTCGGTGTCCATGCCCGTTTGTATCCTGACGGTGTTCGTGCTGATGAACGTGTTTGACCTGACGCTGAACATGATGTCTCTGGGCGGCATCGCCATGGGCGTGGGCATGATTGTGGATAACTCCATTGTGGTGCTGGAAAACATCTACCGCTATGCCGCGGAGGGACACAGCCGCATGGAGTCCTGCGTGGAGGGCACCAGCGAGGTCTTCCTCTCCCTGACCGCCTCCACCCTGACCACGGTGGCCGTGTTCCTGCCCCTGGGTCTGACGGGGGGCATGGCCGGCATGCTGTTCAAGGACTTCTGCCTGACCATCGCCTTCCTGATTCTGGCCTCTCTGGTCATCGCCGTCACCCTGGTGCCGCTGCTGTGCTATTTCCTGCTGGACGAAAACCGGGTACGGCGGCAGGCGCTGAAGCAGGCCCGGAAGAAGGACCGGCCCACCCTGGGCTCCAAGCTGATGAGCGGGTATATCAGGGTGCTGGACTTCTTTGTCCACCATCTGGGTTTGGGTATGCTGGCCTCTCTGGCCCTGGTGGTGGTGTTTACCGTGACCTGCCTGTCCACCAACATGGTGCTGATGCCCGCCATGGACCAGGGCATGGTCGCCATCTCGGTCAGCACCCCCATCGGCACAGAGCTGGAGCAGACCACCGCCATTGCAGACCGGATTGTAGCTGTTTCTCAGGAAAACGTGCCGGAGCTGGAAACCCTTTATTATACCGCCCAGCCGGAATCGGCCTCTGTCAGCCTGTCCCTGGTGGATAAAAGCCAGCGGGATCGCAGCAGCGAAGAGGTCGCCAACGACCTGCGCGAGCAGTTCCAGGACATTGCCGGCTGCGAAATTACCGTCAACGCCACCGATATGACCGCCATGATGGGCGGATCGGACATCAGCGTGGACATTACCGGGGATGACTACGCCACCCTGTCCATGATCGCCGGGGATCTGGCCGGTCAGATCGCCCGGCTGGAGGACGCGGTGGATGTGACCACCTCCGTGGCCGAGCAGGTCCCCCAGGTGACCGTCACCATGAACCGGGACGCCGCCGCCCAGTATGGCCTGACCGCCGCCACGGTGGGCGCCGCCGTCCGCTCTGAGCTCACCGGCGCCACCGCCACCACCGTCACCATCGACAACCAGGAGCTGGACGTGGTGGTCCGGGGCGACGGGGCCGCCTCCGCCAGCCTGGACGCCCTGCGCTCCATGGCGGTCTCCACCGCCTACGGCGGCACGGTGCCTCTGTCCTCGGTGGCCAATGTGGAAATTGTCCAGGCACCCCAGACCATCACCCGTGTCAACCAGTCCCGCCAGGTGTCCGTCACCGGCGACACCATCAGCGGCAACACCACCGCCATTACCCAGCAGATCCGCTCCATCCTGGACGGCTATGCCATGCCAGAGGGCTACACCGCCGAAATCAGCGGCGCCTACACCGACATGATGGACAGCTTTTCCGACCTGCTGCTGGCCCTGCTGGTGGCTCTGGGACTGGTGTATTTCGTGCTGGCCTCCCAGTTTGAGTCCTTCCTCATGCCCGTTATCGTGATGATGATTCTGCCGGTGGCCTTCAGCGGCGCGCTGTTCGCCCTGCCGGTAACCGGCCGGGATCTGTCCATGATCTCTCTGGTGGCCCTGATTATGCTGGCCGGCACGGTGGTCAATGCATCCATCATCCTGGTGGACTACATCCGCCAGCGCCGGGAGCGGGGCGAGAGCCGGGAGGAGGCCATCCTCCACGCCTGCCCCCTGCGTATCCGGCCCGTGCTGATGACCACGCTGACCACCATTCTGGCCCTGATTCCCATGGCCCTGGGCATGTCCGAGGGGGCCGCGGAGATGATGTCGGACATGAGCATCACCATGATGAGCGGCATGACCATTTCCACCATCATCACCCTGGTCTTTACGCCGGTGTATTACTCCGTGATTGACAATCTGAGCAGCCTGTTCCGCCGGAAGAAGAAGGGGACGCCCGCCCCCGCGGTCTCCGGCAGCCAGGCGGAGTAAAGCGGTCTGCGGCTGCGGGCCATAGCTCAAAACGCTGAAAAAACGAAACATCCTCCCCTGTTTCAGATGCGGCGATGTGCCGCGGGAACAAGGGAGGATTTTTTATGGCAGGAAATTATACGGAGCACTATCAGCTCAGCCAGCGGCAGCCCCAGGACCGGGTGCTCCGCACCGAGTTCAACCAGGACAACGCCAGGCTCGACGGGGCGCTGCTGGGCTTGGAGGAAGGAAAGGCGGATCGCGCGGCGCTGACCGCACTGGCGGAGGCAGTGGCAGGAAAATATGGGGATGACCGAAAGCTGTTTGAGTTTGGCAGCTACGTGGGGGACGGCGGGGAAGGGCTGCGCAGCATCCCTGTCTCTTTCCGGCCCTCTTTCCTGATTTTATTTAACCAGAACCCGAAGGCGGGGCAATATACCTATATCTGTGCACTGGGATGTGAGACGGCCCAATGCGCCATTGCCTCCTCCACCGGAAGCTGTATCCAGACAGAATTGTTTCATTTTACCCCTCAGGGGGTTCAGGTCCGCGGCGGTATACTGGGTTTAGAGTATGGCTTTAATACCTATGGAGTTTCCTACCAGTTTGCTGCTATTCGATAACGGCAAAAATGCCCCGGCCATTGGCCGGGGCATTTTCTGCCTCAAAACACAGCTGAAAATCAGCCGATGGAGAAGGAACCGGAGGCCAGAGTTTCACCAGTGGTGGAAGAAACCACGCTCCAGGTGTAAGAACCGGTATCCAGAGCCTTATCCGACATGGGATAGTTCTTGGTAGTGTTGTTGATGCCGCTGCCGATTACCTGTACGTAGAAGAAGTGGCCGCCAATAACGCTAAAGGGCTCAGCCTCCTCATAGTACATAGTCTTGCCGGTGTTGTCCACAATCTTCAGGGCAACCTTTTCGTTTTCCTTGGATGTAATAAACTTGAAGAACAGGTTGTCCTTGGCCTCGCCGCCCAGGTCGCCGGCAATGTCAGTGGGCTTCTCGCTCAGGACATAGGCGCCGTTCGCCATGGTCTTCAGTTCGCCGGAGTTGACCACCTGGGTGGCGGTTACATCGCCGGAGATCTTGTCCGTGACAGGATCATTGGTCTTCACGGTAGCGCCGTAGAAGATGGTGACGATCTCGCCGTTCTTCACGATGGCGGTGACAGTGGTCTTGTCCTTCACCAGGTCGCCCTCGCTGCCGGCCTCAATCTTATCACCGGCGGTCACAGCAAAGTAGGTCACGTCGGAGGACAGCGCATAGCTCTTGCTGGCAATCCCGATAATATCATCTGCGGGCTCAGCAGAGATCTTGCCGCTCAGCGCGTAGCTGTCATCCTTATCGCTGGTGCTGAACTTGGTGCAGCCGTCCACGTCCAGGATCTCATACTGCTGATCAGAATAGGAGATGCTGCTGTACAGAACATCGTTCTTGCCAGAGATCTCTTTGTTCATCTTCACGGTTGTGATCTCACCGTTGACAACGGCCTTGTACTCATAGTATACGCCAGCGTCACTGTCGTTCACCCGAGTTCCAGACTTGGATGCCAGGACAAACACGATGTCATCGGAGCTGGTAGCGACGCCGGAGACAAACACCACGGTAGCCACATCGCCTGTCTTGCAGAAGACAGTATAAGTGGCGCCGCTTTCCTTGCTCATGTCAGGCACATTGGCATAGCCAGTATAGGCGGTATAGGTAGCCTTGCTGCCGGTACCGGACTGAACCAGGAAGACAGTCTTGCTGTTGGCATACTTCGTATTGCCGCCAAAGATCATGGCGGACTCGCCCTTGTTGATGTCAACCTTGCCAGTGGCCTGGTCTGCCTTGCTGGTCAGAGTGTAGATATCCTTGGAATCCTTGGTGTATTCCACGATATCCCCCTTCATCGCAGCCAGATTAGTCGCCTGATTGCTGCTGCCCAAGCAGTCCTCATCGACTTCGGCCTCTACCTGAGTGCCGTCAGACAGCAGCAGCTTGGCGTAATAAGCGCTGTCATCCTGATAGCGTCCAGCATCATAACCGGTGTCAATGACATAGGCGTAGTCGCTGGAGGCCTTGGAGACGTCCACCTTCACCACATAGCCGTTGGCGTCCACATACAGATCCAGAATGCTGTCGAGCTTGACGTCATCCTTAACAGAAGAAGCGGTATTCTTGTTGTATTTGTAGGTAGTGCCGTCAGCAACGAAGCTGGAGGTGCCGTTGACGCGGGAAACTTCCACGCCCTCAATCACCTCGGCCAGCTGCATGGACTGGATATCGCCGTTTGCCTTGGTATAGATCACCACGTCGTCCTTGGCATAGCCCTCAGTCTCATAATTCAGGCCATCCACAGTGACATAAGCTGCATCGCCGTCCTTGGCGGGGGTCACCTTGGAGATCTTGCCAACATAGGTGTTGATCACAACCAGGGTAACGTTCTCGTTGTCATCCAGATAGGCGTTGACAAGAACACCGTTGCCGCTCTTGTCAAAGGTGGTGCTGCTGCCCTTCTGAATCGTGAAGGTACCGGCGGCAGCGCCGTCCACCACCACGTCGGCCTTGGTGGTGCTGCCCAGACCCAGATCGGAATACAGGTCCTTGCTCTTCACCTCGGCAGTATAGGTGACATCGGCGTCAGCGGCATAGGAGCCAATCTCCTTGGCCTTGTAAGTCCAGCGGTTGGAGGGAGCGCCGAAGTCGTCAGTGGCGCTGGGGTTCAGCTTCAGATCGCCGTCGAACAGCTTCTCGCCCAGCTCCACGGTGTACTTGCTGCCCTCAACGGCCTTGTCGCCGAAGGCGCGGGCATAGGCGGAGGTGCTGGTGACATCCACATACTTGGTGCCGCCGGTGGAGATGGTGATATCACCGGGCAGGGTGATGTCGGTGCTGCTGCCGTCGGACTCCACCATGGTGGTCTTCAGGGTGTTCAGCGCCAGCTGGGCCACCTCGTTGCGGGTCATGGCCGCATTGCGGGCGGAGTCAATGCCGTCATACAGGCCGATGTTGCTGGCCTGCTTGATGGTGGCCACCTGCCAGTCGGTGCCGAAGTCCTTGGCATACTGGAAGTAGCCCAGGGCCTTCATCATCATCAGAGCGGCCTGCACAGCGGTGATGGAGTTGTTGGAGCCGTACTGGGTGGCGCTGATGCCGCCGGTGATGCCGTCGGCATAGCAGGCGGCCACATAGGCCCGGGCCCACTCAGGCACGTCGGTGAAGGGGATGCTGGCCCCCACAAAGTCCTCCACCTGCAGGTCCAGCAGGTTGGCCATGACCACGGCCATCTCGGCGCGGGTCACGTTCTTGTCGGGGTTGAAGTTGCCGTTTTCATCGCCGACCATCACGGAGATGGCCTGCGCGACTTCGATGGCTTCCTCGTTGTGCGCGGAAGTCACATCGGCATAGCTCGCAGCGCTGGTGCCGACCGCCATCATGCCGACCAGCATCACGGTGGAGAGCGCCAGGCTGAGAGCCCGCTTCAGGTTTCTCATCGGATATTCCTCCTTTTAGATTTTTGGGCCCATTCAGACTGGACAGGCCGGCACAAAGGCCCCGCTTCCGGTATCCCTCGTGTCGGACAGTTTTCATCTTTTTAAGCCCTTTTTCGGGTTTTTCGCCCTTTTTTCGAGGTTTGGCGAACTTTTACAGGCACTTAGCCCGGTATAACTCCCCTTGCCTCTGTACGTATGATACCAGATGCCAAGGCGGAAGTCAACGCCTCCGGGACAAGTGTAACAGAACCGTAATATTGCGTCAGGATTGTTACAGTCCCCCGCCGGGCCCGGGGCGGGGGAAAAGACGCAAAGCCTTGGGGCGCAGGGGATACCGGGGGAGGGGTGGTCGTATCCTGTCGAAATTTTGCGCCGCGGCGGGGCGGCGGGCGGATGATATCCGCCCCTACGGTTTTATCCCCCTCCGTAGGGGCCGGTCCCAGACCGGCCCGACGGGGAATGCCCGAAAACGGTAATTAAGGGGTGTTTCGCCCCCGGGCGAGTGAATTTTATACCGCTGAAACCTTTTGTTTCGGCGGTGTAAAATTCACCAAAGAACCGTCAAAGGGGAGAGGGATTTCGATTTCCCTCTCCCCTTTGAAATCCCCCTCTCCTTGAAACAGCCAATCTCGTCCTCGCAAGCTCCAGATCGCTCGCCTTGCCCGGTGGGGCAAGGCTCGTTCCTTTCGCTGCTCGTCCTCTCCCAAAGGAAGCCGCTTCGCTGGGCTTCCTTTGGGGCCCCGTATCTGCGCCCCCCCTATTGGATGTACCCCCCCAGGGGACGCGCCCCGCGCCGTTTTTCGTATTGGCCCATCGGTTTGGTCCCCCTTTTCCGTAGGGGCGCACAGTGTGCGCCCGCTGAATATCGGGTCGCGTTTCTTGCGTAGGGGCGGATATTATCCGCCCACCCGCCGTTTACCACCTGCGGTGTATGCTGCTTTTCTCAGGCGCAGATTATCTTGCAGAAGCACCGGAACAGGTCATTGAGCAGAACGGCAGTGATAACGTTCCGACACCGTTCATGAGGCTTCCGCGCCGGCCGCATATACCAGGGTATCAGAAGAGCGCCCCTGGGTCCGGGCCCGCAGGCGGAACATCCCCATACCATCGTTCCCGGACATTCCCGGCGGGCCGGTCTGGGACCGGCCCCTACGGAGGGGGATAAAACCGGAAAGACGGGCGGATGATATCCGCCCCTACGGAAGGGTGGAAAACCGGAACGGCGGGCGGATGATATCCGCCCCTACGGAATCACCGTGGCCCGGCACCCTGCGGGCGCACGCTGTGCGCCCCTACGGAAAGACAGAAAACCAAGACGGCGGGCGCACAATGTGCGCCCCTGCGAAAGCCGGGAGACTGAGCCGGTGCCCCGCCCCTGCCCCCACCTTGTTCGGTCCCTGATAGGATGTACCCCTTCCGAAAATATGCAGGCAGAAAAAACGCCCCGCCGGCCCAAGGGCGCCGGCGGAGGCGTATACATTATAATATAGAGAAAAAAGCGGCGGTACAGGCGCGCCCCGGCTCCCGCCGGGGCCCCAAAAGCCCAAGCGCCTCAGACCTCCATGATAACCGGAAGGATCATGGGGTTGCGCTTGTGTTTACATGTCTTGGCCCGGGGAAATCAATTCCCCGGGCCGCCGCGCCTGCCGGGCGCGCCCCGGCTGCGCCGGGGTTACGACCAAGCGCTTCAGACTTCCATAATAACCGGAAGAATCATGGGGTTGCGCTTGTGTTTACATGTCTTGGCCCGGGGAAATCAATTCCCCG
>JAHYYS010000029.1:16827-29024 GCA_019424865.1 bacterium
CGACCAAGCGCTTCAGACTTCCATAATAACCGGAAGAATCATGGGGTTGCGCTTGGTCTTTTTATAAAGGTAGTTGGACAGGTCGTTTTTGATGGAGGCCTTGATGGCCGACCAGTCGGTGGCATACCGGGCGTCCACGTCCTGGATGGCGTTCAGCGCCACCTGACGCAGCTCCTCCAGCAGGCCCTCGGACTCCTTCACATAGACAAAGCCCCGGGTGATGATATCCGGGCCGGACACCAGCGCGCCGTCCTCCCCGGACATGGACAGCACCACCACAATCATGCCGTCCTGGGCCAGGTGGCGGCGGTCCCGCAGCACCACGCTGCCCACGTCGCCCACGCCGTAGCCGTCCACAAACACCTGCCCGGCGGTGACGGTGCCGGTGATTTTGGCGGAGTTGGGGGTGAGCTCCATCACCTGCCCGATGTCGGCAATCAGGATGTGGTTGGGCTCCATGCCCATCTGCCGGGCCAGCTTGGCGTGAATCTGAAGCATCCGCTGCTCCCCGTGGACGGGGATGAAGAACTTGGGCTTGACCAGGGCGTGGACAATCTTCAGCTCCTCCTGACAGGCGTGGCCCGACACGTGGAGGGCCAGCTCCCGCTCGTTGAGCACCTCGGCCCCCTTGCGGTAGAGCTCGTTGACCACGTTGCCGATGGCGTTCTCGTTGCCCGGGATGGCGCTGGCGGAGATGATGACCCGGTCGCCGGGCATCAGATCCACCTGGCGGTGGGTGTTGAAGGCCATGCGGGTCAGGGCGGACATGGTCTCGCCCTGGCTGCCGGTGGTGATGATGCACACCTTGTGCTTGGGCAGGGACTTGATGTGATTCAGGTCCATCAGCACCCCGTCGGGGACATTCATATAGCCCAGCTCGGTGGACACCTTCATAATGTTCTCCATGGACCGGCCGGTGACCGCCACCTTGCGGCCGTACCGGGCCGCCACGTCGATAATCTGCTGGATGCGGTCCACGTTGGAGGCGAAGGTGGTGACGATGATGCGCTCCTCACAGCCCCGGAACAGCGCGTCGAAGGAGGCGCCCACGCTGCGCTCCGAGCGGGTATAGCCCGGGCGCTCCACGTTGGTGGAGTCGGCCAGCAGGGCCAGAACCCCCTCCTTGCCCAGCTCGCCCAGGCGGGCCAGGTCCATCATGCCCCCCTGGATGGGGGTGGTGTCGATCTTAAAGTCGCCGGTGTGGACCACGGTGCCCACCGGGCTCTTGATGGCAAAGCCGCAGGCGTCGGCAATGGAGTGGTTGACGTGGATGAACTCCACGCTGAACTTGCCCGCCTTGACCACGGCGCCCGCCTCGCAGGTGACCAGCTTGGTCTTGTCCAGCAGGCGGTGCTCCTCCAGCTTCAGCTTGATAAGGCCCGCGCTCATGCGGGTGGCATAGATGGGGGCGTTGATGGAGCGCAGCACATAGGGCAGGGCCCCAATGTGGTCCTCGTGGCCGTGGGTGATGAAAATGCCCCGGATCTTCTGCTGATTCTTAATCAGATAGCTGACGTCGGGGATCACCACGTCGATGCCGTACATGTCATCGTCAGGGAAGCCCATGCCGCAGTCCACCACCACGATGTCATTGCCGTACTCGAAGACGGTCATGTTCTTGCCGATTTCGTTCAGACCGCCCAGGGAAATAATTTTCAGTTTTTCTGCCATAAATACTCCTTACTCATAATTTTTTGATGTGGATATGGATGTACATACGGCAAAAGGGCACCACAACAGCTCCGTACCCGCGCACAGAAGCCGGACAAAGGAGGGCAGCTTCCCCGGCCCTGCCTCGCCGGGGAAGGAAGCCCGTCCTTCGCCTTTTCGCCCTTTGTCGTACTGTCCGCCCGCGGCCGGCCTGTCTGTTCGCTCACAGGTGTGGGCACACGGGAATATATTTAGGCGCGGGGGCCGGAATTTCCGCAGCCGCAGGCCCCTTACGCGCATAAATCCAAGCTGTCAATTTCATTTAGTATAGCACACTTTTTTTCAAAAGTATACTATGTCTTTCAGGAGAAGAAGATTACTTTGCTTTGTCGTCCTCTTGGGCACATTGTTCAGAGATGGCCCGGTCAGCCTGGGCGGCCCGGCCGGCGTAAAAATCACACAGCTCCGCGGCAATTTCCAGATCCGGGCCCTCCGCCATCACCCGCAGCGCCGGGCGGCGGGCCAGCGGAACCAGGTACACCCAGCCGCCCCCCACATGCAGGCGCAGCCCCTCCCCCTGGCTGGCCCGGGGCTGCTCCCGGGCCAGCGTCTGCATCACCTGTCCGCGGTCGGAGGACAGGGGGACCTCCCGCGTCCAGGCGGAAAAGCGCGGGGTCTTGGAGATCAGCGTCTCCAGCTTTTGCCCCGCCACCTCCATCCTGGAGCAGATGCGCACTGCCGCGCTGGCGGCCTCCCGCAGCCAGGGCATGGCGGCGTAGCGCTTCCGGGCCGCCGCCCCGTCCCGATCCAGCCGCAAAACCCGGCCGCTGTAGCCGGCGGCCACCAGGTCCACGGCGGCGGTGGCCTGGGCAGGGACGGCCACCGCCCCTGAGCCGTTTTCCATTTCAATCAGGGTCACCAGTGCCAGCAGCTGGCCCGGGTCCAGCACGGCCCCCCGCTCGTCCTGGGCGGTCAGCCGGAAGCCGCCGCGGCTGGCGTGGAAGGCGGGGATGCCGGGGCGCCACTGCGCCTCGATCCGGCAGCCCAGCGCGGCCAGCGCCTGTCCCAGGGCGCGATCCTCCGCCGTCTGATTGCCCACTGCCGCGGTCACCCGCCGCAGGGCCGGCCGCCCCAGGCGCGCCCGCCGCACCGTCTCCCGGGCCCACTGCTGGTCTGTCAGCTCCTGCCGCTCCACCCGGCCCACCTGGCCGGCATGCACCCGCCTGGCCTCCCCCTGGAGCAGGGCGTGCTCCAGCTTCCGCGTCCTGGCCCGCTCCAGGGGCAGCCCCTGCCCATCAAACAGGTGGAGATAGACTGCCGCTCCGCTCTCCTCCACAAAGAGCGACACGGGCAGCCGGCCCGCTTCCGCCGCCCAGGCCCCCTGGGCCGGACAGGACAGGCCGTGGGACAGGATCCGTCCCCCGGCGGCAGCGGCTCCGGCCGCCGCCGCTTGGGCCAGCATCCGGGCAGCCGGCGTGTCTGAGCAGCCCAGGCCCAGGTCCCCTTCCGCGCCCAGGGCGCTCCCCAGGGCCATCAGGGCCTCCGGCCCCAGATCCTCCCCCGGGACACCCCGGATGACGCCGCCGGCATCGAAGTGCAGGATCCCCTTCTGGCTGCCGCTGGTGACGGAGTGCGCCAGGCATCCGCCGGCGGGCGCCGTTTGACCGGGCCACAGCCGGACCCGCTCCAGCAGGACGGCCCCCTCCTCCGCCAGGGCGTTTTCCCCCAGCACTGTCCCGGGGTTCAGAACCGCCCCCGTCCGGGCTGCCGCGCCCCGGCACAAAACCGCGCCGTCCAGAAGGGCCCTGGGCCCGGCGCTGGCGTCCTCCAGCAGGACGCAGCGCCGCACCTGCGCCCCGCTGCCCACCGACGCCCCCCGGCTCAGCGCGGTATCCGGGCCGATTTTCGCCCCGGGTGCCAGAGAAACACCCTGGTCGATCCAGCAGGGCGCAGTCAGGGACACCCCGGCGGGTACGGGCTCCGCGGCCCAGACCCCCGGCGCCCGCTGGGGCAGCCCCATATCCAGCTTTACCTTGCCCGCCAGCGCGTCCCGCACACAGTCCAGATAGGCCCCGCAGTCCCCCATGTCGCACCAATAGCCCTCCAGGGGACAGCCGTACAGCGGAATTCCGCCCTCCAGCAGGCCGGGAAACAGATCCTTTCCAAAGTCGAAAGCCCCCTGCTCCGGCACCCGCTCCATAACCTGGGGCGAGAGCACATAAATCCCGGTATTGACGAAATTGGTCGTCACCTGTCCCCAGGAGGGCTTCTCCACAAAGCGGCTGATTTTCCCCGACGCATCGGTGTGCACCAGACCGTACTCCAACGGGGTGGGGTGCCGGTACAGGGCCAGGGTT
Source organism: bacterium (assembly GCA_019424865.1). Classification (GTDB taxonomy): domain Bacteria; phylum Bacillota; class Clostridia; order Oscillospirales; family Oscillospiraceae; genus Lawsonibacter. The sequence continues at coordinate 20,835 of JAHYYS010000029.1, forward strand.
GCCGCGGCGCCCCGCTCCCGATGAAAGGCCGCCAGCCGCCCCAGATCCAGGTCGCATACGCAGTCCCCGCTGATGACCAGAAAGTCCTCTCCCCCCAGATGCCCCATACAGTTTTTGACGCTGCCCGCCGTGCCCAGGGGCTTTTGCTCCACGAAATAGGTCAGGTGCACCCCGACCTGGGATCCGTCACCGAAAAAGTCCATGATTTCCTGGGGGCGGTAACACAGCGTCACACAGATATCTGTGATGCCATGCTTTTTCAGCAGAGTAATGATATGGCCCATCACCGGCCGCCCCAGCAGGGGGGTCATGGGCTTGGGCCGCCCCAGTGACAGGGGGCGCAGGCGTGTGCCCTCTCCCCCCGCCATGATGACAGCTTTCATAGGCCGAAACCGTCCTTTCTCCGTTTCCTGACGGTTAGTATGGCCCGCCCCGCCTGTTTTCATCCCGCGCCGCGCCGCCCTTGTCCCCGCGGCGCCCGTGTGGTATACTGGATTTACCGTGCAGCAGCCGGGGGTCTTGCTGAAAGCAGATACCGGGCATTTTTTCGCGGGTTCCCAACCGCGGAGGAACGTTTCTGCTGCACCGCAGTATCAAAAAGGAGGCGCGGGGCGCAGTCACCCGCATACAGCCATGAACATTCAAATTTTCGGCACCAGCAAGTGCTTTGATACCAAAAAGGCGGAGCGCTGGTTTAAGGAGCGGCGCATCAAGTTTCAGGCGGTGGACCTGAAAAAATACGGCATGAGCCGGGGAGAGCTGGACAGTGCAGCCCGGGCGGTCGGCCTGGAGAACCTGGTCAACCCCCGGCACCCGGACGCGGTCCTGCTGTCCTATCTCGCCTCGGATCAGGCTAAGCTGGACCGGCTGTTCGAGGATCCGTCCCTTCTCCGCACCCCTGTCGTCCGGAACGGGCGGCAGGCCACCGTGGGGTTCTGCCCGGAGGTGTGGGAGACCTGGAAGTGACCATTCAAAACTCCGATTGACAGGATTTTCTTTCTGCTGTGCCGGAAGGAAGCCAGTCCAAGCTATCGACAGAAGGGCGGGGGATTTTTGTGGCAAAAAGCTCCAACCAGAAGACCAAGCTGCTGCACCTCTATCAGCTGCTCCTGCGCCAGACCGATGAAGATCACCCCATCACAGTGGCGCAGATGATTGAAGCGCTGGAGCAATACGGCATCAAGGCGGAGCGCAAAAGCATCTATGATGACATGGAGGCATTGCGCACCTTTGGCCTGGACGTACAAAGCCGCAAGGGGAAAAATCCCGGCTGGTTTGTGGGGGCGCGGGACTTTGAGCTGCCCGAGCTGAAGCTTCTGATGGACGCGGTGCAGTCCTCCCGGTTTATCACGCAGAAAAAGAGCGACACCCTGATTCGGAAGCTGGAGGGGCTGGCCAGCGTCCATCAGGCCCGCCAGCTGCAGCGCCAGGTCTATGTCAGCGGCCGGATCAAGGTGATGAACGAGAGCATCTATTACAACGTGGACAAGCTCCACACTGCCATCTCCGGCCAGAGAGCCATCACCTTTCAATATTTTGACTATGACATACACCGCAAAAAGGTATACCGCCGGGACGGCAAGCGGTATACCGTCTCCCCCTATGGCCTGATTTGGAACAGCGAAAATTACTATCTGGTGGCTTATGACCACCTTCACCGGGAGATGCGCCACTATCGGGTGGATAAAATGGCGGAAATTCTGGTCACCTCCCTGCCCCGTCAGGGTCAGGCCCAGTACCCGAATTTCCAGCTGGCCCAGTATGGACAAAAGCACTTCGGCATGTACAGCGGCCAGGAGATGACGATCCGCCTGCGGGGCCGGAGGAATATGGCGGGGGTCGTGTGGGATCGGTTTGGCCAGGACGTCATCCTGGTGCCAGACGGCGAGGAGCACTTCACCGTCACCCTCCCGGTGGTGCTGAGCCCCCAGTTTTTCGGCTGGCTGTTCGGCCTGGAGGGCGGGCTGGTGCCCGTCGCCCCCAAGCGGGCCGTCCTGCTCTACCGCCAGAAGCTGGCAGAGGCCCTGGAAAATCTCCCGGCAGAGCACGACATGTAAGCTGCCGCAGCATGTCTACCAAATGTCTACCAAAAAAGGCGGGGAGCCCTTGATTTCCAAGGGCTCCCCGCCCTCCTATTTTCTGGATGTCTACCAGATGTCTACCAGCACAACTTTTTTCATTAAAATCAGGCTGTTTTCCTTGAAAACGGCCAATTTTTGCAGCTTTTTTCGCTGTGCAAGGGGCGTTATACCGGGCTAAGTGCCCGTAAAAGTTCGCCAAACCTCGAAAAAAGGGCGAAAAACCCGAAAAAGGGCTTGAAAAGATGAAAACTGTCCGACACGAGGGATACCGGAAGCGGGGCCTTTGTGCCGGCCTGTCCAGTCTGAATGGGCCCAAAAATCTAAAAGGAGGAATATCCGATGAGAAACCTGAAGCGGGCTCTCAGTCTGGCTGTCTCCACCGTTATGCTGGTCGGCATGATGGCGGTTGGCACCAGCGCTGCGAGCTATGCCGACGTGACTTCCGAGCACAACGAGGAAGCCATCGAAGTCATGCAGGCCGTCTCCGTGATGGTCGGCGACGAGAACGGCAACTTCAACCCCGACAAGAACGTGACCCGCGCCGAGATGGCCGTGGTCATGGCCAACCTGCTGGACCTGCAGGTGGAGGACTTTGTGGGGGCCAGCATCCCCTTCACCGACGTGCCTGAGTGGGCCCGGGCCTATGTGGCCGCCTGCTATGCCGACGGCATCACCGGCGGCGTCAGCGCCACTGAGTATGGCTCCAACTACTCCGTCACCGCCACCCAGGCCGCTCTGATGCTGCTGAAGGCCCTGGGCTACTTCCAGTACTCCAGAGACTTCGGCACCGACTGGCAGGTGGCCACCATCAAGCAGGGCAGCAACATCGACCTGTTTGAGGGCATCGACTCCGCCCGCAACGCGGCCATGACCCGCAACGAGGTGGCCCAGCTGGCTCTGAACGCCCTGGAGGCCACTATGGTGGAGCCTGACGGCAGCAGCACCGACATTACCCTGCCCGGCGACATCGTGATCTCCACTGGCGGCACCAAGTATGTGGATGTCACCAGCAAGGCTGACTATGCGAATGCCTTTGGGGACAAAGAAGTGGACAATGACAAGTATGTCGTTCAGCTGGGCGAGAAGCTGTTCAACGGCGACCTGACCAAGAAGACCAGCGGCCGCGACGATCTGGGCCGTCCCGGCGTGGAGTGGACTTATGATAAGAAGTCCGTCGGCACCTATGGCGACAAGGCTGACTATGTTGTGACGCTGGATGACGATTACAGCGCTGATGCCGCTGATGCTCAGGACTTCCTGAAGGTTCTGCAGGATCTCACCGGCAACGATGACCTGAAGCTCTACACCGTCGGCAATGTGGACGATGTGACGTTGTATGTCAACGGCGAGGACAAGAGCGGCAAGGATTACGGCGACAATGCGGTCAGCGGCACTGTGATTGAGCTGTTCTGCGACGGCGACGACATTACCGACGCCGTGGCTCTGGACTACGCTCTGGCGGAGATCGAGGACGTTTCCACCAGCCTGACTAAGGCCCAGAAGGAGGACGGCGCCACCTGCAAGATCAAGCTGAACAGCAAGTTCTATCTGGACAGCGACATCGAGGGCTTTGACGCTGACACCTATGAAGAGGGCGCTTACATCCTGTATGTAGCGAAGGGCGACGAGATCCTGGCCTCTCAGGTGGCTGAGTCCGTTGAGGGCCGCGTTACCGCCACCAAGGGCGACGACGTGCGCATCGACGGCACCTACTACACCAACGCCACCGGCAGCGACATCAGCGTGGGCGACGAGGGCGTGTTCTATCTGAACATGGCCGGTCAGATCGAGGCTGTTGACACCAGCTCCACCGCCTCTGACAACTACGCTTACATCTACTCTATCGACGAGGACTCCGGCAAGAACAGCGACGGTATCGACGCCACTACTTACACTGCCTATGTGGTCCTGGCTGACGGCACCAAGGCCTCCTATGAGTTTGATGTTGATAACGTTACTCAGAAAGAGTCTGACGGCCTGGAGCGCGAGATTGGTGTATATTTTGCCGACAGCACTAAGAAAGTTTTCACTGGAAGCGATGACTCCAAGGTCTTCTTTGAGGGTGTCATTGCCTACTCCGTCAACTCCGATGACGAGCTGGTCTATGAGGATGCCAAGGATAACATCGAGCCCGAGTCTTCCCTGACCATCAACGAGGATAAGGCCAACGGCACCTCCAGCAGCACCGAGTTCATCTTCGCCTATCGTGACGGCTCCAAGGTGAAGGTCTCCCTGGCCACCGGCTATAAGAATGTTGACATCAGCAGCGTCGAGAAAGCCTGGACTGTTACCAACGACGACCATGACATCCTGTATGTCTTCGTGGCCGCCAAGAACGGCAGCGTGACCACCGACGCCAACCTGGCTGTGATTCTGGACGCCTCCGCTGTGGTGGAAGAGAACGACGACGGCGACAAGGTGTACACCTATGCCGCAGTTGTGGACGGCGAGGAGACCGAGCTGACCTTCAAGAAGTCTCAGAGCTTCAAGGACGGTCAGGTCATTGCCTACGAGATGGATGGCGACTACGCTGCCATTGACAGCGACGCCGAGGTTGAGGACGGCACGACCACTGCTGCCAACGACGACTACTTCACCGTGGGCGGCACCCAGTACAACCTGGGCGGCGACGAGACTGTCTACACCATTACCATGGAGTATGAGAACGAGGACGCCTATGACGATGGCAACGGCGATCCTGACAGCGTCACCGTCTCCGAGGGCGGCAAGATTGAGAAGGGCGACAAGGTCGTGTTCACCCTGTACAAGGATGAGCTGGACATCGTCTTTGTCTACGAGTACGTCTATTAATGTGCTGAGCGTTTCGCGCGCAAAGGCATAAAAGGGAGCTCCCCGTCGGGGAGCTCCCTTTTCTCTTTACAGCCGCATGATATAGCACAAGGCATAGTAGGGCGGACGGTTTTCATGGGTCTGAGCCGTGTGGATATACATTGTGCCCAGGACGCTTCCGCCCGTGCGGTCCTGCTTGGACAGCGTGTCTGTAGCCGCGCCGCCGGTGTCCCCCACGGCGTACGCCTCCCCGCCGGCCCCCACGACGAAGCGGCCGCGCAGGTCGGGGGTCCCATTTTGCCCATCGCACAGCGCCCAGCCCGCGGGGATCGCGCTGGCCAAACCGTGCCACAGGGCGATGACTCCCGCCGGCACCGCCGCCGCAATGGCCCCGTCAAGTTTGGCGTGGTCCTGGTTGAATTCGGTGCGCAGCACCCGGTCCTGGGGCTGCCACTGGCTGAGTTGATAGTGCTCCGTATAATTTCCTGCCATAAAAAATCCTCCCTTGTTCCCGCGGCACATCGCCGCATCTGAAACAGGGGAGGATGTTTCGTTTTTTCAGCGTTTTTCGCTATGGCCCGCATCCGGGGCTGTGTCGGCGCCCTCATGTCCCTGCTCCCTGGCCTGGGGCTGTTCATGGCTTCGGAGGACCTCCTGGGCGATCTCAATAAAGCGCTGCCCGAAATGGGACAAATACCGATCCTTCCGGTACCCCGCCACCAGCTTGCCGTACATGGAGGGATCCGTCAGAGGAAACAGATCCACACTGCCCGGCGCGGCCGCTGCAGAAGGGAGGGCCCGGAGAAACAGCTCCGGACAGATGGTGATTCCGATTCCCGCTTGCGCCATAGCCAGGGTGGTGACGGTGCTCTCCGTCTCCAAGATCAGCTTCGCCTTAAAGTAATACCGGCTGAAATACTGATCCACCATGTTCCGGGTCCGGTTCCCCCGCTTGATCAGCACAAAGGGCTGCTGTCGAAAGGCGCTGATGTCCGCTCCGCCTGCAAAGGCTTCCCGGGTCTCCTCGGCCCGATCCCCGAAGATCTGATCGGTAAAGGCCCGGGGCACCACCATCACCAGGCGCTGCTGGGTCAGCGGAATGGACTCCACGCCGTCCATGCGGATGGGCTGCCAGCAGATCATCAGATCCACCCGGCCGTGGGACAGCTCGTCCTCCAGCTGGATGGAGTTCCCCTCAAACAGGGAAAATTCCACCATGGGAAACTCGGCGCGGAACTTGGGCAGAATCTCCGGCAGCACGGCCAGCCCGCAGGTGTGCGAGATGCCCACCCGCAGTACCCCCAGATAATGCCGGTTGATGTCCCCCACCTTGCTGAGATACTGGCTGTGCAGGTCCAGAATCTGGGTGGCCGTCTCCACCAGCAGCCCGCCGGCATAGGTGAGAGACAGCTTGGGGGAACGGGTGAACAGCTTCACGTCCAGCTCCCGCTCCAGGTTGCTGATGTGGTTGGAGAGAGACTGCTGGGATATGTACAGCCGCTCCGCTGCGCGGGTGATGTTCAGCTCCTCTGCCACCATTAAAAAGTACTTCAAATGTTGGAAATTCACGGGTATCCTCCTGATAAATGACGGATATCCTTCATTTTATTTGTGCCTGCAACTATTATACCACAGTCGTTTGGCTGTGGCAACCCTCAACAAAAATGTGCTGTTCGCCGGTGGAATTATGTGTCATAATACATGTGTTATATAAGGTCCCCTCGGGCGTTTTCCACCGGGAGTGCGCCAATACAAGCCTGATATTATTTTAGGAAGGGTGTTTACACTATGAAATGCTTAATCATCGATGCGGTTCACAGCGCCATTGCGGAGGAGCTGGGCAAGTACATGCAGGTGGATACCAAAATGCTGCCCACCCAGGACGAGCTGGCAGCCCTGATTCCCGAGTATGATGTCCTGATCATGCGCGTGGATCCCGCCATCGACAAGAAGATCCTGGATGCCGCCAAGAACCTGAAGGTCATCGGCGTGTGCTCCGTGGGTCTGAACCACATCGATCTGGATACCGCCAAGGAGAAGGGCATTCAGGTCATCAATGCCCCCGGCCTGAACGGCAACGCCGTGGCCGAGCTGACCATTGCCAAGATGCTGGACATCGCCCGCCACACCATTCCCGCCTGCTACGACGTGAAGGTGAACAAGACCTGGGACAAGTATAAGTTCGTGGGCTCCGAGCTGCGGGGCAAGACCCTGGGCATTCTGGGCTTCGGCCGCATCGGTCAGCGTGTGGGCGAGCTGGCCCGCGCCTTCAAGATGGACGTGGTTGCCTATGACCCCTATCTGCCCGCCCACGTGTTTGAGGAGCAGCACGCCAAGAGCCTGTCCATTGACGAGGTGCTGAAGGTGTCCGACTATGTGACCATCCACATGCCCCTCACCGACGAGACCAAGAACCTGTTCAATGCCAAGTCCATCGCCGAGATGAAGGACGGCGCTGTGGTGCTGAACATGGCCCGCGGCGGCATCGTCAACGAGAAGGACATGTATGAGGCTCTGAAGTCCGGCAAGCTGGGCGGCTATGGCTCCGACGTCATGGAGAACGAGCTGGCCGCCGGCGGCCTGACCGAGGGCGCTGGCTTCGACTCCCCCCTGTTTGAGTGCGACAACTTCATTGTTACCCCCCACCTGGGCGCTCAGACCGTGGACGCCTCCCGCGACATCGGCGCGCACATCATTGCCAAGGTGAAGGAAGCGCTGGATCTGAAGTAAGTTTCTCAGCTTTGTACAGGGCCGCCTGCGGGCGGCCCTGTTTTTATGCCCGGATGTGTCTTTTGGGGGGCATGTCTACCAAATGTCTACCAAAAAAGGCGGGGAGCCCTTGGAAATCAAGGGCTCCCCGCCCTCCTATTTTCTGGATGTCTACCAGATGTCTACCAACGCAACTTTTCCTCTTGAAAATGGGCCATTTTCCTCAAAAATAGCCCATTTTTGCAGCTTTTTGAGCCGTGCAAGGGGCGTTATACTTCACTGAGGGGTTGGTATGCCTTCTTTTCGCCTCTAACGGCCGGATTTTTTCCTGTATTTGGGATTCTGATCCGCCAAAAAACGCGGCTTCGGCCCGTTGAAGGCCCACGGCAGAGCACGGGGGCGGCCCCCAGTACGCAGACGAAAAAATACTCCACACGTCTGTTTTTTCGGCGGTTGGCGCGCGCTGTGTTCCGTCCTCTGCTCTGTTTTGGGATTTCATCCGGTCCGGCCGCACCGCGGCCCGTTTTTCTCAAAGCGGGCCAAAAATCTAAAAGGAGGAATATCCGATGAGAAACCTGAAGCGGGCTCTCAGTCTGGCTGTCTCCACCGT
>JAHYYS010000003.1 GCA_019424865.1 bacterium
CCAGCTGCATGTCGTGGGTGGCGATGACGGCGGTCTGGATCACGTCCTTCATGTCCTCCAGCACCGCCATGATTTCCCGCCGGGTGGCAATGTCCAGATTGGCGGTGGGCTCGTCCAGCAGCAGGATGCCGGGATTCAGGGCGATGCCGATGGCCAGGCTGGCCCGGCGCATCTGCCCGCCGGACATGAGGCGACCGTCCCGGTCTGCCAGCTCTGTCAGCCGGAACCGCTCCAGCAGCTCCCCGGTGCGTTTCTCCCACTCCGGGACGTTCCGCACCTCCATGGCGTAGGCGATGTCGGCGCGGATGGAGTCCTTGATGAACATCTCCTCCGGGTTTTGATACACCAGGGAGATCTGCCGGGACAGATCCTCGGCCTTTTTGTCCCCAATGGCCTCCTCAAAGAGGGAAACTGTGCCGGAATTGGGCTTCAGCAGACCCACCATCAGCTTCATGAGGGTGGACTTGCCCGCCCCGTTGGAGCCGATGAGGGCCACCTTTTCCCCTTTCCGTATGTTCAGGTTCAGGCCGTCGAACACGGTGTGGGGCTCCCCCTTTACCGAGCGGTAGGCCAAAGATACGTCCTGGAAGGAGACTGCGCTCTCTCCGTCTGGGACAGCTGGCGCCGGACGTTCCCGGGAGATATAATGCAGTCCGGCGAAGGCGGTTTTTCCTCCCTCCACGGTGGTGGGCAGGAGGATGTCCGCCGGGAGACGGCCTGCCCTCCGCAGCCGGTGGGCCGCCTGGGTCACCTGGGGCGGGAAGATGTTGCATTCCTCCAGCTCCTCCACCCGCTGGAGGGCATTCTCCGTGGGCAGTATCCAGCGCACCTGGCCGTCCCTCATCAGCATCACATGCTTGCAGTAGTCGGCGATGTACTCGGTATGGTGTTCAATGACGAGGATGGTCTTGCCGTGGTTCTCATTCAAGTCCCGGAGGACCTCATAGATCCGGTCGGCGTGCATGGGGTCCAGCTGGGCGATGGGCTCGTCCAGAATAAGAATGTCCGGCCCCAGAGATACTGCGCCGGCCAGAGCCAGCAGGTGGGTCTGGCCGCCGGACAGCTGCCAGACATACTCCTCCTCCCGGCCCTCCAGTCCGCACTGGGACAGGGCCTGCTTTCCGCGCTCCAGGTAGTCGGGGAAGGCGTAGTTGAGGCAGGAGTAGGACGCGTCGTCCAGCACCGTGGGCCGCACAATCTGATTTTCAAAGTCCTGATAGACATAGCCCACCTTCCGGGCCAGAGCGCCAACGTCGGTCTGCAGCGTGTCCAGACCGTGGATTTTGGTACTCCCCTGATAGCTTCCTGTAATAAAATGAGGAATCAATCCATTCAGGACTTTGCACAAGGTGGACTTCCCGCAGCCGTTGTTGCCAACGACTGCGAGGAAGTCCCCTTGTGGAATGGTTAGGGAAATGTGCTTCAGGGTGGGCTGGGCGGCGCCGGGATAGGTATAGGTGAGGTCTTGGATCTCGACTGCGTTCATCTTATCCCACCGCACCGGCCTTGCCGTTCTTCTTCATCACCAGCAGGACCGCCACAGCCAGAACGGCGGCCACCAGCATACCGGCAGCCAGGGCGGTGCCGCTCTCGGCCCACTCGGCCTCCCAGTCGATGAGGGACATGCCGGCGGTGGCGGCCAGCTCGGCCACGATGGCGCACACAAAGCCGACGGCGCACACGGCCAGGGCCTTGGGGCTGATGCCGCTGACGGCGCTGTCCGGGGTGCGGGGAGCCATGCCCAGCAGGGGCTCGATCTTGCCGTACAGCTTGGGTACCAGGTACAGAGTGGGCAGCAGGCAGAACAGGATGCCGGAGAACAGCAGGTCATTGAGGAAGGCGAAGCCCTCGGTGGCGAACACGCTCTCAGGCAGGCCGGCCACAGCCTCGAAGTCCTCCACCGCCAGCTGGACCTTCAGGATGTCCACCGCGGTTCCCATCAGCAGCTGCGCGGCGGTGCCGGTGATGGCGGCCACGCCCACCAGGGCGCGGTTCCTGGGGTCCTTCACCAGCCGGCCGGCGATGTACACGCCGATGGTGACGGTAAGGAACTTCTCCAGCTCGCCCAGGCCGCCGAACTGGCCCAGCATGATCTCGCTGAACACCAGCTCGCCGGTGGCGGCGCCCAGGGCGGCGGACAGGGGGTCGAACAGCATGGCCAGGGTCAGGGGAATGAACAGGAAGTACTCCACGGAGAACTCCACGACCCCCACCTGGAACTTGGGGATCAGCTCCGTGAACAGGGTGGCCAGCCCGTACAGGGACATGGACAGGACAAAGATCATCAGCTTCTGGGACTGTGTGGCAGTCTGCTTCTGTGCGATACTCATAGCATATTTTCCTCCCTATGATGGTGTGTTTCTCGCTCACACAGGCACAGTGTACCACCGGGATGTAAATTCTTCCCCCAAAGTCCTGTAAAATGTAAATAAATTTTCTTATCTGCCGTGTTATGTAAGTTCTGCCCTCATTTACATCCGCATCGCCGCGTCCAGAGCCAAAGAGGAACGCTCGCACTCGTCAGGGAGCATGGTCAGCTGGACGCACAGGGGACTGCCCTTCATGCGGGCGCTGGCATAGGTCAATCCGTTGCTCCGGGTGTCCAGCAGGGGGTGGTCGATCTGGGCCGGGTCCCCCAGCAGCACTACCTTGGTGCCCTTTCCCACCCGGGTGATGATGCCCTTGACCTGCCGGGGGGTGAGGTTCTGGGCCTCGTCGATGATGAGCCAGGTATCGGTGATGGAGCGGCCCCGCATGAAGTTCATGGCCTCGGCAGCGATGACGCCGGTGTCAAAGAGGTAGTCAATGCGCCCCCGCAGCTCCTCCTCGCTGCGCCGCTCCTTTTTCTTCCCCTCCAGGTCCAGCAAGATCTCCAGGTTGTCCACAATGGGCCGCATGAGGGGGGAGATCTTTTCCTGCTCACTGCCCGGGAGAAAACCGATGTCCGCGTCAAACTGGGCATTGGGGCGGCACACCAGAATCTTCCGATAGGGCCGTTCCTCCGCCTCCAGCACCTGCTCCAGCCCTGCAGCCAGGGCGTAAAAGGTCTTGGCGGTGCCCGCCGGCCCTTGGATGATGGCCAGGGGCGCCTCCGCCACCGGCAGCAGCAGGGCCTCCTGCAGGAATTGCTGCCCCACGCTCCGGGGCTTGACGCCGAATGGGCGGACGCCGCCAAAGCGCAGGGCGGTGACCTTCCCCTCCCGGAAACGGCCCAGCATGGTCTTTTTCGGCTCGGTATCCGAGTGCAGAAGGACAAACTGGTTCTCGGTCAAGGAAACCGGCTTCCGCTCCCCCGCGCCGTCCACGGTATAGAGTTCTTCCGCCGGAGCTCCCTTTTTCTTGAACGCTGTGAGCAGGCTGTCCGAGATGTAGACCTCCGCCCGGCCGGTGTAGGGCTGGGCTCCATCCGGCAGCCGGTCGGTGGTGAAGTCCTCCGCCGGCACCTCCATCATCTGGGCCCGGATGCGAGCGACCATGTCCCGGCTCACCAGCGTCACCGGCGCTCCCTCGTCCATGAGGCCCCGACACACCTTCAGCACCCTTCCCGCCCGGCTGCCGGGTTCTATCCCTTGGGGAAGGGCCGCGTCCACATGGTTGACCTCCAGGCGCACGGTGCCTCCACTGGGCAGGGTCACGCCTTTTACCAGGTCTCCTTGGAGCCGTAATCTCTCCAGGAAGCGGAGCACATGTCGGGCGTTGTTTCCCGCTTCACCGTCAGCCCCCTTCCGATCATCCAACTCCTCCAGCACCGCCAGTGGCAGCACGATGTGGTTGTCCTCGAAGGACTCCAGAGCGTAGGGGGCCTGGAGGAGGACATTGGCGTCCAGCACATAGGTCTTCTGCATACGTTGCGCCTGCCTTTCTTCTTTGCTGTCTTATGACCATTGGGCGCGGCATCCACAAAAACAGCGCCGGTCCGCCCTGTAAGGGCGCAAACCGGCGCTGATCATACTCTGTCGATTTTGATCGGGCTGTCTGAAACCGTACTCCATACTGCCGCTCCCAACCGATGCCTACCGCATCTGTGTTCAGTATAGCAGACGCCTTTCCCAGCGTGCGACGGTATTTCAGTAAAGAAACCGTCAAATCCATGTGAAGCGCGTTTGCTATGAACCCGGTTTCGTTCCAGACCTCCTCTGCCTACAAGAAATTTACACATTCCCTCTTTCGGATTTTACAGTCGTGGGATTATACTAAATCAAATAGGGAGAACGTACCGCTCCCTTTCCAAAACAAAATCGCAGGAGGAAACAGCATGAGAAAAGCAAGACGGCCGGCAGCCATTGCCATGGCCCTCGCCCTGGCGCTTCAGCTGGGCACTGTGGTGCCAGCGGCGGCAGCGGGCATCAACTCGACCGCTGGGTATGAAAACGGCAATTTCCCCCTGAATCTGAACCTGATTGCCCGGTACGCCTCCGGCCAGTACAACGTGGACGGCGGCGTCATGGAGATCGTGGCCTACAGCCAGAGCAATGGCTATGCTTACGCCATCAACGGCCAGAGCGGCCTGCTGGCGGCAATCCCCCTGGGGGATCTCACCGCCGGGATCTCCGTCGCCCGGCTCAGCGGCACGGACATCGACGTGAAGGCCCTGGTGGAGGCGGCGGACAGCTCATTCCGCTATGGGGACATGACCTCCGTGGCCATCTCTCCGGACAACACCATCCTGGCCGCCGCCCTCCAGGCGGAGGGATATCATGACGCCGGCCGGGTAGCCCTGTTCGCCTGCAATGCCGACGGCTCCTTGACCCTGAGGGGACTGGTGGAAACCGGTGTGCAGCCGGATATGGTGACCTTTGCCGGCAGCAGCACCGTCCTCACCGCCGACGAGGGGGAGCCTCGGGAGGGCTACGGCGACGGAATCGTTGATCCCAGGGGCTCGGTTACTGTGGCAGATGTGTCAACCCTCACCAGCGAGGTGGTGGGCTTTGACGCTTTCGACGCCCGCCGTGACGAGCTGGCCTCAGCCGGGATCGTGCTGAAGAAGGGAGTCGATCCCTCCACGGACCTGGAGCCGGAGTATATCGCCGTATCCGGCGGCAAGGCCTATGTCACCCTGCAGGAGAACAATGCCATCGCCGTGCTGGATCTGGCCTCCCGTACCTTTGACGGGATCTACTCCGCAGGTTTTGAGGACTACAGCGTCACCCCCATTGATATCGACAAGAAGGATGACGCCTATGCGCCCAGGACCTACGGCAGCCTCATGGGCATCCGGATGCCCGACGGCATCGCCGCCTTCCAGGTGGACGGCAAAACCTATCTGGTCACCGCCAACGAGGGCGACGCCCGAGAGTGGGGCGACGAGGATCTGGGCACCTTCTACCTCAGCGAGGACGAGCAGGACTTCGGCGAGGAGGGCGTGACCTCCCCCACTGGAGCCATCACCGGGGAGAACTCCGGCCTGGAGGGCAAGGTGGTCTTCTTCAAGGTGGAGGACTTTGACGGCTTGGACAGCGGCAAGGACTACCTCTTCGGCGGCCGCACCTTTACCATTTATGAGGCCGGGGAGAACGGCGTCACCGAGGTGTTCACCAGCGGCAACGACTTTGAGACCCTCACCGCCCGGTACCTGACCGATTACTACAACTGCTCCAACGACAACACCGTGGTGGATGACCGCTCTGGCAAGAAGGGACCGGAGGCGGAGAGCGTCACGGTTGGTACGGTGGACGGCCGCACCTATGCCTTCGTGGCCCTGGAGCGCACCGGCGGCGTCATGGTCTATGACGTGACCGAGCCTGCCTCCGCCCAGTACGTGAACTACATTAACACCCGGGATTTCGCCTCCATAGTGGAGGGCTCCGAGGAGTATGAGGACGGGGAGCTGGACAAGTGGGTCACCGGCGGCGATGTGGCCCCCGAGGGTCTGCTGTTCCTGAGTGATGCCGTCAGCCCCACCGGAGAGGCCCTGCTGCTGGCAGCCTGTGAGGTATCCGGCACGGTGGCTGTCTATCAGGTGGGCGGCGAGCCCCTGTCCGTCCTGCCCTTCACCGATGTGGAGGCCCGGGATGCCCAGGCGGTGCGCTATGTCTGTGAGAACGGCCTGATGGCCGGCGTCAGCGCGGACCGATTTGAGCCCAATGGGACGCTGACCCGGGGCGAGGCGGTCACGGCCCTGTGGGCGCTGGAGGGCCGCCCGGTGGTGAATTATCTGATGGACTTCTCCGATGTGGACCCGGCGGCCTCCTATGGCGAGGCCGTCCGCTGGGCCGCCTCCGAGGGGATCGCCGGCGGCTACGGCGGCGGCCTGTTCGGCCCGGACGATCCCATCACCCGGGAGCAGCTGGCGGTCATGCTCTACCGCTACGCCCGGCATGAGGGCTATGACACCGCCCAGGGCGGCATGGCCGTCCGGGAGTTCGCCGACTATGACCAGATCGCCGGCTACGCTGCGGAGGCCATGACCTGGGCGGTGGAGGCCGGCGTGCTCACCGCGACCTCCTTGGACACGCTGGCCCCCGGCCAGGCAGCCACTCGGGTGCAGACTGCCCAGGCGCTGCTGGCCCTGTCCCAATTCACCAAATAACCAGGCGAATTGGGGTGTGAAGACCATGAAGCGTTTGGATAAGGAACGCCGGAAGCTGGAAAAGGTCGGATTCTCCGGGCAAACGTTGGAGCGGGCGATGGAGCTGCTGGAGCGGACGAATGCGTCCATCCTGAGCGAGCTCCTGGTCAAGATGGTGACCAGGCAGGAAAAAACGCCCTCCATGGCGCTGTACGAGATGGAGACCAAAACGCGGGAACTGGAGGCCAAACTGGGACTCTCGCCCAAGGAGCCATTCTAAACATCAGCAAAATAAAGCAGCGGGGAGTAGGCAGATGTGCCTTCTCCCCGCTGCTTTTCTGTGCCGGTCAGTCCCTCAGATCGGCGGTCCAGTCGAAGATCCGCCCCGTCCGGGGGTCCAGTTCAAACTCGTACTTCATGCCGTCCAGGAACAGCTCCCCTTCGTAACGTCCCCGGCCGTCGCCGGACTCTTCCCAGACAGATACGTCCGCCGCACTGGCGCCGGAAACCTTGCCGGCCACGATGGAAGTGGCCTCCTCCGCTGTGACAGGGCTGCCGTCCAGAGCGTCCAGCCACTCCTCGTCCACCTCGTAGTCCGCACCAACGATGCGACCGTCGGCCATGGCCACCTCAAAGTCGTAGTCGCCGTAGTCGGTCTCGAACTCGATGTCATAGATGGGGATGCCATTGTCGCTGTCGGTCTCGTTTTTGATGTTGTAGGCGTCGCCCTCCGGCACGTCCGCATTGTCCAGGGCGATGGCCAGGGCCTCCTCCCGGCTGATCTCCCCGGCGGCGACTCCCCTCTCCGGGTCGGGGGACACAGGCGGCGTCTGCCCCTGGCCGGCGGGCGTTTCCGGAACGGAGGACGCCGGGGGAGTCTGGCCGCCGGAGGGGGCCGTCCCGCCGGGCGCGGCGCCGCCCGCCTGTCCGCCGCAGCCGGTCAGGCAGGCCAGCGAAAGCGCCGCTGTCAAACCGAAAGAAAAGATCTGTTTCATCCCGCGCGCTCCTTTCTGTGTGCGTGCCTCCATCCTACCACGAAGAACCCTGGCGCGCAACCCATCCAAGGGAACACAAAACCGCCCCATCCGTTTCTTTACATACATTGACAAAGATTTGACATCCAGACGGTCGCGCCTCCGTTTCGCAGCCGCTAAACTTTACAATAGTGTTTTCTACCCTTTGAAAATTTCTGCTGTGACCCCGAAAATCCGGCGGCGTGTCCGTATCCTACTGCCGGAGGGGGATGGAGGGATGGCAATGGTGCGCACAGAGCACGACATCGTTTCCCAGGTACGATCGGCCAAGACGGACTCGGAGGCGGCGGACGCCCTCATCCGTCAGTACATGGGCTTTATCCGCTCGGAGACGGTGAAATTTCTTCATACCGCCCCGGAAAACGGCCATGAGGGCGAACTGAGCATCGCCATGCTGGCCTTCTATGAGGCGGTGCTGGCCTATGAGAAGAGCCGGGGCGCTTTTCTGCCCTACGCCGCCCGTGCTATTAAAAACCGGCTCATCGACCACTACCGGACGGAGAAGCGCCACGGCAACGTGATCTCCCTCCACACCCCCCTGGGCGGGGAGGAGGACGGCGGCGAGCTGCTGGACACCATCCCCGACACCGTGGACCACGCCGGGGACTATGCGGTGCGCACCGCCAGCCGGCGGGAGATCCAGGAGTTTTCCGAGAAGCTGGCCCAGTTCGGCCTGACCTTCTCCGATGTGGCGGACAACTGCCCCCGGCAGGAGCGGACCTTCGCCGCCTGCCGCCGGGTGCTGGACTTCGCCCGGACCCAGCCGGAGCTGCTGAAACGGGTGGAGGACACGGGCAAGCTGCCCATGGGGGAGCTGTCCGCCGGCTCCGGCACCGACAGGAAGACCATGGAGCGGCACCGGAAGTACCTGGTGGCCATCCTGCTGGCCTTCACCAACGGCTATGAGATCATCCGGGGCCACCTGTGCCAGGTGGGCCCCAAGAGAGGGGGCGACGAGGCGTGAGCTATCTGGTCATGGAGGTGCATCCGGCCTACGCGGTGGTGCTGGACGAGGAGGGCCGCTTTTTGAAGGCCGCCAACCTGCGCTATCAGGTGGGGGACACAGTGCGGGACATCGTGGAGCTGCGGCACCCCAGGGAAAAACGCCCCGCCCTGTGGAAGCCCCTGTCCGGCGTGGCTGGCCTGGCCGCCTGTCTGTGCTTGGTGTTCTTTGGCTACTACCAGCCAAACTTCACCCCCTACGGCGCCCTGCGCATCCAGATCAACCCGGATGTGGAGCTCACCCTCAGCCGCACCGACCGGGTGCTGGAGCTGGAGGGGCTCAATGAGGACGGCCAGAGCCTGATTGCGGGCTACGAATACAGCGGCAAGGACCGGGAGGACGTGACCGGGGAGCTGGTGGAGCGGGCCATCGATATGGGCTACCTCTCCGGCGGGGAGACGGTGTCCATCACGGTCACCAGCGCCGACGCCGACTGGCAGGCCCGGGAGGAACAGGCGGCCCGGGAGGATCTGGAGGAGCGGTACGGGGAGACCATCGTGATCCAAATCGGCCCCGCGCCGGAGGAGGAACCGGCCACCGAGGTGGTGATCCCGGTGGCGCCGCCCAGCCCCACGCCGTCCCCCACCTCGGACCTCACGCCGGAGCCTGTGCCGGAGCCCACGCCGGCGCCCTCCGCGCCCCCTGTCCCCTCTGCCGACCCGGGGATCACAGACTACGATGACACGGACTACGGCCCCAACGCCGACGGGGTCACCGATTATGAGGATACGGATTACGGTCCTTACAGCGACGGCGTCACCGACTATGAACCTCCCGACGACGGCCCTTATGTGGACGGTGACACCGACTATGAGGACCGGGATGACGGCGATGACCGGGACGACGATGACGACGACTGGGACGGCGATGACGATGATGATGGCGACGATGACGGAGAGCGGGATGACGACGATTAACGCAGAAAAATTTCCGCCGCGGCCCCGGTTTTGGAGACCGGCCGCCGTATCCTCCCTGTGTCAGCCGAAGAAGAGGAAAAAAGTTTTTCCCAGGCCCCGGTTTTTCGGCAGCGGCTCCGTAATCTAAAAGCAGAACACACAAACCAAACACCCTTTTCAAGGAGATGAATGAAATGAAACAGAACATCCGCACCAAATGGTTTGCCCTGACCCTGACCGCCGCCCTGGCCCTGACCACTCTGACCGCCTGCGGGAACGGCGCCGGCACGGCGTCCCTCCCCGAGACCCCCGGCACCAGCGCCCCCCTCCTGGAAGAGAGCGGCGGCGTGGCCGGCACCGTCCTGCTGAGCGTGAACCCGGAGATCGAGATGGACTATGACGATCTGGGCAACGTGGTGGCCCTCACCGGCCGCAACCAGGAGGCCCAGACCCTGCTGGCCTCCTACACCGGCTATGAGGGCCGGCCCTGTACCCAGGTGGTGGGAGAGCTGGTGGACGAGATCAATGCCCTGGGCTACTTCGACGCCACCGTGGGCGGCCACGAGAAGAACATCATCCTGAAGCTGGAGCGGGGCTCCGTCTACCCCAATGACCAGTTCCTGAACGAACTGGCCGAGGCGGTCCGGCTGGTGGTGGAGACCGACCAGATCGGCTCCCAGGCCGTGACCCTGGACCAAGACGACTACGACGACGCCTACGGGGACAAGGGGTACATCAACGCCTCCGCCGCTCAGAGCATCCTCTCCACCCAGCTGGGCCGGGACGATCTGCAGTTTGTGGAGAAGGAGTACGACCTGGACGACGGGGAGTACGAGGTGGAATTCGTCCTGGACGGCGTGGAGTACGAGTATGAGGTGAACGCCTACACCGGCAAGGTCACCGAGATGGACGCGGAGTTCCAGGACTATGACGACACCGACTATGGCCCGGGCAGCGACGGGATCACCGATTACGGCGTGACTGACTACGACGACACCGACTACGGCCCCAATGCCGACGGGATCACCGACTACGACGACACCGACTACGGCCCCAATGCCGACGGGATCACCGACTATGACGACACGGACTATGGCCCCAACAATGATGGAATCACCGATTACGACGACACCGACTACGGTCCCAACGCCGACGGCATCACCGATTACGACGACACGGACTACGGCCCCAATGCCGACGGCATCACCGATTACGACGACACGGACTACGGTCCCAACGCCGACGGCATCACCGATTACGACGACACCGACTACGGCCCCAATGCCGATGGCATCACCGACTACGACGACTGGGGCGATGACGACGACTGGTACGGCGACCCCACCGGCGAGGACCACTGGGACGACGATGACGACGGCTGGGACGACACGGACTACGACGACCGGGACGACGATGACGACTGGGACGACGATTGGGACGACTGAGCCCCTCCGCCTGCGCCACGAGGTCAAGCACCAGATCTCTCCCCAGGAGGATCTGGTGCTCGCCTCCAGGCTGGGGAAGCTCTTTCCCCGGGACGGCCACGCCGGGCCGGACGGCTCCTACCGGGTGACCAGCCTGTATTTCGACACCCCCTACGATACCGCCCTCCGGGGGATACTGCTGCGCCCCAGGACGGTGGTGTGCTATGACCGGGAGGCATTCCTGTACGCCCCCGGAAACGTCCGGGTGACCCTGGACCGGGACCTGCGCACCTGCGGGGACAGCGCCGGCTTCCTGTCCCCAGGAGCCTTTCCCCTCAGGCCCCTGGAGGGGGTGACGGTACTGGAGGTCAAGTACGATGCCTTTCTCCCCGACCTGGTGCGGCTGGCCGTCCAGACGCCGGGCCGCCGGGCGGGGGCCTGTTCCAAATACGCCCTGTGCCGGCGGTTTGACTGAGAACGAAGAAAAGAGGTGTGGCTGCCATGCCCACGTTCACCTTTCAGGACATCTTCAAATCCAGCTTTCTGGAGCGGCTGGACGCGGTCTCCCTGCCGGACGCCGCCATCGCCCTGGCGCTGGCCTTCTGCCTGGGCCTGTTCATCTTCCTGGTCTATAAAAAATGCTACGCCGGGGTCATGTACGCCCCCAGCTTCGGGGTGACCCTCATCGCCCTCACCCTCATCACAACCCTGCTGATCCTGGCGGTGACCAGCAACATCGTCCTCTCCCTGGGCATGGTGGGCGCCCTGTCCATCGTCCGCTTCCGTACCGCCATCAAGGAGCCCATGGATATCGCCTTCCTGTTCTGGGCCATCGCGGCGGGCATCGTGCTGGCGGCGGGGCTGATCCCCCTGGCGGTGGTGGGCAGCCTATTTGTGGGGGTGGTGCTGCTGGTGTTCTCCCGGCAGAAGAACGGGGAGTCCCCCTACATCCTGGTGGTCCACTGCGCCGACCAGGATGTGGAGGGGCAGGTGCGCGCCCTGGTGGAGGCCCGGGTGCGGCGGCTGAATCTGAAGAGCAAGAGCGTGGCCCCGGGCCAGATCGAGCTGAACTACGAGGTGCGCCTGCGAGATGCCGACACGGAGTTCGTCAATGAGCTGGGGGCCATGGAGGGCGTGGGGAACGTGGTGCTGGTCTCCTACAACGGGGACTACATGGGGTGAGGCCATGATCCGCCACCGGCATATCGATCTTATCTGCGGCGGGGCCATCCTATTGGCCCTGGTCCTCACCGGTCTGCTCTGCTTCGGGGAGGCTCTGGGCCTCCGGCCCGCCAGCGCCGCGCCCGGGTACGCCTCCCGCCTCTTTGACGATGGCCGGGTCCACACCGTGGACCTGCGGGTGGAGGACTGGGCGGCTTTCCTCGAAAACGCCCCGGCGGAGGAATATATCCCCTGTACCGCGGTCATCGACGGGGAGGAATTTTACCAGGTGGGCCTGCGGGCCAAGGGGAACAACTCCCTCCGGCTGACGGAGGAGTACGGCCTGTCCCGGTACAGCCTGAAACTGGAATTCGACCACTATGTGGACGGCGGGAATTACCACGGCCTGGACAAGCTCTCCCTGGACGCCTCCTTCCAGGACAACAGCTACCTCAAAACCTGGCTGGTCTACCACATGATGGCCTACATGGAGGTGCCCGCCCCGCTGTGCAGCTATGCCTGGGTGACGGTGAACGGCGCCCCCTGGGGACTGTTTCTGGCCATCGAGGAGCCGGAGGAGGCCTTTGCCCGGCGGAACTTCGGTCCGGATCACGGTCAGCTCTACAAGCCGGACTACCGCTCCCTGAATGCGGAGAACGCCGACGTGGCCCTGCGGTACGTGGGCGATGACCCCGCCGGCTACCCAAACATCTTTGACAACGCCAAGTTTGACACGGACGTGGCGGACCGGGAGCGGCTGATCCAGGCCCTGCGGGTGCTGTCCACCGGGGAAGATCTGGAGACGGCAATCAACGTGGATGAGGTGCTGCGGTATTTTACCGTCCAGGTGTTCGTCATGAACTGGGACAGCTACCTGGGCCACACCGGCCACAACTACTTCCTCTATGAGGAGGACGGGGTGATCTCCATTCTGCCCTGGGACTACAACCTGGCCTTCGGCACCTACGCCCTGGGCATGACCGATCCCATCCGGGACCCCAATGTGCTGATCAACTGGCCCATCAACACCCCCGCCCGGGGGGAGGTCATGCTGGAGCGGCCTCTGTATCACAATCTGATGAAAAACAGAGACTATTTTGCCCGGTACCACGCCTATTTCGGCCAACTGCTCTCGGAGTATTTCGAGAGCGGCCGGTATGAGGCAGTCATCCGGCAGGCACAGGTCATGATCGCTCCCTATGTGGAGGTCGATCCCACCGCCTTCTGCTCCTATGAGGATCATCTGCTGGCGGTGGACACCCTGCTGGAGGTGTGCCGCCTGCGCTCTGAGAGCATTCGGGGACAGCTGGAGGGGGACTACCCTATCACCCTGGCCCAACAGGGGGCGGGGGTGGACGCCTCCCATGTGGATCTGCGGGCGCTGGGGGATTTCGACGACCTGGAGGCTGCGAAGGAGCGGCAGAATGAGGCCGCGGCAATTGCGGGGGTGGAATAGGAGGGTAGCTCATATTGTTTACTGTCCCGTAAATTTTGAGCTGCCTCCGGCATAAATGGATTACATTATTTCCCTCCAAAAATTACAACGCAGACGGGCAGAAAATGCCTCCCCACTTTGTCGGCGGACGTGCCGCCGGCAAAAGAGGGGAGGCGCTTTTGACCACATTTTCAGCCACAGCGCGATGTGGAGTATACGGAAACAGGATGCTCAAAAAGTGGCGGAAAGCAAGCGGATCGGAGTGTATATCGCTATAAAGTACGAAAAATAGTTAGAAAAAAGTTCCAAAGCCGCTTGGTAAGGATGAGGTCGGCAGTTCGAATCTGCCTAGCAGCTCCAAAGCGAAAGGACATCCGAAAGGATGTCCTTTCGCTTTGGGCTCTGACCGCCGAAGGCGGCCTCCGGTTATGCCGGGGGTAAAAATAGCCTATAGCGAGGGGGAAAGCAGAAAAAACCTTGACACAACCGACTAGGGGAGTGAGAAGGATTGGCTCTGCTGACAAAAGCCCTAAGACTCCGCCATATGGAAAATGGGAACAAAGGAGAGACGGAACAGGATGGGACGGCAGAGCGGTCAAATGGATATCAAAGGCAGTCGCCCCGCCACGGCTTGGGTTTGGTCTCTTTTTATCTACTTTTTATTTTGCGAAACTTATGGTACCTTGTCGATAAAGTAAGACAATTACAGCCAGCCATAACAAGATAAAGATTGGAAAGGACGAGCCACTGGCTGGAATCTGGGCAGCGATCCCCAATTCCTCAAAACTTCGGCTCTGGGGGATTTTTGCTGCAAAAAGCGGATGAAACGGTGTGGGGCAGAGGTTCGCCCCATATCGCGCCCCACACGCGGAGATGACTCAACGGACAAGAGCGCCGGACAGGAAGAAGGACTTCCTGTCCGGCGCATTTTTTCTTTCTGCCCTTATAGGACCCGCGCCACGAAGCTGCCTGGCGGCGGGGGGAGAGGTTCGCAGGATAAACCCGGCATCGAAGTGGCAGAGGACACCGCTTTCACATCCACACCGCTCAGCAGGGCAGCGGCAGCGAGGGCATGACGGAGATCATGGAATCTGAGGCGCTCCAGCCCGGCGTCTTTCGGACTCTTCTCGCAGAGGCGGACTACGGCGCTGTCTGGGAGGAAGCATATCATAAACCATAACCAAGGGGGTGGGCTTTTTCACTCCGCTCATGCGCGGCAGAGGCATGTGGACGGGAACGGTGCAAAATTATTTCTGCATAATATGGATAGCGAAGCCGCCGAACTCGCCGTCCAGATAGACATTCTTAATTTTGCCCTCGTCGGTATAGGCGGCCGTGTCCATATTGAAGGAGAATCCTTTCTCCTTCAGCTCCTCTACGGCGGCAGCCAAATCAGGGGTGCGCATGGCAATGTGGCCGTTGGTCCCCAGGAAGGGGGCCTTCATGCACTCAAAATAGGCTCCGGCAAACTCGGACTTCTGGCCGTGACGGGGCTCCAGATTAAAAACCAGGCTGAGAAGCTGGGAGAGCTTTTCCGCCTCCTCAGGATTGGGGGTATTGATGCCGATATGCTCCAACTCAAACTTGCATTTCATAAGTCTATCCCTCTTTTCTTAAAGTTTCCGCAGTTTGCGTCAATTACACAGGGAATACCAGCAGAGCGCCGGCACTCAGGGCCAACAGACGGATGAAGTACTGGGGAATGGTGAACTTCCAGAACTCAGTCAGGGTGTAGTTGCCCAGACCCATGCACATGGCGGGCAGGCCGTCAATAGGCAGGAAGTGGCCGCACCAGCCGGATATCACGATAGCAGAGGCAGCGGCAGTGGGGTCCCAGCCCAGGTTGACACAGGTGGCCACGGCCATGGGTGCAAATACCAGCACGGTGCCGATGGTGGAACCGGTCATGGTGGCCAGCACGCTGGTGAGGATACAGAACACGAAGATCAGGATGAAGGGGCTGATGTTGCTGCCCAGCATCCCGGCAACGGTCTCGCCCACCAGGTTGGTCAGTCCGGTGACGCCCAGGGCCTCTGCCACGCCGATAACGCCGGCGGACATGAGAATGATGGGGGCGCCCAGGTTGCTGCAGATCTCCTTAAAGGTCATAATCTTGGTGAGCAGCAGCACGCACACGGCGGTAGCCACCACAGCGTATCCCTGGTCGCCGATGTAGCTCTGGGCCACCATGCCGATGACAGAGGCGATGAAGCAGAGATAAATCACATACTCCTGCCATTTGGGAAGGTGCTCGCCCTCCTCCACTGCCTCCACGGCCGCCTCGGCCTCGGCGGTCTGGGGCACGTCCTTGACGGGCATGATCTTATAGGCAATCAGGCACCAGGCCAGAAAGCCCAGGGACAAAATCAGGTTGACAATGGCAAACTTGAACAGGTCCACGTTCAGGGCCATGCCGCCGGCCTCCAGAACGGCGATGACATAGCCGTACTGCAGGGCGGTGTTCACCGGGATCAGGGGGTGGTTGCAGGCGAAGCCTGCGGGCATCAGGAACTTGGAGCGGGGCAGGGCATTGGTGGACGGGATGGTGGACAGCAGGCCCAGAATCATCACATAGTAGGCAGTGGAACCGGTGCCAAAGCAGCTGGTGCCCAGCATGACCACCAGGATGATCAGGACATAGGCCTTATAGCCGCCCTTGGTGGCCATGCGTACAATGGCCCGCTTGAACATATTGATAAAGGTTGTTTTTTGAAGGGCCGCGATGATGACCATAAAGGTGGCCAGCATTACGATGCTGGAATTAGAGAAGCCCCGGAAGGCGGTGGCAATGTCGGTCACTCCGAACAGGACCATCAGCGTACAGGCTACCAGAGGGGCGGCACCAAAGGGGACCTTGTCTGTCATGATCAGGTAGATCATAAACGCTGTGACAAGAAGCGCAATTATCATTGAGGTTGTCATATTCTTTTTTCTCCTACTTTCCACAAGTTATAGGCACTTGATCTGCAACAACATATTTCCGCAGTCCTCACTCGCCCCGGAATTTTGGGGCCGGCTGTGGGGCAAGGCGGGGGAACAGGCCGCCAGGCCTGCGCAGGAGCTTATGGGGCGCACGTTCCCTTTGCCATACGGACGGCATAGTCAATGGCATTGACCAGACTTAGCTCGTTGCTGGTTCCCTTTCCCGCCAAAGCAAAGCCCGTGCCGTGGTCCACGCTGGTACGGATAATGGGAAGGCCCAGGGTAACGTTTACCCCCTCCACAGCCTTCCAGGCCTGGGCTTCCCGATCATAGACAAAGCCCACCGTTTTCAGGGGGATATGGCCCTGGTCGTGGTACATGCACACCACAATGTCGTACCAGCCGCCCAGCGCCTCGGAAAACACGCTGTCCGGGGGAATGGGGCCGATGGCATTGATGCCCGCCGCCCTGGCGGCTTCAATCGCCGGCTTGATCTCCTGGAGCTCCTCCGTGCCGAACAGGCCGTTCTCCCCGCAGTGGGGATTCAGACCGGCTACAGCCACCTTGGGGTTTTCAATCCCCATATCCCTGCAGGCCTTGTCTGCAATCTGGATTACCTCCAGCACACGGTCCTTCTTTACCCGGTCGCAGGCCTCCCGCAGGGAGACGTGGGTGGACACATGGACCACACGCAAATCGTGGTGGGCCAGCATCATGGTGTACTTCTTGGTGTGCGTGTAAGCGGCATAGATCTCCGTGTGGCCGTCAAAATGGGTGTACCCGTCTGAGTTCTCCCCGTGATAGAACTCCAGCGCTTTGTTCATGGCCTCCTTGTTTAGGGCGTTGGTACAGGTGGCGTCCAGCTGGCCGTCCATGGCCAGCTGGATGACCTTTTTCACGCACTGGAAGGCTGCGTTGCCTCCCTCTATGCTCACCTGGCCAATGGGGAAGGTCTTCACGTCCGAAATCAGCTCCAGATGGAGCACGTCGATGGTGCCCGGCTGGAACTTGGCGTCGCTCACCTGCCCGCAGCGGTGGATTTGAATGTCCGGACGGCCCACAAAGCGTGCGGCCTGCTCAATCATCTTGGCATCGCCCACCACAATGGGGCGGCAGCGGTCATACAAATCGGCGTGGGCGAGGGCCTTGACGGTAATCTCCGGCCCGTTGCCCGCGGGGTCGCCCATGGTGATGCCTACAATGGGTTTGCTCATATACGTTGCCTCCTCTTTGGTCCCGCTCCGTTTCAGCAAAGCCCCTTCTCCTCGTTCTCCTTCAGGACGGCCTTCAGCTCGGCGACCCCCTCGTCGCACAGGTAGTTAAAGGGCTTGCGGCAGTCGCCCACGGGGTAGCCCAGCAGGTTGACGGCCTTTTTGATGATGGTGTTGGGGTTGCCGAACTTGAACACCCGCTGGAGGGTGGCCACGGCGTCCTGGTACTCCTGGGCCTTATCCACATCGCCTGCCATAAAGCAGTCATAGATGGAGGCCAGGGCCTTGGGGTACAGGTTGGCCCGGCCGGCGATGCCGCCCGCGCCGCCCTCTTTCAGGCAGGTAAGAATGCTGCCGTCGTTGCCGGCCAAAACAGCAAAGTTCTTGCCGATGTCCCGGGTCTCCCGGATATAGGCCTTCAGATTTTCAATGTCGCCGCTGGAGTCCTTGGCGCCCATAATGACGTCCACATCGCGGGCCAACTGGGCCACGGTCTCGGGCAGCAGCTTGTTGCCGGTGCGGGGCGGGATATTGTAGAGGACAATGGGGATGTTCACATGCTTGGCCACCTCTACATAGTGGTCGTACAGCTCCTTCTGGCTGGCGGCGGCGAAGCTGGGGGTAATGATGGACAGCACATCGGCGCCCATGGCCTCGGCCCGCTGGCTCATATAGATGGTGTCGCGGGTGGAGATGCAGCCGGTGCCGGCGTAGACGGGAACGCGGCCCTTTACCTGATCGATGGCGGCCTCCAGGACCTCCTCCTTCTCCTTCATGCTCAGGATATAGCCCTCGCCGTTGGTTCCAAAGGTAAAGATGCCGTGAACGCCTCCGGCGATCTGACGCTCGATCTGGTTGCGCAGCTCCGGGATGTTCACATCCTCGGTTTCAGGGTACATGGGGGTGACGATGGGGACGATAATGCCCTTGAGTTCCACTTGTTTCATAGCGCGCTTCTCCTTTTTTTCTGAAAAATTATCTATGTGCGGCTGTGTTCCGGTCACATAATCTCCTGATACAGGCGGCGGGCGTCATCAGGGGTGACCTCCCGGGGATTGTTCACCAGAAGGCGCTGAACCTCCATGCCGGCGGCCACCAGGCCCTCCAAATCCTCCTCGGGCACCCCGAATTCCTTCAGGCTGGTGGGGATGTCCAGGTGCTTGACAATGGCCTCCAGCCGGGCAATGATCCAGGCGGACTTCTCGGCCGCGGTCTTGCAGGTCTTCACCTGGTCGTGGCAGCAGCGGTCATAGGCGGCAGCCAGGCGATCCTGGCAGGCCGGCTCATTAAAGCGCATCACCGGCGCCAGAAGGATGGCGTTGGACACGCCGTGGGCGATGTGGTACTTGCCCCCCAGCGGATAACTCAGGGCGTGGACGGCGGTGGTTCCGGAGGCGGTGATGGCCAGGCCGCCGTAGTAAGCGGCAATCTGCATCCGGTTTTTCTCCACCATGGCCTCCGGGTCATCGCAGGCCTTCTCGATGTTGTTGAGAATCAGGTCCAGGCCTTCCAGGGCATACAGGTCGCTGAAGGGGTTGGCCTTGTTGCTGGTGAAGCACTCGATGCAGTGGGCCAGGGCATCTACGCCTGTGGCGGCGGCGATCTTACGAGGCAGGTTTTTAATCATCCGGGCATCCAGAATCACATAGTCGGCAATCATATTCTCGTTGACGATGCCCACCTTCAGCTCCTTCTCGGGGACGGCCACGATGGCGTTGGGCGTCACCTCGGCGCCGGTGCCGGCGGTGGTGGGGATGAGGATGATGGGCACGCACTTTTTCGCCCGGCCGGGGTCGTCCAGCAGCTCCTTGACGCCGTACGCATCGGTGACCAGCACGCTGGCCAGCTTGGCCGCATCCATCACGCTGCCCCCGCCGCAGGCCACAATCATATCGGCGCCGCTCTCCTTGAACTGGTCCACCACCTTCTGCACGGCCATATAGCTGGGCTCGGCAGGCAGGTCATCCAGCACATAGTAGTCCGCGCCGGCCGCCTGGACGGCGGACTCGGGCAGGTCAAACAGGCCTGCGGAGCGGATGCCCTTGTCGGTGAACATAGCCACGCGCTTCACCCCGTTGCTCTTCAGGATGGCGGTGATGTTGTCCATGGCGTTTTCCCCGCCATAGACGGCGTGGGGCATTTTCAGATTATAGGTAGTCAGCATCATAAATTCCTCCTTGCTGGTTTCTTGCTGGTTTCCTTCCGGCTTATTTGCAGCCCTGGGCGGCGGTGGGATTGTACAGGCCCACCTTTTCCCGCTTCTCGCCCAGGACATCCCCCTCACGGAAGCGGACATACTTCATGGCGTCCCGGGTCCATGCCGCATAGGCCAGGTGGAGCATCCCGTCCCTGGACTGCATCAGATAGGGATATTCATACTGCTTGTTGTTGGTTTTGTTCTCGTCGCCGATATAGCCCTCGCCCCGCTCCATCCAGCGGATGACGGGGAAGGTCAGGCCGCCGTCCTCGCTGAGGGCCACCGCCACCGGGCAGCGCAGGCCGGGCCAGGCCGCCTTGCCGGGCTGGGGGTCGGGGGTGCAGGTGGGGTTGTAGGCGATGGCCACCCGGCCGCTCTGAAGCTTGATGGCGCTGATGCTGGAGTTGTTGTTGGGCAGGGGGGTGGGCTTGGGCTCGCTCCAGGTCTCGCCGTAGTCAAAGGACTCGCTGCGGTGGATCCGGTAGGCCTCCCGGTTGCGCATAAAGGCCACCAGATGGCCGGGCTCCAGCTCTACCACGTTGGCATGGACATGGCCGTTGGACTTGGGCATCATCACCATGCGCCAGGTCTTGCCCTGGTCGTCGGAGATGCGGAATGCGGTGGGGTCGCCGGACAGGCCCTCGGCGGAGTCGGTGCACAGCCAGTTGGAGAAAATCCACCGGCCATTGGACAGCACCTGGATAGGCTGGCGGCAGAAGGTGCCCTCCTCGGGGAAGACAGTCTCATAGGGCCCCCAGGTCCGGCCGCCGTCGGTGCTCTTCTGGCAGCGGACCACGGCGGTGAACTGCATGTTGTCCTTGCCCGCCTGCCGGTCCAGCTGGGCGGTGTACATACACCAGGCCGCCCCGTCGGGGCCGTAGAACAAAGAGGGGTTCTGCTCGCTGCGCAGGGGGTCGTTGGAGACATCCACCGGCTCGGTCCACGAGCCGCTGTCCTTCTCCAGCCGGGAGCAGACGATGTGCACATCGGCGTTGCCCTCGAAGGAGCCGGCAAACCATACGCACAGCAGATCTCCGTTGGGCAGCTCCAGCAGGGCGGGCCCGTGCCCGCTGCGGTAACCGCCGTTGGGGATGCGTGCCTCTGCGGTCCCCATTTCCTCGTTCCAATAGACCCGTCCGTCCGGGGTCAGACCAGGTAGCTTCGGATAATCCATTTTCGTTGTCCTCCTTTGTCGTACGTGTTTCCTATCATTTCAGGCATTTACCGCCTGCGGCTTACACATTTCTTCCGGGCCGGCCAGCAGCCGGGCCAAATCAGTCACCAGGGTCTCCTGGCCGAAGCCGCCCGACTTGGTCAGAACGCAGCGGGTGTGGCCCTGATAGGTCACAAGGGAGAGAACCACGCCGGAGGACAGCTCGCATACAGGCTCCACCTGGTCGACCCCCATATAGTTCATGCACTGCAGGAGGGTATCTCCTCCGGTAATCAGAAGGGTCCCCACATTGGGATCCGGGAACAGCTTGCTGACCAGGTATCCCACCGTCTGAGAAATTCCAAGGCGGATACCATCCAAATCAATACCGTGGCGCCGGGCATAGTCCTGGGTAAGCCGGCTGTCTCCCGGATCATTGGTATCCAGGATAAAGGGATTGTACCGGGCCACGCTGTCCTGAAGGGCGGCCAGCTCCCGCTTCCCCTGGTTCGTCTGCCAATAGCCGGGCTGGAGCTTCTGCTCCGGTGTCATCTGCCGCCGCACAATACCGGAGCGCTCCGCCGCCTCCATCTGAGCCACCGTGATGGGGTTCACGCTGCCGCATATCACCAGCAGCCTCCTGTCCAGCTTTGGCATCTCCACGCATTTTCCGCACGTCAGTCCCAGCAGCCCCGGCAGCGCGCCTCCGAAGCCGGCACAGCCGGCCATGATATGCAGTCGGCCGCTCTGCAAAAGCCGCTGCCCCGTACCGGCCAGTTCCTGATCTGTTGTCCCGTCAAAGACCAGAATGCCATCCTCTTCCGGCAGGGGATCCCCCGCTTTCAGGGCTGGGCTCACATGCACAGGGACGCCGCTCTGTTCCCCAAGGATCTGTGCCACATGGGAGTGCCGTACCGGCTCAAAGGGGTCCTGTCCAAACACACTCTCTGCTACGGGCACTCCCTTGATCAGGTGGACACCCCCCTGGGTTGTCCGCCCCATCTTGGGGTAGGCGGGCAGAAACGGCAGCTGCTTTTGGCCGCTGGCCCGCAGCAGCGCGGTCAATTCCGCGCCGATATTGCCCCGCAGGGCGGAATCCGTCTTTTTGTAGATATATTGCACGCCTAGGGCCTCCGCCTGCCGGACAAGCTTCTCCACTACGGCATAGGCCCGCTCTGGCGGAAGATGCCGAGTCTCGGCATCTATTACCAGCACCTGAACATCTTCCCCGCGGGCAGCCAAGTCCACATCTCCGCCCACGATCACCCGGGTTTGGACCCCGCTGGCGGCAAACTGTACACCAGTATCCAAGGCCCCGGTGAAATCATCGGCAATCATTAACAAAGAGGCCATGGGCCACTCTCCTTTTCTACCACACTATATACAACACATATTGGCTTTATCGGTTTGTATTTTATTGGCTTTCTGTACAGACAACAATCAGAATCCGAATTGCATCTGTTTATAATTGAAACTTTTGAGTCGATTCTTACCATTTTGTTTAAAATAACGTTTCATTTATAAACAAATTTCTTGCTGTTTGGGCGAGCTTATGTTACAATTTAAAACGATTGAAGCTGTTTTTGGAAAGGGTGTGGATTGTGTGGCACAGGATCAGACCCATGTCCTGGGAATTGCCCCCTATGAAGGCATGAAGCTGGCCATGGAGCGTGAGGCGGAGGCCTTTCCCGACCTCCATCTGGATGTCCGGACCGGTGATCTGGAGGCTGGGGCGGGCATCGTCCAGGAGCTCCCTGCGGGAATCTATGACTGCATTATCTCCCGCGGCGGTACAGCCCAGCTGATCCGCCGGATAACCGATATTCCTGTGGTAGAAATCCAACTTTCTGTCTATGATGTGCTGCGGGCCATCAAGCTGGCAGGAAACTACTCTGACCGCTATGCCATTGTGGGCTTCCCCAGCGTTACAGAACCGGCCCACATCCTGTGTGACCTGCTGCGCTATAACATCGATATTTTGACCGTTTACAGCGCCGAAGATGCGTCCGAGGTCCTGAAGCGGCTGAAAGAGAGCGGCTACCGCATGGTGGTCGGAGATATGGTTACCCATACCTTGGCCAGACAGATGGGCTTGGATGCCTTTTTGGTCACGTCTGGAGCGGAAGCGCTCCGCGCGGCCCTGGAACAGGCGATAACCATCGGGAGCAGGTCGCGGTCGCTGCGCCAGGAAAATCTGTTTCTGAGCAGCATTGCCCGCTCCAAGCACGACCATGTCCTCGTTTTGGATCAGGAGGGAGCGTTGTTCTATTGCTTTCCGGCAGAGCCGCCTCAGGCCCTGCTGGAGGCGTTCCGGGACAAAATGGCAGGCATCTCCCCGGAATCTTCCATGACGTTCTACCACAATGAGCGGGATCAGCTTTACACCGTTACCGCCCGAGTCCTGATCCTGGGGACGACACGGTACTTCCTCTTCCACTACCGCGCCGCGCAAATTGCATTGCGCGCCAATAAAGCCGGGCTGCGGTTTTTCAATAAGATTGAGTGTGCCCACCTGTTTGCCGGCAGCTTCTACAACATCAGCGGGGCCATGGGAGAGGTGGAGACCGTCCTTCCCGCCATCGCCTCCATCCGCCAGCCTGTCATGATTCTGGGGGAAATCGGCACCGGAAAGGAACAGATTGCCCGGGCCCTGTACCTGCGCAGCCCCTTGTCCTCCCACCCCTTTGTAGTGGCTGACTGCTCCGTGATGAACGATAAGAGCTGGGACTTCCTGCTGAACCATTACAGCTCCCCCCTGAACGCCACTGACAACACCATCTATTTCCAGCACTTTGAAGCCATTCCCAGCCGCCGCCAGTTGGAACTGATGTCTGTTATCCAGGAGACTGGCCTGCCCAAGCGGGACCGTCTGATCTTCTCCTGCACCTGTACAGAGAATTCCCCGCCTGATGCGGGACGCCTGTTTTCCGCGAAGCTGGGGTGCATGGTGCTCCGCCTGCCTACCCTGCGCAGCCGGGCGGATGAGATCCCCTCTTTGGCCAACCGGTACCTGGCGGGGCTGAATCTGGAACTGGGCAAGCAAATCTCCGGCTTTGATCCCCGGGCCATGGAACATCTGTGCGCCTATGACTGGCCCGGCAACTATACCCAGTTCAAGGGGGTACTTTACGAACTGGCCGCCCTGGCTGCCTCCTCCTATATCCGCAGCAGCGCCGTGGCGGAGCTGCTTTCCCGGGAGCGGAGCCTCAACCGAGACCATACCCCTCCAACCATCACCTTTCCCCAGAATCAGACCCTGGATCAGATCATCCGGGGTGCTATCCTGCAGGCCGTCTCCGCCAACCACGGCAACCAGACAGCGGCAGCCCAGCAGCTGGGGATCAGCCGCACCACGCTGTGGCGCTATTTGAAGCAGAAGGAAAGCGTCTCTCCCCGTTCAGAGCGGACTCCGCCGCACGGCAGGCGTTCTCTCCCCCGCTCTGCATATGATGCGGAAGCTTCCGGCGGTTCTGGCCCGGACTGAGCCGTCATGTCCCCTTTTCCATACACATCCATATCGAGCAATTTAGTTCTTCTTTTGCTTCCCTGCAAATTCTGAGTCATTTCTAGGGCAGAAGTTTTAATCAGAACGGCAACGGAGGTAGACAGAGGGAGAAAACACCGCCCGCCTTCGCCGATTGCGATCGATCGGCGAAGGCGGGCGGTAAAATTTCAAAATATATTGCTTGCTGAAAAAGAGGGCCCAAGTGACTTGGACCCAAAGGCAGGAGGAAAAGACGGAGATTCCGCAGGACATCCAAGCTGCTTTCTCAGCTTGTCAAAAAAGCCCTCCTGCAAGAAGTTTAAGTCGTCCGCAGACGACGGAATAAAATGAAATCCTGTCATTTCCGGGAACATGCGCCTCGGAACTGACAACCTCAGGAAGCGGATACCGCCGGGCAGGCGGTATCCGCTTCCTGAATGTTATTGGTTATGGCTGCGGCCATGCAGTGCGGTTCATGGGGATATTCTTACAGCAGAAGCAGGGTTTCGCTCAGCCGCTTGCCGGCCGAGCCGCCGAAGTCCTCCGCCCGGCGGATGCGCAGGAAGGAGGAGCCGTAGATCATCCGCTCATTTTCCAGCTCGCTGTCGTCGCCCAGGAAGATGCCGATGAGGTGCACGCCCTCCCGGCGCAGCCTTCTGACCTGGAAGCAGGTGTCCCGTATGGCTGCGTCCCCGATATATTTTCCGGGGGTGCCGGACCGGACCCGGCCGCTCACCATGTCGTTGGGCAGGCCGTCGCTGAAGACGATGACAATCTTGTGGTCCTCCCGGCGCTTCAACAGGTCGACCCCGGCGGCCGCCAGGGCCAGCCCGTCCCGGTTGTTGGAGGTTGCCCGGTATTCCAGAATTTTTCGGTCTGCCGAGGGCTTGTCGTCGTAGTCCCGGAAGCGGCGGAGTATGGTGTGATCCCCATAGGTGCAGTAGCTCATGACCCGGTGGGGAATCTGAATCCGGCTCAGGGCGGCGCTGAACAGATAGCTCTGAAGGGCCACCATGGACTGGCGCACGGCCTGGGAGCCGCTGGCGTCAATCAGCAGCTCCACCACAACGGTGGACTGATCCTGGCGGAATATTTTGTGAAAGAGCTGCGGATCCCTGCAGCGCCCCACCTTCCACAGGGCGCTGTTAACCAGCACGCCGTGGTCGGCAAGGTAGATTTCCGGGTCATTTTTCAAATTCAGCGCGTTCTGGAAGGCCTGCTCGATGCTGCGGATCCCCTGGCGGGCGGAGTCCTCATGCTCCTCCAGCATGCGCAGGTTGGCGTCCCGGCAGGCCTTCAGGGAGACGGCCCGGTCGGAGGTCCCTTCATAGGCGCTCTCCGGAAGGCCGTCTGTGAACAGCAGCTTGCGCCCCTCGTGGATGCCCACGCAGACCGTCCGCTCGATCTCCTCCATGGCCTTTTCCGTCTGGAAGCTGGGGCCGAAATTTTGGGCAAGGTACTCGGGAATGGAGGCCAGGGCCTCCTCAGACAGCTCCATGCCGTCCGCCGAGGCGTCGCTGGCCTTGTCATACTTCAGTTCGGGCTGGGAATCGTCCGGCTCCGGGGGCTGCACCTGGTCCGGGGCCAGGTGCTGTCCCTCCCACAGGTCGTCTGAGAGCTCGAATACGGGGAGCTCGTCGTGGCTGTGGTCGGGGGCGAAGTACTTGGTGAAAACCTCCTTGTACAGCTGCACGGCCTGTTCCACCAGCGCCCTTGCGTCTGCACAGTTCACGCTCTCCTCCACCAGACGGACGAACAGCTGCAGCACATGCTCGAAGCCGGAGAAGTTTTTCAGAATCCGGCGGCTCTCCTCGTTCGCCGTCCGGGGGAACTGCTCCGTCAGCCAATAGATGCTCAGCCAGCCCCGGGAGGAGTGCCGCAGCCGCAGGGGGTCGAAATCCAGCAGCTCCCGGGCGGCCTGCTCCGCCATGACCGGGATGCCGGGACGCTCGTCCGCCAGCTTCCTGCGCACGACATATTCCAGACAGATATGGGTGATGGGCAGCAGAACATGCATGTCAAAGGCCGCAAAGCGGTGCCGCCTGAGCCACAGGTTCAGCTCCTCCAGCCCAAACAGCTTGTCGCTGCCGCCCAGAATGACCCCCTCATACAACCCAATCATGCCGCCCGCCCTGCGGTAGGAGTCGCTCATCAGGCGGATAAACTGCGGATATTCCCGGCTGCGGTGGTCCTCGGAAACCGTCAGGAACAGGCTTTCCTCTCTATCAATACTCACGGTGTTCTCCTGTCAGACAAATCTTGTCATTACAACATCCTGAACCAGCTGATACTCGTACTCGTCAAAGCATTTGTTGGTGATGCTGATGGCGA
This sequence comes from bacterium, assembly GCA_019424865.1. Taxonomy (GTDB): domain Bacteria; phylum Bacillota; class Clostridia; order Oscillospirales; family Oscillospiraceae; genus Lawsonibacter. Next base: position 26,760 of record JAHYYS010000003.1, read on the forward strand.
TGGCGTCCTTGGGGCGCATGCCGTCGGCCATCAGCCGCAGGGCGGAAATCATGCCCCGCAGATCCACCGGGTGGGTGGAGATCTCGCCGTTGACCGCCTTCTCGTTCAGATCCATAAACAGCCCGATACAGCGATCAATGTGCTCCGCCGAGGCCCCGGGGGCGTCGTTCAGCAGCAGCTGGTGCAGCTGCTGGGGCTGCAGGGTGGGCATGCGGATGACCGTGAAGCGGGAGACCAGAGCCTCGTTCAGCTCCCGGGTGCCCGCATAGCCATAGTTCATGGTGGCGATGAAGCGGGTGGCCGGGTGCATGGGGATGCAGTCATAGCCCGGCACATCGATCAGCCTGCGGTAGTCCAGCACCGAGTGCATCACGGCGACGGCGTCATTCTTGGCCATATTGATCTCGTCCAGGATGCAGAAGCCGCCGTACTGGGCGGCCTGTGCCACCGGGCCGTTGCGCAGGCGCACCTCGCCGCCCACAAAGGTGTCCGTGCCGATGAGGGTGCTGCTGTCGGTGTTCACGTGGAAGGAGACATTGTAGACGGGCCGGCCAAACAGCCAGGCCAGATTGTCCGCCAATATATTTTTGCCGGTGGCCTTTCCTCCGCACAGCAGGACATTTTCGCCCTGCAGCAAGGCGGAGACGGTCAGATCCAGAATCTCTTCGCCGATAAATTCCACGGGCGGTTTGGTGACGCGCCCCTGTACAGACGCGTCCACAGAGTAGCATTCCTTAAACTGTTTCAGTCGAATCGTCAGATCTTCTCTCATAGCGCTCTCCGTTTTGCCTTCACACGGGCACACGCCCGGTGGTTCAGTCACAGCGGCGCCGCTCCGGCGGGCCAGCTGTGCCAATTTGATTGTATCTTTCCCAGCAAAAATTGTCAATGGTGTTCCAGGGCCCAGGAGCCCCGTATTTGCCGTATTTTATGCCTGACAGCGGGAAATTCCCGCACATTTCACAAGGAATCAGGCGGCCGAACCGTTACGCCCCCGCCGGGGCCTGGTAGCGGGAGAGATCCAGGCGCTCCAGCTCCGGCCCCTGCCGGAGATAGTCCTCCCCCAGGTACAGCCCCAGCACGGTGATGAGCGCCTTCAGGCGGGGGGTGGGGACATCGAGCTTTTTCCCCAGCCGGACGCAGGGGACCAGGCCATAGGGCAGGTCCTCGGTGAAATACCGGTGCTGCAGACTCTTGGGGCCCTTGGTGACCCCGTAGGCGGGCGTGCGGTGGAAGACCTCATAGAGGCTGGAGCGGGACTCCGGCCAGAAGGAGTTGAGCAGCTCCAGCTGCGAGGCGGCAGGCACGCCGCAGGCCTGGGCCACAGCCACCCGTTCCCGGTCGATGGCCTCCATCGCCCGCGTCACTCCATGAGTCGCGCCGGTGCCGAAGAGAAGGAAGTCCTCGCCGTTGTCAATCCGGGTCAGGTTGAACAGGGCGAGGGGGCCGTGGGCCACGGGGTTTGTATTGTTCAAAGAGGTCTCCAGCACACTGGAGGCGGGGGAAAACTGGGGGAAGAGGGGGGCGAGGCGGGAGAGCAGCCGCTTCGTGTCCGCCGTGCGGACGCAGGCGAGGGAAATGTGCTGCTTGATGGTCTTCAGATATACCGCCCCGGGGGCGGGGGAGTTACAGAGGATCAGCTGGCCGGAGGTCTCGCCGATGGGACAGCCCTTCTCCTCTGCCTCCGCCCCCAGCTCCTGGTCAAACTCCACCGCGCCCCAGCAGCAGTTTGTCACCAGGATGCTCTGTCCCGGGCGCAGCAGGCCCCGCAGCCGGGCGGCCAGAGGGCGATGGCCGTCGGCGGTGGTGCAGACCAGCAGCACGTCGCTGTCCGCCGCCTGAGCCGGATCTGCGGTCACCGGGATCTGGTACCGCCCCTCCACCGCGCCGCTGGCCTGGATTCCGTCCTGAAGAGGGGCCAGACGGGCCGGGTTCCGGTCATAGAGGATAACCTCCTGTCCCAGGGCGGACAGCAGCGCGCTGTACGCCTTCCCGGTGTTGCCTGCCCCCAGAATGCCGAATTTCATGAAGAAAACCCTCCTTTGATGCTTTGTACTGAAATTTGCCTGTGGGCGTCTCAGCTTCCGGATGGAAAAGCCGGTTCCCCCCGGAGCGCAGCGGCCCCGGGGGGAACACTTCTGTGCCCTATTAGAACATAAAGCGGCGCTTATTGCAACTGTCCCCGCCGCTGCTGTGTCAGGACGGGGGGGGAAGGCTGCGCAGAAGCGCGGACGGCGGGCGGTTTTTTTATTCGATTTATTGAAAACGGTTTGTTCAGAAGAGCGGGCACAGGCATTGGAACAGCGCCCAGGGCGGATAGTTATTGGGAAATTGCATGAAGTTCCGGGGTATATTTTGTCTACTTTTTTTCCTCTTGCCCGGGGCGGAAATGGATAGCCCAGCATAGCCGGATTTCTCACAACAGAATAGTTGTCGGTTTTCCACTTTTTTTGTTGGACAGGTTTTCACTGCTGCACTACAATAGGGCTGACACAGTCGGGAGGGAAGGGAGAAGGGGGCCTGTCCAAACTGGTGCGGCGGTTCTGAAATGGAGGCAAACCGCGCAGGGCGCGTCTCGTTTTCCAAGGAACGGGTGTGTTTCGCGAAAAAGGAAGGAGAATACGCTATGTCCATTGAGCAAACCAAAAAAGGCCCGCTGGAACGATTCCTGCGGGGCGTTGAGATCTTGGGCAACAAGATCCCAAACCCCATGCTGCTGTTTATTTCTCTGTGTATTATTGTCATTGCCGCCTCGGCGATTTGCTCCATTTTTGACGTCAGCGCGGTCAACCCGGTGACAGGGGAAGTGGTAAAGGTTGTCAACCTGTTCAGTCGGGACGGCTTTGTCCAGATGCTGACCAAATTTGTCAGCAACTTTACCGGGACCTCTGCAATGGGCCTGACCCTGACCTGTATGCTGGGCGTGGGCGTGGCGGAGGCGTCCGGCCTGTTCCACACCGCGCTGCACGGCCTGGCCAAAGCGAAAGGGTCCGATCTGAAGGTCATTGTGATCTTTACCTTTGTGTGCGTAATGGCGGACTGTGCCGGCGGCGCCGGCTTCGTCGTTCTGCCCCCGCTGGGCGCTATGATTTGGGCGGCCATGGGGCGCAACCCCTTTGCCGGCATGTTTGCGGCCTATGCCTCGGTCTCCGGAGCCTTTGCGTCCAACTTTATGATCACCTCCATGGACGTGATCAACATGGGCTTCACAGAGGCGGCCGCCCAGCTGCTGATCCCGGATATTACGCTGGCCCCCTCTATGAACTGGTACTTCTCCAGTGTTTCTGTTGTGTTCCTGACCATCTTTTCCACGCTGGTGACGCTGAAGATTGTGGAGCCCCGGCTGGGCCGTTATACGGGAGACTTTGTTTCGGAAAACACGGAGCCCACGGCCCAGGACAAAAAGGGCCTGCGGTGCGCGCTGACCGCCTTCCTCATCTATATTGCGGTTGTGGTGATCCTGTGTGTGACCGGCGTCCTGGCGGACGAGAGCGGATCTCTGATCAGCTCAAGCGCCCCCCTGATGTCCGGCATGACGGTGCTGATTGCCCTGATGTTTGCCATTCCGGGCGTCGCCTTCGGCTATGGCTCCGGGCGCTTCAAGAAGTTTGACGACGTGGCCGCCTCCATGAGCACCGCCATGGGCAATATGGCCACCTACATCGCGCTGTTCTACTTCATTGCCCAGTTCCTGGCCTATTTCGACTGGTCCAACCTGGGCATCGTCCTGGCCATCCACGGCGCCAACCTGCTGGAGTCCTCCGGCCTGCCTATCTGGGGCATCCTCATCTTGTTTGTTGTCATGTGCTGCTTCCTGAACCTGTTTATCGGTTCCGCCTCCACCAAGTGGTCCATTCTGGCCAGCGTGTTTGTCCCCATGTTCATGCTGATGGGCTATTCCCCCGCCCTGGTTCAGATGGCCTACCGCATCGGCGACGCGGTGACCAACCCCATGAACGTGTCCGACGCCTATTTCGGCATGCTGCTGGCCCTGGCACAGAAGTATGACAAGCGGGCCGGCTTCGGGACGCTGATGTCCAATACCATGCCGTACGTTATCGTCTTCTTCCTGTTCATGGTGGCGGAGCTGCTGATCTGGTTCTTCCTGAATCTGCCCCTTGGGCCCAACAGCTTTGTTACCTTTGATATTTCAGCCTACGGCGGTTAAAGCCGCGGTACTGTTCTAACATTTCATCACGGGAGGTTTTTACTATGGATGTACTGCAGGAAAAGCGCTCCAGTCCGGAGCTGCGGGGCTATGTGAAGGAGCGGGTCCGCCGGATGCGGGAGCGCATGGAGGCGAAGGGCGTGGATGTGTCCATCCTGCTGCGCCCGGAGAATGTGTTCTATTTCAGCAACTTCAACCCCATTATCATCAGCCACGTCCCCTATTTCATCATCACGAAGGACGACGCGTTTCTGCTGGTCCACAGCATCCGCCACGACCACGCGGTGAACGAAGGCGCGGCGGACCGGGTGCTGTGCTATGGCAAGTGGGGGGCCACCCAGGCCATCGCCATGGATGCCATGGACGCCATGCGGGAGCTGCTGGGGGGAGAGCCCCTCACCGTGGGCGTGGAGGGCGACTACGCCAGCATGAATTTCCTGAGCCGGCTGAAGACCAAGCTCCAGGTGAAGGAATATGTGGACGTGTCCCAGGATGCCGTGGATCTGCGGCTGATTAAGGACCCCCACGAGATTAAGATGTGCCGGATCTCCGGCGAGCTGGTGGATCTGGGCGTGACCCGGGCCATCCAGGCTCTGGAGGAGGGGGCCAGCGAGGCCCGCGCCGCCACCGAGGGGCAGTATGCCATGCGCATGCGCTGGCACGAGAAGTATCAGCAGTACGAGGTCTCCGGCTTCTCCAACTCGGAGACGGCGGACATCGACACCCTGGTGGTCTGGTGCATGTCCAACGAGCGGCTCAACTATGGCTGCGACTGCCCCACCGGCTATGTGCCCATGCCCGGCGATCTGACCATGCCCATGAGCTGGGCCCGGATCGGGGGCTATAATGTGGAAAACGAGCGCACCGTCATTGTGGACCACGTGAACGAGGAGCGCACCCGGGCCTATGACGCCATGCTGCGGGCACGGGACAGCATTTTCCGGATGCTCCGCCCCGGCACAATCTTTGAGGATTTGTATTTCGCCGCCATGAAGGAGTACGAGGATGCGGGCTTCGGCGCCATCCTGCCCGGACGCTGCGGCCACGGCATGGGCCTGTCCTCCCACGAGTTCCCCTCGGTGACCAAGGGCAACAAGGCGGCCCTGGCCCCCGGCATGATTCTGACGGTGGAGCCCGGCCTGATGAGCGCCCAGCTGGGCGCGGTGCGCCACAGCGACACGGTTTTGATTACCGAGGACGGCTTTGAGTTCCTGACCCAGTCCCCCCGGGATAAGATCATCATCAAAAAGCAATAAAAACCAATCAAACAAGCCGGCCCCGTCGGAAAGACGGGGCCGGGAGAGGAGCTGTTGATCTATGACGAAAAAGGAACGAATCCAGGCCGCGATCCGGGGAGAAAAGCCGGACAAGATGCCCTATTCCTTCTGGAGCCACATGCCGGGCACCGATCTGGACCCGGAGGCCATTGCCCAGAAGACCTATGAGTTTTATAAGAAGTACGACTTTGACTTTGTCAAGACCATGAACAACGGGATGTATCCCATCGAGGACTTTGGGTGCACCGTGGACTACTCTGAGATCGTCAAGGGCGGCGTGGCCAAGGTGGTCAGCACCCCCATCGCCGGCCCGGAGGACTGGCACAAGCTGACGGTATGCCCCTGCACCCAGGGCAGCAACGCCCGGGAGCTGCGCCACCTGCAGCTGGTTCTGGACAAGCTGAAGGGGGAGGAGGTCCCGGTCATCTTCACCGTGTTCACCCCCATCACCATTGCCGACAAGGTCTGCGGCGGGAAGCTGCTCTCCTATATCCGGGAGGGGTACGGGGAGGACGTGAAGGCGGCCCTGGAGGTGATCACCGAGACCACCGCCCAGCTGGCAGCCGCGGCCATCGAGATGGGGGCCGACGGGATCTTCTACGCCTCCCAGATGAGCAGCTATGACAAGTGCACCGAGGCGGAGTACCGGGAGTACGGCACGCCCTATGACCTGCGGGTGCTGGAGGCGGCCGGAAAGGGCTGGATGAATACCATCCACTGCCACGGCAACAACATCATGTTCCAGATCCTCAAGGACTATCCGGTGCAGGTCTTCAACTGGCACGCCTGGGAGACGCTGCCCGCGCTGGACGAGGCCTATGCCCTGACCGGGAAGTGCCTGATGGGCGGCCTGAGCCGCACCGACATCACCCAGGGCAACCGGGGCGCCATCCAGAACCAGATCTATGAGTGCTTCAAGCTGCTGGGCGGACGGCACCAGATTTTGACTCCGGGGTGCGTCATCCGCTATCCTTTGGACGACGAGATGCTCTCCTTTATTGGAAAGACCCGAAACGAAATTGAGTCAGTATTTGATCGTCTCTGACCCCGCTGAAAATGTCCCGGGCAAGCTGGATAAATTCCCGGCCTGCCCGGGTCAGCAGTTTGTTTTTCAGCCGGTAGACAGAGATCTGAAGCGGGCCGATGGCGCTGCTGTCAAGCAGGAAGACGGACAGACGCTCCAGCCCGTCCCGGCTGAACAGCAGCGTTCCCCCGTGGCCGAAGAGCCGCTGATTGGGGGATAAAAAGGTGAGAGGCAGCACACAGGCCCCCAGCCCCTCGATGCACAGGGAGAACTGGGTGATCAGGTTCTGGGTGGACACCACGATGTCCGGCGCGATCCCCGCCTCGCGGCACAGGGTGCGAAAGACCCGGCCATTCATGGACTCCGGGTTCTGGGCCACAAAGGGGAGATTGGCAAAGCGGGCGATGGAGAGGGGGCCCTCGGCCAGCCGCCTGCCCGGATAGCGCTCCTTCAGCAGCTGGCTGGGGACCAGAAGGACGAACTTTTCCTCAAACAGAGGGACGACCGCCAGATCTTTTGTGTCCTTCGGCTCATAGCCGATGCACAGGTCGGCGGTCCCGTCATACAGCACGTCGGTGATGTTCTCGCTGAAGGAGCACTCCGCCAGATGGAGCTGAATCTGGGGGAACATCTGGTGAAAGGCGGACAGCAGAGGCGGGAGCATAATGGTCCCCCGGGTCACCGGGATGCCCACGGTCAGCTCTCCCTGGCGGAAATTCTTGATGTCCTGCACCTCGCGGGCGTAGTCATCCACCGAGCTGAGGATTTCTGCGGCCCGGCGCTGGAGCGCCCGGCCCGCGTCTGTCAGCGTCAGGGGCGTGCCCCGGTCAAACAGCCGCACATCATAGTAGGCCTCCAGCTTGGAAATATGATTGCTCAGAGCCTGCTGGGAGATAAACAGGCGTTTGGCCGCACGGGTGAAGTTCCGCTCCTCCGCTGCGGCCACAAAGCATCTCAGGCTGGTCAGACTGAGCATAGCCCCACACTCCAATCCTCTTTCTATTTTTTTTCATTTTACCCCGTCCGCCTGGAATTGACAAGCGGACGGAAAACGAAATCCTACTCCAGATGGGAGCCGAACAATTATGGATCAAACATTATATCAAAACCACCTTGAAATTTTAAAAGAAGAACTGCTGGTGGCTCTGGGCTGCACCGAGCCCATCGCCATCGCCTATGCCGGCGCCAAGGCGCGGCAGCTGCTGGGCGAAATGCCCGAGCGCTGCGTGGTCAAGTGCAGCGGCAATATCATCAAAAATGTAAAGGGCGTCATTGTCCCCAATTCCGGCGGGATGCGGGGCATGGATGTGGCGGCCACCCTGGGCATTGTGGGCGGCGACCCGGAGCGGGAGCTGGCCGTGCTGGAAACCGTGACGCCGGAGGATATCCAGACCACCCAGAAGCTGGTGCGCCAGGGATTCTGCACCTGTGAGCTGGTGGAGGGAGTGGACAACCTCTACATTGTGGTGGAGCTGGAAGGGGGCGGACATACCGCCGAAATTGAGATTCAGGAGCACCACAACAACATCACCTATATGAAGCGGGACGGAGAAGTCCTGCTGAACCGCCGCCCCGACCCCAACCGGGAGAAAAAGGAGACGGGAGCGGATCGGATGCTCCTGAACGTGGAAAACATCCTGGAATTTGCCGACGCAGTGCGTATGGAGGATGTGGAGGAGCTGATTGGCCGGCAGATCGCCTATAACACCGCCATCTCCGACGAGGGGCTGAAGGGGAAATACGGCGTGGAGACCGGCCGCATCCTGATGGAGAACGCCCAGCGCGCCAGCGGCCTGAACCGGGTCCGGCTGCAGGCCAGGGCCGCCGCGGCCGCGGGCAGCGACGCCCGGATGAGCGGCTGCTCCCTGCCGGTGGTGATCAACAGCGGCAGCGGAAACCAGGGCATCACCGTGACCATGCCCATCGTGACCTATGCCAGGGAGTGGAATGCGGCTCAGGATCTGCTCTACCGGGCCCTGGTGCTGGGCAACCTCATCAGCGTCCACCAGAAGAAGTATATCGGCAGCCTCAGCGCCTATTGCGGGGCCACCAGCGCCGCCACGGGGGCGGCCTGCGGCGTGGCCTATATGATGCTGAAGCAGAAGGGAGAACCGGATCGCATCTATCAGATTCTGTGCGACACCATCACCAACAGCATCGAGACCCTGGGCGGCATGGTGTGCGACGGGGCCAAGGCCAGCTGCGCGGCCAAAATCGGCCTGGCGGTAGAGAACGCCCTGATGGCCCTGGAGCTGAGCCTGGAGGGCAATGTGTTCCAGCCCGGCGAGGGCATGACCATGGAAAATCCGGAGGACACCATCGCGGCGGTGGGCCGCATGGGCCGGGTTGGCATGAAGAGCACCGACGTGGAAATTCTGAACATCATGCTGGGGAATTGAGGGCGGAGTGGAATCTCAGTACCATCAGCGGATAAAATGAAGCGAAAGCACAGAAAATTTGCAAATAATTCGACAATTTAGCACGACAGAATGATACGGGAACAGAATATTCGGAATTTATACTGGGGCGGCAGGGAAGCTTTATCACGCTGATTGAGCAAAATAACCGACTGCAAAGACAGAAAGAACACGTCGAATTTGTCTGGGTGCGGCGAGGAAAAAAGCGCTGTTTCAGCTTTTTCTACAAAATATAATGCGGCACTGTGATGAAGCCAGCCATTATATGGAAAACCGGGCGGCAGTTTACCCAAAAATGTCGGAAAGTCAATATTCTTGAAATAGAAATATTGACTTTCCGACATTTCATTATTATAATGAATCCATCATTTCCGTTGCCCAAGAGGAAAGAGAGGTCCCGCGATGGAACTGCCCGCTGCTATGGCCCAGCGGATTAAATCCACCCCCCTCACAGCGAAGGAGTCCCTGGTTGCCGAATATATTCTGAATCATTTCAGCTCTGTCTGCTATGTCTCCACCAGCGAGCTGGCCCGCATTCTCCATGTAAGCGACGCCACGGTCTCCCGTACCAGCAAGGCGCTGGGCTACGCCTCCTTTCTGGCACTGCAGAAAGAGATGCGGGATTTTGCCCTGGAGCGGGCGGACTATCCGAAGCGGGGATTCCTGCCCCCTTTTGAACGCCTTCAGACGCACCGGAGCCTGGATGTCAAGGAGGATGTGTTTCAGCAGTTCTCCGCCCTGACCTGCAAGAATTTACAAAGCGTGCTGGAGAAAAATTCGGAGGAAACCATCCGGTCCGCCGCAGATCTGCTGGCGGACAGCCGCGTGAAATTTATTGTGGGCCGCCGCCCTACTGCGGCGCTGGCCGGCAAATTTGCCTTCCTGCTGCGCATGGTTGCCCCCCGGGTGGTAGAGGCCACGGGGGACGTGACGGTGGAGCAGCTGCTGGATATCGGGCCGGATGACTGTCTGCTGATGATCAACTTCAACCCCTATGGCGCCTATGCGGAGCGGTGGCTCAGCTCTGCGCGGGAGCGGGGAGCCAGGATCATTCTGCTGACGGATCGGCCCTCCGCCCCCCATGCCGGCCTGGCCGATATTCTGCTGCTGACCGATGTGTACAGCGTCAGCTTTTTTAACTCCAATGTGGCGGCCATGTTTCTGCTGGAGCTGCTGGTATCCCTGATTGCCGACCGGGAGGGGGCCGCTGCCGCCAGACGTCTGGACACCCTCAATCCATATATACTCCAAAACAGCAAATGACCGGCCCGTCTGACGGGATTCCCCTTCTTCGGAGGGTTATCTGCATATCCGAACAATATGTGTAAGGAGGAACGGTAAATGAAAAAAGTTTTGTCTCTTGCCCTCAGTGTTGCCCTTTGCCTGGGGCTGCTCAGCGCCTGCGGCGGCGACAGCGGCAGCGGGAGCTCCGGCGGGAGCGGCAGCGGAAGCGGCGACGGGGAGCTGAAGACCGTCACCTGGGCCAACAGCAGCGATATCACCGGCCTGGATCCCAGAAACGGCAACTCCACCATCAGCGCCAGCGTTCTGGCAAACCTGTACAGCACCCTGGTCAAGACCGACCCCACCGGCCAGATCGTCCTGGATGCGGCCGAGAGCTATGAGCAGGTGGACGACACCACCTGGCACTTTACCCTGCGTCAGGATGTGTATTTCACCAACGGCGTCCAGATGACGGCCGAGGACGTGGCCTACACCATCAACAGTCTGCGGGATCCCGAGAAGACTTACGCCCTGTCCGGCGACTTTTCCTTCATGCAGGTAGAGGTCTTGGGCGACTTTGAATTCAACATCGTCACCGACTACCCCTTCCCCTCCCTGCCCCTGCGGCTGAACTATGTGAAGATCGTGCCCAGCGCCTATGTGGAAGAAGTGGGCGACGAGGGCTTTGCCGCGGCCCCCATCGGGTCCGGCCCCTTTAAGTTTGTCTCCTGGGAGAAGGATCAGCAGGTGGTCATGGAGAAGAACCCCGACTACTATGGCGAAGTGGCCCAGTTTGACCGGCTGATTTATGAGGTGATCCCCGAGGCGGCTGACCGGGTGGCCGCCCTTCAGGCGGGCGAGGTGGACATCATTGTAAATGTCCCCACCACCCAGGCCGAGTATCTGCAGAGCCTGGACGGAATCACGGTTGTGGGCCAGCCCTCCACCCGCGTGGTGTGGCTGCAGTTCAACCTGGTGGGCGAGGAGACGCCCCTGGATGATATCCGGGTGCGTCAGGCCATGAACTATGCCGTGGATCGGGACGCCCTGATCGCCGGCGTACTGGACGGCTACGCCGTCAAGGTGGCCTCCATCTCCACCCCCGAGTACGAGGGCTATGACCCCGACGTCCAGGGCTATACCTATGATCCCGATAAGGCGCGCCAGCTGCTGGCCGACGCCGGCTATGCCGACGGCTTTACCATTGAGTGCTCCGTCTCCTCCGGCCTGCTCAACAGCACCGACGTGGTGCAGGCCATCGCCAGTCAGCTGGCCGAGGTGGGCATCAATATGACCATTAAGGAGGAAGACGGTACTACCCAGCGCGAGGAGATTGGCGCGGGGACTGTGGCCCCCACCTTCCTCCAGGGACTGGGCGGCCCCTACTGCGACATCAACCTGATTGCCAGCATCGGCTTTACTGAGGGCGCCCGGTATTGCACCTGGGTGGATCAGGAGTTTATGGATCTGGCCGCCCAGGCCGCCTCTGAGATGGACGCCGACGCCCGGGCCGAGCTGTTCAGCCAGATGCAGCAGATGATGGTGGACAAGGCGCCCGCCCTGTGGCTGTACCAGCAGGACGTCCTGTACGCCTATAATTCCGAGAAGGTCCAGAACTGGACGGCCCGCACCGACGAGGTCGTGCTGATGGACGGCGTCTCCGTGGCGTAAGCCCGGCGCCTGGGGAGCAATTGAATATCCGCAGCTGGCGCGGTGTTTCCCTGGTATTGGGCCAAAGAGGCGCACCCGTATCAAGATGGGTGCGCCTCCCTTTTATAAAAAATCCGGCTTTGCTCCGCCTGCCGCAGTATCGAGAGGTTGATAACATGGGGAAGTACTTACTGAAACGGCTCTGGCAGTCTGTCATTGCGATCCTGGGCATTACCGTCGTTGTATTTGTGATTCTGCACCTCACCGGCAACCCGGTGGAGTTGATGGTCTCCCCCACCACGCCGAAGGAGGAGATGGAAATCCTGGCAGAAAAGATGGGCTTCAACGACCCGCTGCCCGTCCAATATGTGCGCTTTTTAAAGGGCGCGCTGGTGGGGGACTTCGGTACCTCCTATTACTATAACGAGCCTGCCATGCAGGTGGTGCTGGAGCGTGCGCCGGCTACCTTGACGCTGGCCTGCGCGGCCCTTCTGATTTGCGTGGTATTGGGGGTGCCGGCAGGTATCCTGTCGGCGGTGAAGCGCAACAGCGTGTCCGACGCGATCATCCGGGTGCTGGCCCTGCTGGGCCAATGTATGCCCGCCTTCTGGCTGGGCATGATGCTCATTATGTTTTTTGCGGTCAAGCTCCAGTGGCTGCCCACCGGCGGCGCGGACGAGGGGCTGCGCTCCCTGATTCTCCCCGCCTTTACCCTGGGCCTGTTTTCCGCGGCAACCATCTGCCGGCTGCTGCGCAGCAACATGATTGAGGTGCTGGGCAAGGAGTACATCGACGTGTGCAAGGCCAAGGGCCTGCCCGCCCGGAAGGTCATCAGCAAGCATGCGCTGAAAAACGCCCTGAGCTCCATCCTCACCATGCTGGGCATGCAGTTTGCCTCTCTGCTGGGCGGCTCTGTGATCACCGAGACCGTTTTTGCCTGGCCCGGCGTAGGCCGGCTGGTCATTCAGAGCATCACCTCCAGCGACTTTGCGGTGGTGGAGTGCATCGTGTTCCTGATGGCCGTGGTGTTCGTGGTGATCAACTTTGTGGTGGATATTCTGTATTGCGTGATCAATCCGCGCATCCGTTTGCAGTAGGGGGGAGCTTCGTGGAAAAAGGATTTAAGGACGTCTGGGCCAGCCTGCGCCGCAGCAAGACGGGGATGGTGGGCCTGATTCTGGTGCTGATTATCATTTTCTGCGCCATTTTTGCCCATGTGCTGGCCCCCTGCGACCCCATGGAACAAAATGTGATGAACAAGCTGGCCGACCCCATCTGGGGGGAGCGGGCTGTGGAAGGGCATCTGCTGGGCACCGACCAGCTGGGCCGCGACATCCTCTCCCGGCTGCTGTACGGCTCCCGGGTGACCCTGATCGTGGCCCTGGCCGGCACGGTGGTGGGCGGCATTGTGGGCGTGGTCCTGGGCAGCCTGGCCGGCTACTATGGAAAATGGGTGGACGCGGTCATTATGCGCCTGGTGGATATCCAGCTGTGCTTCCCCTTCACCCTGCTGGCCCTGTTCATCGCCGCGGTGCTGGGCTCCAGCCTGGGCAATGTCATCCTGATTGCCGGCATTACCAGCTGGGTACGGTACGCCCGGCTGGTCCGGGGAGAAATTCTGGGCATCAAGGAAATGGAGTATGTGGAGGCCATCCGCGCCACCGGCGGCACGGATATCCGGATCATCTTCAAGCATATCCTGCCCAATATCATCAGCTCGGTGATCGTCATTGCCACCCTGGAGATGGCCAAGATTGTCCTGATTGAGGCCTCTCTCAGCTTCCTGGGCTACGGCGTGCCCATCACCGTCCCCACCTGGGGCCGCATGCTCAGCGAGGCGCGGACCAATATCCTCACCAATCCGTGGCAGTGTATCCTGCCCGGGCTGTGTATCACCCTCACCGTGCTGGGGGTCAACCTGCTGGGGGATTGGCTGCGGGACTATCTGGACCCCAAACTGGATGTGTAAAGGGGGAGCGAAATCATGACTGACCAACCATTGCTGTCCGTAGAGGACCTGAGCGTCGCCTTTAAAACCAAATACGGCTCCGCCGCCGCGGTCAACCACATCAGCTTCTCCCTGGCGAAGGGGGAAAAGCTGGGTCTGGTGGGGGAGTCCGGGTCAGGCAAGAGCGTGACCTCCAAAAGCATTATCCGCCTGCTGGCCAGCCCGCCGGCCCAGATCACCGGAAGCATCCGCCTGAACGGCGAGGAGCTGCTCACCAAGTCAGAGCGGCAGATGTGCGAGATCCGGGGCAACAAGATCTCCATGATCTTTCAGGAGCCCATGGTCAGCCTGGATCCTCTGTTTCCCATCGGCGACCAGCTGCGGGAGGTGGTCCTTCTGCACAAAAAGGCGGGCCGGGCGGAGGCAGACCGGCTGGCCGTGGAAATGCTGCGGACGGTGGGCATTCCCAGCCCGGAGACCCGGCTGAAGCAGTATCCCTTCGAGCTGTCCGGCGGCATGCGCCAGCGGGTGATGATCGCCATGGCCCTGCTGTGCGACCCGGAGCTGCTCATCGCCGACGAGCCCACCACCGCCCTGGATGTGACCATCCAGGCGCAGATTCTGGACCTGCTGCGCTCCATCAACGAAAAGCTGGGCACCTCCATCATCCTGATTACCCACGACCTGGGGGTGGTGGCCTCCATGGTGGACACCGTGGCCGTGATGTACTGTGGCCACATTGTGGAAAAGGCGGACGTGTACACCATCTTCCGTCATCCGCTCCATCCCTATACAGAGGGGCTGCTGCGCTCCATCCCCCGTATGGATGACACCCAGGGGGAGTTGCAGACCATTGAGGGGAGCGTCCCCAGCATCTACAACATGCCGGAGGGCTGCGCCTTCCACAACCGCTGCGCCCAGTGCCGGGCGATCTGCCAAAAGCAGCTGCCCCCGGTGGTCCAGGCCGAGGAGGGGCATCTGGTCCAGTGCTGGAAATACACCGACCAGTGGGCGCAGGCTCAGCCGGCCCGGGCCGGAGAAGGGGGGAGCGAGCATGTCTGAACGTCCAGTCCTTCTGAAGGTGGACAATGTCAAAAAGTGGTTCCCCGTGCGCAAGGGCGTCTTTGCCAAGGTCACCCAGTATGTCAAGGCGGTGGACGGGGTCTCCCTGAGTATCCGGGAGGGCGAGACCCTGGGCATCGTGGGCGAGTCCGGCTGCGGCAAATCCACCCTGGCCCGGGTGATGATGCGCCTGCTGGAGCCCACCGAGGGGACCGTGTACTTCCAGGGGCAGGATATGACCCGCGCCGACAAAGAGGCGCTGCGCCACATGCGCCGGAATATCCAGATCATTTTCCAGGACCCCTATGCCTCTCTCAACCCGCGGCAGCGGGTGGCCGACATCCTGACAGAGCCCTATGAGATCCACCACCTGGGGACAAAGCAGGAGGCCATGAAGCGGGCCGGGGAGCTGCTGGATCTGGTGGGGCTGCCCCAGGACAGCATGCGCAAGTTTCCCCACGAATTTTCCGGCGGACAGCGCCAGCGGCTGTGCATTGCCCGGGCGCTGGTGGTAAGCCCCAAGCTGATTGTGTGCGACGAGTGCGTCTCGGCCCTGGATGTGTCCATCCAGGCCCAGATTATCAACCTGCTGACCCGCCTGCAGCGGCAGCTGGGCATCGCTCTGGTCTTTGTCTCCCACGACCTGCGGGTGGTTCAGCACATCTCCAGCCAAGTGGCGGTGATGTATCTGGGCAAGGTGGTGGAGTATGCGGACAAGACCGAGCTCTTTGCCAATCCCACCCACCCCTATACCAAGGCGCTGCTGTCCGCCGTCCCCCTGCCCGACCCCACGCTGAAGCAGGAGCGCATTATTCTGCAGGGGGACCTGCCCAGCCCCATCGCAGTCCCGTCGGGCTGTCCCTTCCATCCCCGCTGCTTTGCGGCCGGGCCGGCGTGCAGCGACACGGTGCCGGAGGCCCGGGCGGTTTCTCAACAAGGTCATATCTGCAGCTGTCTGCTGTGCGGCCAGCCGCAGGCGTGAGGAGGTAATTTTGATGAATTCACAGTACGAACACGCCTATTGCCAGGTGTCCGGCACCCCCTTTGAGCGGGGCGTCCAGCAGGGGCAGGAGCTGTCCGCCGCCATCCGGCGCAATCTGGAGACGGTCCACCGCAAGCTGGAGCAGGAGAAGGTGGACATGGAGGCCTATCAGCGCTTTGTGTCCCGAAATCTGAAATTTTTCCAGAACAGCCGCCCGGAGATGTACGAGGAGCTCCAGGGTATTGCCCAGGGCAGCGGCCTGCCGCTGAATGACATTTTGCTGCTGAATATCCCCGCCTATTTCCTGTGCGAGTCCTTCCGACACATCACCCAGGAGTGCAGTATGCTGTGCGTCCGGGGCAAGGCCACCGCCGACGGCTGCACCTACATTATTAAAAACCGGGATATGACCATGCCCCTGGAGCAGGCATTGATCCATCATGTATATTCCGACGGCCTGGAGATCATCGAGGTGGGTGGGGCCGGCATCCTCACCTATCCCGCCGTGGGCATCAACAGCCACGGCCTGGCGGTGACCACCACCGGCTTCTGGTCTGAAAAGGACCCCACCCGCACAGAGCGGGTAGAGGAGGCCGACATTTTCCTGAATGTCCGGGTGCTGCTGACCACCTGTAAGACCGCCGCCGAGGCGGTGGAATTCTGCCGCACCGCCCCCCGGATGAACGGACTGAACGTGATTGCCGCCGACCCCAGCGAGGCCTATCTGGTAGAGATGACCGCCGATGAGATCTATGTGGAAAAGGACGAGGGGCAGGGGGTTCTCTACCGGACCAACCACCTGGTCAGCGGCCAGCTCAGCCACTACAACCCCCCTCCGGAGAACTACCCCTCCACCCGCAAGCGCTATGAGCGCATCACCCAGATGGTGGAGGAGCGGTACGGCTCCCTGCGGTTCCAGGACCTCTATCGGATTATGTCCGATCACGTCAATGAACCCAACTGCATCTGCCGCCACCCCCAGGAGGGTGCTCCGGGGGCAACCGTTTCCTGTACTTTGTGCGCGGTAGAGGATTTCGAGGTATGGACTACCCTGCGCAACCCCTGCATGGCCCTGCCTCACACCAATATTTTGAAGCCGGCGCGGAAGTGATTCCCTCTCTTCCGAAAAAAGCCCCTTCCCGGTCCCATGTTGGGACCGGGAAGGGGCTTGAGACTGTCGAAAAAGTGGCTTGTCAATTTCTATCAATTGACAAGCCACTTTTTCGAGAAAGGCTGCACGAAAGACAGCCCTCGATGTCGTCGTCACAAGCTGCGGATCGCTTGTATCCGTGTAAACCCGGATACTCGTTCCCTCCGCTGCTCCTCCTCTCCCACGAAAACCACAGTTTCCCTTGGGCTCTCAGGGAAACCGTGGTTTTTGTGGGGACCCAGGAAAAAAGTCGGACTGTTTTTCGTGAGAGGTGTCATTTCCGACGTACATGCCGCCGGAAATGACGGATTAAATTTTATTCCTGCGGCTGCGGCCGCAGGAACTCCCTGCGGGAGGGCCCCTGCGGGCGGAGCGCGGGGAGAAATTTCCGCCTGTATCTGAAAAAATCTCCACAGGAAATTCACAATTGTGTGCTATACTGCCCTGCGGGTGATTTCTTGTGAAAAACATTTTGATTGTGGAGGACGAGCCGGACATTCAGGAGCTGCTGTGCGCCTATCTCAAGGACGCGGGCTATGAGACCGCCGTGGCCGGGGACGGCGTGGAGGCGCTGGCCCTGTTTCAGGCCCGGCCCTTTGATTTGGTGCTGTTGGACGTGATGCTGCCCAAAATTGACGGCTTTGGGGTGTGCGAGGTGATCCGCCGGCAGTCCCAGGTGCCCATTCTGATGCTCACTGCCCTGGACGGGGAGGAGGAGCAGCTGCGGGGCTTCCGGCTGAACATTGACGACTATGTAACCAAGCCCTTCTCCATGCCCGTTCTGCTGGAGAAGATTCGGGTGATCCTCCGCCGGAGCGCGGGGGCGGAGGAGGAGCGCTGCCTGCGCTGCCGGGAGCTGGTGCTCCATCCGGAAACCAGGGAGGCGGTGCTGTCCGGCCGCCCCCTGGAGCTGACCGCCCGGGAGTTTGAGCTGCTCCAAACCCTTCTGTCCGCCCCCGGCCGGGTGTTCACCCGGGAGATGCTGCTCTCCCGTCTGTGGGGCTATGACTTCTATGGGGACGAGCGGGTGGTGGACAGCCATATCAAGAACCTGCGCCGCAAGCTGGGCCGGGACTACATTGAAACCGTGAGGGGGGTGGGCTATCGTGCTGCGAAGGAAGATGGCTGAAAGCCTGACCGTCCGCATTTTCCTGATCACGTTTTTCATTCTGCTCTCGGCCGGGGCTGTCACCTTCGGCCTTATCGCCTGGGCCACCCCCAGCACCTATACCGCCGTGGTCACCGACGACCTGACGGCCCAGGTGGACGCGCTGGTGGAAAAGCTGACCGGCACGGCGCTGGAGGACTGCGGCCCTGTGCTGGATGCCTTTATCCGCGCCTCCGGGGCGGAGGCCATGCTGGTGGGGCCGGATGGCCGGATGGCCGATACCGGTTCCCAGCTGGCCGTCCGGTCGGTTTACGAGGATGATTCCATGCTTGTTACCGCCGCCCAGGGGGATGCCGCCGTGACCTACGATGCGGGCGCATCCGCGTCAGAGGATACGGTGGCCGTCACCATGTCCGAACAGGCCACCGTCACTGCAAAGGTGCAGTTTGCCGGACAGGAGGGGCCCTGCACCCTCTACGTCACCCCCCGGATGGAGGCGGAAAATCTGGCGGTGCGGGCCCTGGTGCAAATGGCGCCGTGGCTGCTGCTGGCGCTGCTGGTGTTCTCCCTGCTGTGCGCCCTGGTCTACTCCCGGTATATCACCCGGCCCATGGTGCGGCTCAGCGGCATCGCGGGGAAGCTGGCCCGGCTGGACTTTCAGTGGACCTGCGGCGAGAAGCGGCGGGACGAGATTGGCCGGCTGGGCCGCAGCCTGGACGAGATGGCGGGAAAGCTCTCCGCCGCCCTGCGGGAGCTGGAGAGCGCCAACCGCGCGCTGAAGGGGGAGGTGGCCCGGGAGCGGGAGCTGGACCGGCAGCGGATGGCCTTTTTCAACGCCGCCTCCCACGAGCTGAAAACCCCGGTCACCATTTTGAAGGGGCAGCTTTCCGGCATGCTGGAGGGCGTGGGGGTGTATCAGGACCGGGACAAGTATCTGCTCCGCTCCCTCCAGGTGACGGGACGGATGGAAAACCTGATTGGGGAGATGCTGGCCATCTCCCGGATGGAGGCGGGCGCCGCCCCCCTCCGGCGGGAGCGGGTGGAGCTGTCCGCCCTGATGGAGGAACAGCTGGCGCTGGATCGGGAGCTGATGGAACAGCGGGGCCAGCGGCTGGTGTCGGACCTGACGCCGGAAATCGCCGTCACCGGCGACCCGTCCCTTCTGGGCAAGGCGGTGGGAAACCTGCTATCCAACGCCTCCCTCTATTCGCCGGAGGGGGCGGAAATCCGGGTGTGGTGCGGGCTATTGGGCGGACGCCCGGCGCTGACCGTGGAGAACACGGCGGCTCATGTCAGCGAAGACGCCCTGCCCCGTCTGTTCGAGGCCTTCTACCGGGCCGAGGGCTCCCGGAACCGGAGCACCGGAGGCAGCGGCCTGGGGCTCTATCTGGTCAAAATGATTCTGGACCGGCACGAGGCGGCCTGTACCATTGAAAACACACAGGAGGGGGTGAAAGCGGAGGTGCGGTTTTTTCCGCGCCCCAGTAGTGGACTTCCGGCCGAAGGTATGGTACGATGAACAAAACACACCTAAACTGCCGAAGGGAAAGGGTACCTATGGAACAAATCATTTTAATCCACGGATCCGGGCATAAGGCGGCCAGCTGGACGGAGACGGTTTCCTGCCTGGATTGCCGGGAGGACGTCCTGTGCCCCGAGCTCTCCGCCCTGCTTGGGGGGAAGGAGGCCGGCTATCCCAGCCTCTATGCGGCGTTTGCGGATTACTGCGCCGAAACCGGCGGACCGGTCCACCTGTGCGGCCTCTCCCTGGGCGGGATTCTGGCGTTGAACTATGTGCTGGATTTCCCGGACAAGGTCAGGACACTGGTGTTGATCGGCACGCCCCACAAGGTCCCCAAAGCGGCGTTTGCACTGCAGAATCTGGTGTTCCGGCTTTTGCCCAAATCCATGTTTGAGACTATGGCCTTTGACAAGAAAAACACCTTCGCCCTGGGGAACTCCATGAAAAATCTGGATTTCAGCGGCCGGGTGCCCGCCATCCGGTGCCCCACCCTGATTCTCTGCGGAGAAAAGGACAGCGCGAACCTGAAATCCGCCCGCTTCCTGGCCCAAAACATCAAGGGTGCGGAATTACAGGTCATCGAGCACACGGGGCATGTGGTGAATGAGGAAAACCCGAAGGCGCTGGCGGATCGGCTGAACGCCTTTTATTCCGCACATTCCTGACGGCCCGCCGGGCCACTTGGAAACCCCAAGTCCGCTGCGGATCGCAGAGGTGCGAATATCCTCAGTGTGCGAGGTGAAATAATGAAAAAATGAAGAAAATAGGGCTTGCTTGTATAGTGTGCTTTTCTCTGGCGCTGTTAAGCGCCTGCAATCATGCCGCATTCAATGGCAGCAGTACAGGAAATGACACTCAATTTATCATGGAATACAGTATCTTAAATACTTCCGATTATAGAGAGATGGCGTTGAAAGCGGGAGATGTCATTGATACAATCATCGTCAGTGATGATGGAAGTGTGGATATCCAGATAGAAAACAGTGCGGGAGCGTCTGTCTATTCGCAGAGGGATGTGCCCACTTCTGCGTTTGAAATTGTGATTTCCCAAGACGATACTTACACATTTACGGTTACGGGCCACAGAGCCAAAGGAAGCGTCAGTTTTATCAAAAGAGATTGAAATCAGAACGGGTGACAGCGGGATATGCTGTCACCCCAATTTTATGCTGCACGCGCTCCACAAAAACCACACGTTCCTTCCATCTCCCCTCCACATCGACCTGGTATCCTGTTCTCATCCCAAGGAGAAAGGAACCCGAATATGGAACTTAGCATTCAAAATGTCAGCATGACCTATCCCAACGGGAAGCAGGCGCTGCGGGCGCTGAACCTGGACCTGAAGTCCCCCGGCCTTGTCGGCCTGCTGGGCCCCAACGGGGCGGGCAAGTCCACCCTGATGAAGCTGCTGGTGTCCGCTCTGCTCCCCACCGCGGGAGCCATCCTGGCGGACGGCCAGCCCCTGGCCAAGGCGGAGCGGCAGCTGAAGGCAAAGCTGGGCTATCTGCCCCAGGACTTCGGGCTGTTTGACGAGCTGACCGTCACGGAGTTTCTGGACTACATGGCCGCCCTGAAGGGGCTGCGGGAGGCGAAGAAGGCCGTCCGGGAGGCCGTGCAGGCCGTCAATCTGGAGGAGAAGGCCCGGGCCAAAATCCGCACCCTGTCCGGCGGCCAGCGCCAGCGGGTGGGCATCGCCCAGGCCCTGCTGGGGGACCCGGCCCTTCTGATTCTGGACGAGCCCACGGTGGGCCTGGACCCGGAGGAGCGCATCCACTTCCGCAACCTGTTCTCCCGGACGGCCCAGGACCGGCTGGTGCTGTTGTCCACCCATATCATTGAGGATGTGCAGTCGGTGTGCGGCAGCCTGGTGGTGATGAACCACGGCCGGATTTTGTTTGCCGGCACCCCGGAGGCACTGATTCAGTCCGCCGCCGGCCACGTGGGCGTATTTTTGGAGCGGGAGGCCGCCCAGGAGCAGGGGCTCCGCATCACCGCCCGGGTGAACACCGGCGGGGGCGTCCGGTGCCGGGCGGTGGCGGATACCCTCCCCGACTATGTCCGGCCGGCGGAGCCCACCCTGGAGGACGCCTACCTCTATCTCATCTCCCGGGAGGCGGAACCATGAAAACCATACGCCTGTTCCCTCTGGAGCTGGGGCGGCTGCTGCGCAGCCGTCTGACCTGGCTGGCGGTCCTGCTGACAGTCCTGTCCCCTGTGGCGGGCCTGACGGTGTACCAGCCCGCCGATGCCGGCACCATGCTCTCCCTGTATCTGGCCAACCCCGCCCTGGCCGGCGGTGTGATCGGCGGCATTCTCTTCGGCCTGCTCACAATTTACGAGCTGGACCGGGCCCGCCGCAGCCGGGTGGACATGCTCACCGACGCGGTGCTTTCACCCCATACCCTGGCCCTGGTGCGCCTGCCGGCCCTGATAACGGCGGCGGCGCTGGCTCTGGTTCTCACCATGGCGGTGTGGCGCCCCATCAGCGGGGGGCTCATCGGCGCCGTCTTGACCGGGGCGGACTATGTGCTCTCCTGCCTTCTGTTTATGGGGCTGGCCCTGCCCCTGGCCGTCCTGGCCGCCGGGGCCGCCTATCAGTTCACCCGGCGCGCCGACCTGTCGGCGGTGCTGCTGGCTGCCTTCGCCGGGCTGAGCCTCACCGTGTGGGCGGATGACTGGCAGCTGTGCTGGCTCAATCCCTGCGTGTGGGCCCTGTCCGACGACTTTACCAACTTCCGGCTGTTCCGCACGGTGGCCTATGTGCGCCTGACCTGGCTGGGGATTCTGGCGGGGGTGTGGGCCGTGTCCTGCCTGTGCATCCGCCGGTATGGAAAGGGGCCTCTCGGCTCCCTGGCCCGGAGCGTCCGGCGGATTTATCGCCCGGCCATCGCCCTGGCGCTGCTGGCCTGCTCCGGGGCCGCCTATGCCGCCCAGCCCTTCTATGACAACAGCAACCCGGACCTGAGCGCCATGCACCTCTATGAGCTGGACTACGCGGAGGGGGTCACCTTTCTGGACCGCACCATCCAGGTGACGCCGGACACCCGGGCCGGCACGGTGTCGGGCCGGGCGGTCTACCGGTTCCGGAACACCTCCGGCCGGGGGTGGACGGTCTGTTTCGGGTTGGACCCGGGCTATGACCTGAAGGCGTCCGTCAGCGGGGCGGAGCTTTCCGCCGTCCGCACCGGCTATGAGGAGAGCAACATGGCCCTGTGGGAGATTGCCCTCCCGGCGGACAAAGAGGTGGAGCTGGTGCTGGAGTACGGGGGCTTCCCCAGGGACTGGAACATCGCGTCTACCCGCCAGGGGGAACCGGAGATCAGCGGGGAATACGTCTGCCTGGAGAATCAAAACCTGGCCCCCTATCTGCTGAACGTGCTGCCGGGGGACGAGGGCTATCCCACCGCCCTGGAGATCACCCTGCCCGCCGCCATGCTGGCCATCCCCTTTGGGACCAGTGAGGCCCAGGTCGTTGCGGAGCACGGGGACGGCACCAGAACCTGGCGCTATACCCACAACCGCCCCGGCGGCATCCTCTACGCCGGGGACTACGTCCGGGAGGACATGGAGGCCGGCGGCATCACCGTGGAATTCTACTATGGCCGCAAGCATCAGGCGGTCATGGAGGCCGCCGGAGCGGCGGACGCGGTGAAGGCGGTGGTGGACTACTGCACGGAGCACTACGGCTTCCCGTCGGCCTTCGGCACAAGCGGCACCCTGAAGCTGATCCAGAGCCGGGTGGCCGGCGGGGGCTACGCCGGGGAGGGCGCCAGCCTGCTGGACGAGGCGGACTTCACCGCCGCCAATTTGAGAGACGCCAGCAAGGGGGCCGGCGCCGGCGAGGTCATGATCCACGAGCTGGTCCATCAGTGGTGGGGGCTGGGCAACATGTTTGACACGCCGGAGGAGGACAGCCCCTGGTCCTCCGAGGGCCTGACGGTCTATACCTCCTACCGCATCGCCAAGGAGCTGTACGGCGCGGATTATGCCAGGAAAAACTATGTGGACCAGTGGCGGCAGGAGGCGGAGGACTACTATCTGAACTTCTACGTCCGCCATCCGGAGGTCCTGGAGAAGCTGCCGGAGGACCGGCAGCTGGAGATTGCGGGCAGCCTGCTCTATGTGCGCCAGTACAGCGAGATGCCCCTGAAGCTTCTGAAGGCGGAGCAGCTGGTGGGCGGCGAGGAGGCCATGGACCGGATTTTGCGCCAGCTGTTCAACCGGGAGATCGACCCCGCGTACCCCTATCTGACCTATCAGGACTTTTTGGACGCCTGCGGGCTGACGGAGGAGGATCTGGGCCTTGCGTAACATTTTTCTGTATGAGTGCAAACGCCTGCTGTGGAACAAATTCTTTTTTGGGCTTCTGCTGGTGCTGCTGTTTTACGGCTGGCAGGTGCTCACCGGCGCCACCATCCTGGGGGTGTCCCACACCGCCCCCTTCTCCCCCTGGAGCTTCGGGGACTATCTCAGCCGGATGCTTCCCCTGCTGTGGATTGGGAGCCTGTTCTTTCTGACCTTTTTCACCTCCGGCAAGGCTCGGCGGGCGGCGGTGCTCACCGACGCGGCCCCTATGGAGCCGGGGCGGTACGCCCTGGCTAGGTGCGCCGCCGCCCTGGCGGGGGCGGTCCTGCTGGCCCTGGCCTGTCTGGGGGAGGCCGCCCTGTTCTACGGAGGGTATTTTCAATGGTACGGGTGGAGCTCGCTGCTCCTTCCCGCCCTGGTGACCCTGGCCCCGCCCCTGGTGTTCGCGCTGGGCAGCGGCTGGCTGCTGGGGCGGCTGCGCCCCTGGCTGGTCTATGTGTGGATGCTGGTGCCCCTGGTCCTGCTTGCCCTTCCGCTGCCGGGGGCGCTGTCGGTCTGGAACGGGAGCTTTTTTACCCGGTATCCCCTGACCCTGGGGACCCTGGACCCGGCGTTTCAGCTGCCGCCGGCCGTCTGGGGGGCTCAGGGCGCCCTGCTGGCCGCCGGGGCGGTGCTGCTGGCGCTGCGGCCGGGCGGGGGAAGAAAGACGCGGAGAGCAGACAAAACTGCCTGAAAGAGGCCGGGGGCAAAGAGGAATTAAAAAAACGGGGCAAAGGAAAGCTGGTGAGAGCCGTC
This sequence comes from bacterium, assembly GCA_019424865.1. Lineage (GTDB taxonomy): Bacteria > Bacillota > Clostridia > Oscillospirales > Oscillospiraceae > Lawsonibacter. The sequence continues at coordinate 51,392 of JAHYYS010000003.1, forward strand.
GAAGCTGCGGCGCTCACCAGCTTTTTTAATGTGTTAAGGTTCTCTTCGGCCTTGAAAACGGCATTTTGCAGCAGGCCCCTGGTTCAATGGCAGGCGGCCCTGCCGCCGCGGGTTATGCGCCGGGATCCTTGGGCAACCCGCCGCCGGAGGCGGGGGAGCCGTCCAGCTGGTCGTTCAGCCGCTGGCTCTGGGTGCCGAAATAAAAGGCGATGACCACGGAGAACACCGTAAGAAAATCGTGGCCGGAGATCTGGCCCGTGGCGGCCAGATAGGCGAACACCGCCGTCAGCACCAGGGTCACGATGCTCTTGACGCACAGGAGATTGCTCAGCCGTTTGCACCAGATGGAGTTCATGTCCTTGTTCCTCCCCTGACAGATGACTGCTCCATGCTATGCGGGGGCGGCGGCCCGGGTGCGGAAAGGCGGCCTTGACATACCTTGTGATTCCAGGTATAATATACCTGGAACAACAAGGTATAACGGCACGGGATTTTCCCGGGAAAGGAAGAGACGGCCATGAAATTTGACAAAGGGCTGATGGCGGGGAGCAGCACCCTGCTGGTGCTGTCCCTGCTGGACAAGGGGGACATGTACGGCTATCAGATGATCGAGGAGCTCTCCCGCCGCTCCAACAACACCTTCCAGATGCAGGAGGGGACCCTGTATCCCATCCTGCACGGCCTGGAGAAGGGGAAGTACCTGACCTCCTATCAGCAGCAGGCCCCCACCGGGCGGATGCGGAAGTACTACCGCCTGACCCGCCGGGGGCGGGAGCTGCTGGAGGAGAAAAAGGCGGAGTGGGAGGCCTTCCGCCAGGGGGTGGGCGACGTGCTCTCCGGCGGGGCCAACGCCCTGGCGTAGGGGGCGGCCATGAAGAAATGGACGTGGCTGGACACCGCCACCCGGTGGATCCGGTTCGGCCCGGACAAGCGGGCGGTTCGGGAGGAGCTGGAGGCCCACCTGGAGGACCGGACGGCCGATCTGCTGCGGCTGTTCCCGGAGCTGACGCCGGAGGAGGCGGAGCGGCAGGCGGTGGAGGGGATGGGCGACCCCTGGGAGGTGGGGCAGGCCCTGGGCAGGCTCCACAAGCCCTGGCTGGGCTGGCTGTGGCGGGCCAGTCAGGCGGCGCTGGCGGCCGTACTGATTCTGAACGGTATCACGTGGGGCGGAAAGCTTCTGGACGGAGCCTGGGACAGCTGGACCTGGCAGCAGGAGCGAAATCAGGAGGCCCGGGCGAACCGGGAGATCCTCTTTGGAGACGCGGCCCCCACCTGGGAAGGGGAGCGGGTGGCCCTGTGGGACCCGGAGCCCGACCTGGAGGGGCGGCAGGGGAACGGGACCTTCACCGTGTACCAGGCCGCCCTGTGGCGGGAGCCCGGCGCGGACGGGGCGGAGGACTATACCCTGTATCTGGACATCCGCCTGACCTATGACCACATCTGGCAGGCGGGGGAGAGGGCGTGGTTTCTGCTTCAGGCGGAGGACAGCCGGGGCAACCGGTATGAGGAGGACGTCCGCGGCTATACCACCCGGGGGGAGCAGACCGGGCTGGGGTGGCAGGAGCTCAATCTGGCGCTGAACCACTTTGACCCGGCGGCGGAGTGGGTGCGCCTGACCTATCTGGCGGGGACGGAGCTGAACCTGACCGTGGAGCTGGGAGAGGGGGCGGCGGAATGAAGGGGAAAAGATGCCTGCCGCTGCCCCGGCTGCCCCGGAAGTGGCGGATTGTCCGCAACGCCGCGGCGGTCCTGCTTCTGCTGGGGACGCTGGCTGCGGCGCTGGACTTTCCGGCGCTGACCAGATATGGGACCTTCCGCAAGCTGGAGGAGCAGTATCTCCTGACCCCCTCCCGGCTGGTGTACCGGCTGGATGCCCCGGGCGGCGGCGCGGCCTTCCTCACCCGGGGGGAAGGCTGGTACACAGTGGGCAAGGTGCTTTCCATAGGGTCCGGGGGCGAGGCGCTCACCAACCACTACGCCGCCATTACCCAGGTGCTGCCCGCGGACCGGCTCCAGGTGGTCCTGCTCCCCCACCAGGGGGGAGACGGGGAGACCGCCGCCGCCGCGGTGGGCCTGCCCGAGGGGGCGGCGTCCGCCCGGCTGGAGCTGACGCTGGAGGGGACGCCCCTGCCCTGGAACTACCAGACCGTGGAGGAATTTGGCTGGTCAGTGGACCAGCGGGAGCAGTTCACGGCCTGGGGAGAGATGGCGGAGGAGGGCTGCATGCTCTTCTCCTTCCCGGACCACGGGGAGGCCCACCCGGATTACCAGCTGTGCGCCCTGGACGCGGTGTTCCAGGATGCGGTTTTTTGGGAGGCGCCATCTCCGCTGCCCTGCCGGCTCACCGTGTGGGACGCCCAGGGCGCGGAGCTTCTGAACTGGGAGGGGACCACGGCGGAGGGAATTATGCTGACCCTGTGACGGCGGGAACAGGGCAGGGACAGACGGCTGAATTGGGAGAGGAGGCTGCGGTATGAAGGGGAGAAGACATCTGGCGCTGCCCCGGAGGTGGCGGATTGTCCGCAACGCTGCGGCGACTCTGCTTCTGCTGGGGGCGCTGGCTGCGGCGCTGGACTTTCCCGTGCTCACCCGATACGGAACCTTCCGCAGGCTGGAGGAGCAGTATCTCCTGGCCCCCGCCCGGCTGGTATACCGGCTGGACGACCCGGGCGCCGGCGCGGCCTTCCTCACCCAGGGGGAGAGCTGGATTGCAGTGGGTATGGTGGAGGAATTTGACGGGACCTTTCTGCCCCATTACAGCGGCGTTATCACCCAGGTGCTGGACAGCGCGGAGGAGCATGTGGTGGTCCTGCCCATGCGGGGAGAGGAGAGCGAGACGGCCGCAGCGGTGTGGGGCATGCCGGAGGAGGCGGTGTCCGCCCAGCTGGAGCTCATTCTGGAGGGGGTGGAGCCGTCCGACCCCACCGTGTACTTCCTTGTACCGCGGCAGGAGACCTTTACCGCCCGGGCCGGACGGCGGGAGGACGGCTGGTTTGTCTTCACCTTTCCCCAGCACACCAAGGGGCATGAGGACAATGTGACGTGCGCCATGGACGCCCTGTGGCGAAGGGAGCTGCTCTCCTGGAACGTGGGAATGGAGGGGGTGTCCTACCGCCTGACGCTGTGGGACCAGGCGGGGAACGAGGTGGGCCGGCGATCCGGCACCCTGCCGGAGAACCAGGCGCTGAGAGATTGGTAGCAGAAGAACCACAGCGGAAGGGAGGCGCTGAGATGGGGGAGAGATGGAATGGACCGGACGCCTGGCTGGACACGGCCACGGCGGGGATCCGCTTTGGGCCCGACCGCGCGGCGGTGCGCGGGGAGCTGGAGGCCCACCTGGAGGACAAGGCGGCGGACCTTCAGCGGATTTTTCCGGATATGACCGCGGAGGAGGCGGAGGCCCGTGCCGTGAAGGAGATGGGCGACGCGGCGGAGATTGGCCGGGAGCTGGCCAAACTTCACCGGCCCTGGCTGGGGTATCTGTGGCGGGCCAGCAAGTGGGCGGCCGCCGCGCTGGTGCTGGTCCTTGTGGCCGTCAGCGTGCTGAAAAGCGGCGACTTCCAGTCCGCCGGGTATCCCCTCTGGGGCCGGTCCGCCGCGGTGTACGGCCCGACGGAGGGGGAAAAAATCCGGCTGGGGGGCTACACCTTCCAGATTGTGGGGGCCGCCTATTTGGATTACCCGGAGGACAGCCCCTATGCGGACCAGGTGCAGGTGGCCTTTCGGGTGTCCACCCCCCGGTTCTGGGCGCGGATCAACGAGAGTGCCCTCCAGTCCGCCCTCACCATGACCGGCCCGGGGGGCTGGACCTGGGACATGGGCGGCGGGATGCTCAACAGCGATTGGGAGAACGGGGTGAATCAGCTGGTGTGCGGTCTCCGGCGGGCCGGGTGGGGCCTGTTCCACGACACCTATGTGGCCTGCGGCGATCCGGAGCGGCCGGGGGACGGGGACGTCTGTCTGGAGTTTGACTTTGGCAAGGGCAGCTTCACCCTGGAGGCGGGACAGCTGGAGCGGGTGGTGATGAAATGAGAGAGAAGCTGCGGATTTGGTGGAAGAAAAGCGGGCTGAAAACCTGGACGGACCGGCTGCCCCGGCTCAGCCGCGGGAAAAAGCTGGTCCTCAATCTGGCGCTGACTGCGCTGGCCGGAGGGTGGCTGTGGGGGCTGGCGGGCTATCCCCTGCCCACAGCGGAGCTGGAGTTCCGGCGGCTGGAGCGGCAATGCCTGGTGCCCCGGAGCGAGCTGGTCTTTGCCGCCACGGCGCCGGAGCGCTACGAGTATGTGGCGTCCCCCAATGACAAGACGGTAACCGCCCTGGACGGGACGGAAATCTCCATGAATAACTGGCAGTTTGTGGGGGTGACGGAGCGTCTGGCGGTGGTGGCAGAGGTGGCACAGAGGGGGCTGGGGGGATACGGCACCGGGCTGGAACACTACGTCCGGGATGGCACTCCCCTTCTGCTCCCACTGGGCGGGGACCAATGGAGTCCGCTCCGGGGCTACTGGGTTACGGAGGAGCAGAAGCCGGGCGAGGTCAATTACACCTATCACGGTATGACGCCCCTGGTGCTGCTGGATGTACCCGAGGAGGCCCGGCGGGCGGAGGTGAGCCTGGAGCTGCACACCTGGGAGGAACTTCTGCCCTATGAGGCGGTCTGTTGGGACATGGGCGGCGGAGTGTGGCTGGTGGGGGCGTTTCGGGAGGACGGGGCCCGCCCCGACCGGTTTGTGGGAGGCACCTACGCCCTGCGGCTCTATGACGAGGCGGGCGCCCTGCTGCTGGAGCGGGAGGGCACCGTCCCCCGGCCGCTGTGAGCCTGAGACAGAAAGCGGCCCGGCGGGCGGAAGACCACAAAAAAGAGGCGTGCCGCCGGAGCGTCCAGCTCCGGCGGCACGCGCCGCTTTTACGCCTCTTTTTTTGCGTCGCCGTTGGAATTGTCTTTTTTTCTGCGCCGGTGCTTTTTCTCCAGCTGCTCCACCAGGGCGGCGGTGCGGGTGCGGTAGTCGTCCAGCTCGGTGACGATGCCCATAAAGGAGGACACCATGTCCAGGGAGGCCCGCAGGGTGCTCTGCTCGCTCTCGTGGATGGCCCGCTTGGTCAGGCGCATGGCCTGCTGGGGGGCCTCCAGCAGCTTTTGCATATACTGCTCCACAAAGCTGTCCAGCTCCTCGTCAGGCACGGCGCGGGTGACCAGGCCGATGGACTCGGCCTCCTCCCCCTTCAGCACCCGGGCAGTCCAGAACATGTCCAGGGCCTTGTCCCGGCCCACCAGCCGTGGAAGGAAATAGGCCCCGCCGTCCCCGGGGACAATGCCCGCGTTGAAGTAGCTCTCGGACAGGGTGGCGCTTTTGGAGGCGATGCGCACGTCGCACATCAGGGCCATGTCCAGCCCCGCGCCCACCGCCGGGCCGTGAATCTTGGCCACAACCGGCCGGTCGATCTCCTCCAGAAGCAGGGGGATGCGCTGCACCCCCTTCCACAGGGAGTTCTTCCGGGCCAGGGCGGTGGACGAGATGTCGTCGCGGCTCTCAAAGAAGCCGTCGCCGGCGGCCATGGCCTTTACGTCGCCCCCGGCACAGAAGGCCTTCCCGTTGCCCGAGAGCAGCACCGCGTAGATGTCGTCCCGGTCCCGGATGTCCTCCAGGGCCGCGGTCCACAGGTGGATCATCTCCTCGCTGAAGCAGTTGAGATGCTCCGGACGGTTCATGGTGATCCGGGCCAGATGGCCCTGGACCTCGTAGATTAGATCAGACATACATTCCTCGCTTTCCCCGCTCCGGTGCGCCCGCTCAAGCGCCCGGGGCGGATTTTCATCCAATCGATCCGCCCCTCATTCTAGCGGCCGGAGGGAGAATTGTCAACCGAAAAGAAAATCAGGAAACAATTGGGAGCGGGGGCGGCGGGAGGCCTTTGGAGAAATGGGAAAAAACCGGCCGGAAATTCCGGAAAAAGCGGCGAAATTTTTTAAAAAAGTCCTTGACACACACGGGTGTGTTGATGTATCATAGTCAAGCGCCTGTAAGGGCGCAGTCTGCGATGATGCGGGAGATTGCTCGGAAAACGAGGTAACTTCCGCGGAGTATGTCCGTTTCAATCGGGCGGCTGAGAGCTTTCGTGCCGGAGCGTATATCGTCCGGCGGGAGGGAGACCGGCCTGTTGCGCCGGTTTTTTCGCGACTGGAAGTGATACGCACGAATCCGTGGACAAAGAAAAGGCTCTCACCGTACGGAGGACGAGCAAGACAAACTCAACTTCGTATGTATTAAGGAGGAAAACCCAACATGGCAGCTCAGAAAGAAATGATCCGCATCCGCCTGAAGGCCTATGACCACCAGC
>JAHYYS010000030.1 GCA_019424865.1 bacterium
GGCGCCGCCATCGGCGCCACCTCCGACGTGCTGGACCGGGTGGCCGCGCTGGTAGAGGCCGGCGTGGACGTGCTGGGCCTGGACTCCGCCCACGGCCACACCCAGAACGTGCTGGAGACCGTCAAGCGCATCAAGGCCCTGTACCCCGACGTGCAGCTGATTGCCGGCAACGTGGCCACCGCCGAGGGCACCCGCGCCCTTATCGAGGCGGGCGCCGACTGCGTCAAGGTGGGCATCGGCCCCGGCTCCATCTGTACCACCCGTGTGGTGGCCGGCATCGGCGTGCCCCAGATTACCGCCATCTATGACGCCGCCTGTGTGGCCGCGGAATATGGCGTGCCCGTCATCGCCGACGGCGGCGTGAAGTTCTCCGGCGACATCGTCAAGGCCCTTGCCGCCGGCGGAAATGTGGTCATGATCGGCTCGCTGCTGGCCGGCTGTGAAGAGTCCCCCGGCGAGACGGAGATCTACCAGGGCCGTCAGTTCAAGACCTATCGCGGCATGGGCTCTCTGGCTGCCATGAACCACGGCTCCAAGGACCGCTACTTCCAGGAGAACAACAAAAAGCTGGTTCCCGAGGGCGTGGAGGGCCGGGTCCCCTACAAGGGATCCACCGGCGACACGGTCTATCAGCTGATGGGCGGCCTGCGGGCCGGCATGGGCTATACCGGCTGCCACACCATCGCGGAGCTGCAGGAGAAGGCCCAGTTCATGCAGATCACCGCTGCCGGTCTGCGTGAGTCCCACCCCCACGACATCTACATCACCAAGGAGGCCCCCAACTACACCATCAGCCCCGACTGATTGGGCGTACCGGGGATCTTCCCTGCGTCTTTTTGCTGATATTGCTGCGGAAACGCCGCGCTGGCTTTTTGGCCAGCGCGGCGTTTTTCCTTTCTCAGCTGAAGATTTCCTTCAGCTCGCCCAGCAGCTCCATGCCCTTGAATTTCAGCACATAGCCTGTATTCTCCTCCGTCACCAGGCTGACCTGCTCCGGGGTGAAATAGCCCGCCTGGGCCGCCGTGTCCACGGTCTCCCCCGCCGCCCCCAGACACAGGGGCGGGAACGCCACACACCACCAGTTCTGCCCCTGCCCCTCGCCGATTACCACGCGCAGAGCGGTATATTCCCCCGCCGGCAGGGCAAAGCCGTCATACTCCTTGGTGGGGAACCAGCACTGCTCCATCCGGGCGGTGACCTGGTAGTCATACCCCTGTTCCTCCACCACCGCCTGCCCCGCCTGGGCCAGCTGGTCCAGCGCGCCCTCCAGGGCGGCCCGGGCCTGGGGCAGGGTGGCGTTCTCGGGGTAGACCGCCTGGGCCTGCTCCAGCACCCGGTCCCGCACCGCCAGCTTCAGCGCCTGGTCCTCCCGGCTGTCGGAATTGGCTATTACATGAAAGCGGATCACGCTGTCCGCCAGCTCCTGCTGCTCCTTGCCCAGCCAGCTGCCCGCCGCCAGAATACACAGCACCCCAAACAGCAGCGCCAGCTCCCACCGCTTTAATTTTCGATCCATATGTGCTCCTCTCCGCGGCAGGGGGACAGGAAAAAGCCGCCCATACCGCCGCATGTATTGCATGCAGGGAGTATGGACGGCTGTACAGTCTTTTAAACCGTCTGGGTCAAAAAAGTTTCCCGGCAGATTTCCTTCAGCTGCCGGAACGCATCCTGGGCCGGCTCCGGTTCCTCGAACAGGCCGAAGGCGGTGGGGCCCGTTCCGCTCATATTGGCCCCCAGCGCGCCGCTTTGGATCAGGATGTGCTTAATCTGCGCCACCCGCGCCCGCTGGCGCTCGGGCAGCACATCTTCAAACACGTTATACATCCGCCGGGCCACCCCCGGCAGATCCCCCGCCGCCAGAGCGGCCAGGGCCCCCTCCGTGTCCGGCCGGCACCGCAGGCGGACACTGTCAATGCGGGCAAACAGCTCCGGGGTGGACACGGGAAAATCCGGCTTGCACACCACAATCCAGCATTGGGGCAAAGGGGGCAGCGGGGTCAAAAGCTCGCCGCGCCCCTCGGCCAGGGCGGTCCCTCCCACTACACAGTAGGGCACATCGGAGCCCACCTGCTCCCCAATCCGTGCCAGCTCCTCCGGGGTGAAGGGCGTGCCCTCCATCTGATTCAGGGCACGCAGCACGGCGGCGGCATCGCTGCTGCCCCCCGCCATGCCCGCGCACACGGGAATCCGCTTTTGAATGGAGATTTCCACCCCCGCCGCCGGCCGGCCAAGGGCCCGGTAAAAGCACACCGCGGCCTTTCCAGCCAAATTTTTCTCGCCGCCGGGGAGGAAGGGGAGGGTTGTGTCCACACAGATCTCCTCCCCCGGTCTGGGCTCCAGGGTCAGGGTATCGGACAGGGTGACGGACTGCATGATCATCTTCAAATCATGATAGCCGTCCTCCCGCCTGCCCAATACGTCCAGGGTCAGGTTCAGCTTGGCATGGGCCTGTACTTCCATATGCGTCACCTCGCAGTGGGATTCCGTGCGGCGCAGATGCCGGCAAAGCCGGGCGGGCGCGCCGGCCTCTATTCCCGGATGCGCCGTGCCTCCAGATAAAAGCGCTTGTCGTGGGCCTCGCCCATGGAGAAGGTCTTGCGGGGGAGCACGCCGTCCCGAATCACCGTGGGGAACAGCGCCTCCTTCCCCATGGGGGGCAGCAGGAAGCCCACGGTGCCGGGCCGGGCGGACAGCTGCTCCACCACGTCGGCCCCGTGGATATAGTCCACCCGGCTTCCCGGGGTTTGCAGCAGATACTGGTCCAAAAAGCTCTGAAGGGTGCCCACCGGCAGCTGACACTGGGGCTGGGGCACCACCACCGCCCCCCGCTGCCCGCCGTACAGATAGGGCAGCACATGGGCCCCGGCGGGGGCGGGCTCCTCCGGGCGGGTGCGGAACGCACCGGGGCAGGCGGCCGTCAGGGCCTCCAGCAGCTGCTCCGGCTCCACGCCGAACACCACCCGGTGAATGGGCTCAAATTCCAGGGAGTCGTCATGGAGATTATTCAGCTCCACCAGAGCATACCGCGCGGGCAGCCTGTCCCACTGCTCCGGCGGCGTTATGCTCTTCTGCCGCTCATAGCACTCCTTGGCGGTGGCCAGGGAGTGGTTCCCATCCCCCACCGCAAACAGGAGCACCGGCGTATCCCCCTCCAGGCCGTAGCGGGCCCGGAAGGTCTCCGGCTCCGCCAGGGCGGACAGCGCCCGGGCAATCTGCTCCTGCTGCTCCTGCGTCAGGGCCCAGCCCCGGATGCGGCCGCCCCGCTCCATCAGCTGGAAGTCGTACAGCTTTTCCATGCTGTCCGTCTGCCCGGCCAGCGGCTCAATGACCGTTCTGTCCGGGTCGTCCATCAGCAGCATCACGTGGGGCAGCTCGATGGGGGCGTTTTTCCGCACCGCCACCCGGGGGGGAATGCGGGAGAGCACGGTCCCCTCGGTGGCGCGGATGGGGGTTCCGGAGCCCGGTTCGTAGTTGTACTGCTCCAGATCCACCATGCCCACCAGCCCCCGGCGGACCTTGCCGCTGTCCAGGGTGCGCTCCACATAGAAGACGGCGCCGGGATGACACACAAAGCGCCCCTCCCGGAGATATCGGCTCATGGTATTGTTGATCTCCATGATGTCGGTCTCCACATTGGGCCCCTCCAGGCAGCTCTCCGGCAGGATCAGGCGCAGCGCAGAGGGCGCCCGCCCCACATACTCCTCCACCCGCTGCCAGTACTCGGGCTGCGAGGTGTACTGGTCACAGGCCACCACGCTCCACTTGCTGTACTCACAGTCCTTGGGCAGCAAAATGTCCGCCGGCCGGAAGGGCAGGGAATTGAACAGGTCATTCATACTATGTCACTCATTTCCAGGAAGTAGTTAATCGCCGGGACACCATTTCTCCGGCCGGCTGGTTTCAGGCCCAGCGGGTCCGGGGCCCCGCCGCGCTTGTTCAGTCCAGCACGCCCTTGATGGCCCGGAGCAGGTCGTCAAACTCCTCAAAGGCGGGCAGCTCCGGGTGCGCGGCCTTGATAGCGTCGGTGGACTTAAAGAGGAAGCCGGCCTTGCTGGCCTGAATCATCCCCAGGTCGTTGAAGCTGTCCCCGGCGGCGATGGTCTCAAAGCCGCAGGACTGGAGGGCTTTCACGGTGGTCAGCTTCGACTTTTCACACCGCATCTGATAGCCAACAATTTCCCCGTTGGGGGCCACCTTCAGGGTGTTGCAGAACAGGGTGGGCCAGTTCAGCTTGGCCATCAGGGGCTTGGCAAACTGCTCAAAGGTGTCGCTTAAAATAATCACCTGGGTCAGGGAGCGCAGCTCGTCCAGGAACTCCCGGGCCCCGGGCAGGGGGTCGATTTGGGCGATGGTGGCCTGAATCTCCTTCAGACCCAGTCCGTGCTCCTTCAAAATGCCCAGCCGCCAGTTCATCAGCTTGTCATAGTCGGGCTCGTCCCGGGTGGTGCGGCGCAGCTCCGGGATGCCGCTGGCCTGTGCAAAGGCGATCCAGATCTCGGGGACCAGAACGCCCTCCATATCCAAACAAACAATATTCATCCTCATCACCCTTTTTCTATTATGATGCGGGGCGCTCCGCCCCCGCCGTCTTATCCCTGCTCCTGCTGCCCCTGCTTGCGCCGCAGGTTGGTCAGGAAGTTATCCATGCGGCTGACCGCCTCGGCGATGTCCTTCATGGAGGCGGCATACGCGGCCCGGACAAAGCCCTCGCCCCCGGGGCCGAAGGCGGTGCCGGGGATCACGGCCACCTTCTCCTCCCGCAGGAAGCGCTCACAGAATTCCTCGCTGGTCAATCCGGTGGAGCGGATATCCGGGAACACATAGAAGGCGCCCTTGGGCTCGAAGCAGGGCAGGCCGATGCGGTTGAGATTCTCCACCAGATACCGCCGGCGGCGGTCGTATTCCTCCCGCATGTGCTCAATGTCCCGATCCCCGTTGCGCATGGCCTCCACCGCGGCGTACTGGCTGGTGGTGGGGGCGGACATGATGCCGAACTGGTGCAGCTTGGTCAGGGCGGCAATCATGGGCTGGGGCGCGCAGACGTAGCCCATGCGCCAGCCGGTCATGGCGTGGCTCTTGGAGAAGCCGTTGACCACCACGGTGCGCTCGTACATGTCGGTGAGATTGGCCATGGAGACGTGGCGCTGGCCGTAGGTCAGCTCAGCGTAAATCTCGTCGGAGAGGACCATAATATCCGTGCCCCGCAGCACCTCGGCAATGGCCTCCAAATCCTTGCGCTCCATAATGCCCCCGGTGGGGTTGGAGGGGAAGGGCAGCACCAGCACCTTGGTCTTGGGGGTAATGGCCGCCTTCAGCTGCTCGGGCGTGAGACGGAACTGATCCTCCGCCTTCAGCTCCACATATTTGGGTACGCCGCCGGCCATCTCGGTCAGGGGGCCGTAGCAGACAAAGGACGGGACGGGAATAATCACTTCGTCCCCGGGGTTGAGCATCACCCGCAGCGCCAGGTCGATGGCCTCGCTGCCGCCCACGGTGACCAGAATCTGGCTGTTATAGTCATACTGCAAATCAAAGCGGCGGTTCAGATAGGCCGCGATCTCCCGCCGCAGCTGCAGCATGCCGGCGTTTGAGGTATATTTGGTGTGGCCCCGCTCCAGGGAATAGATGCCCGCGTCCCGGATGTGCCAAGGGGTAACAAAGTCGGGCTCGCCGATGCCCAGGGAGATGGCATCGGTCATCTCCTCTAAAATATCAAAAAACTTGCGGATGCCCGAGGGCTTGATGCCCTGGATCTTCTCGTTGAGGATGTTGTCGTAATTCATACGAAGATGTACTCCCTTTCCTCCGGGTCCTGGGGACGGAACACCAGATGCTTTTCTTTATATTTCTTTAAAATGAAGTGGGTGGCGGTGCCGGTGACGCCCTGGATGGGGGCCAGGCGCTCGCCCACAAACTGGGCCACCTCCCGCAGGGTGCGGCCCGAAATGATGACCGTCAGATCGAAGGAGCCGCTCATCAGATACATGCTCTCCACCTCGTCATACTGATAGATGCGCTCGGCAATCCGATCAAAGCCGTCGATGGACTGGGGAGTCACATTCACTTCAATCAGGGCGGTAACGGTCTCCCGGCGAATCCGGTCCCAGTCAATAATGGCCTGATAGCCCAGGATCACCCGCTCGTCCTCATATTTTTTGATGGCTGCCTTTGCCTCCTCCAGCGGCATCCCTGCCGCGGCGGCCAGCTGTTCCTTGCTCATGGTGCAGTCCTGCTCCAGCAGCTCCAACAATTCCAAAGCCTTATCCATGGATGCTCTCCTCCGAACTTATCTCAATTTTCCCATGTGCAATGGTTTTTCTCATTATACACGCAACCGGACAGAAAAACAATCCCAAACCCGCACAGACCTGCTCCGCAAGGGAGAAGGGCGCTTCCTTCCGCCGTCTGTACAAAAGCGGAAAACCGGCCGGGCCGGTTTTCCGCTTCAGCTTCTGTCCCGCGTCTGTCCCGCATCGGGAAACTGCGGCCGGCGCAGGAAGCCGGCCGCCCACTCCAGATGCTCCCGCAGGGCCCCGGACAGCTCCTCCACGTTCCGGCCCCGCAGCAGGGCTAAAATTTTCAGATGCTGCCGGGTGCTCTCCCGGACATCATTCAGGGCCTCCGCCGAAAGAAACTGATACCGCTTCATATTGGAGGTGTTGCTGCGCATAATCTCTTTGATATAGCGGTTTTGGCAGCGCTCCACAATCAGCTCGTGCAGCTCCCAGTCCAGGGCGGAAAACTCCCTGGCGTCGGGCGGGTTCCCCCGGTCAAAATTGTCCAGCAGCGTCTGAAATTTGCGCTCCAGCGCGTCAATCTCCTCGTTGGCAATGTGATAAACGGCGGTTCTCACAGCCTGTGCCTCCAGAAGGCAGCGGACCTCGTACAGGTCCTCCATGTCCTTGGTGGACAGGGGCTTGACATAGGCTCCCACACCGTTTTTAATCTCCAGCCAGCCCTCGCTGGCCAGGGCGCGCAGCGCCTCCCGCACCGGCGTGCGGCTCATGCCCAGCTGCTGTGCCAGGCGGCTCTCGCTGAGAATATCGCCGGGCATGATCTCGCCCTCGCACAGGGCGTCCTTGATTTGGTTATAGGCAACCTCAGAGAGGTTTGCCCGGCCTTTGGCCTGCGTCTTGCTATTTTTCACGCTGTATTCCATCCAATGCAATAAAATCAATCCAGAGCGGAACCCGCGCCCGCGCAGACTCCGCCTGAGTGTCACTATACCATGCCGCGGCGCGAATTACAACCAAAACCGCAAACAAAATCCCCCTTTTCTGCCGCTCTCCCCGCCCCCTTCCCCGCGGATTCGGGCAGGAAAAAGGGGCGGCGCGGCTTGAACCCGGCCCGCTCCTGTGCTATGATGATGTGCGGGCATCCGGCGGCAGCTTCCCCGGCCCCATTCCCCGCCCTTGGAAAGGAGTGTCCCCTATGGACCGCGCTGTGGTCATTCATCCTGTCCTTCCCCCCAACCGGCGTATCATCGCCGTCAGCGATATTCACGGCAACCTGCCCTTCTTTTTGTCCCTGATGGAAAAAATCCGGCTCACGCCGGAGGACATCCTGGTGCTGGATGGGGACATGCTGGAGAAGGGGCGGGACAGTCTGGCCCTGCTGCGCCGCCTGATGGCCCTCGCCCGGACCCACACCCTGTATCCCCTGTGCGGCAACTGTGACGGGCTGGTGCTCCGCTTTTTCGAGACCGACGCCCTGGATCGCCGCTTTTTCTCTGTCTATCTCCCCCAGCACCCCGAGTCCACCCTGCGCCAGCTGGCCCGGGAGGGCGGCTTCGAGCAGCTGGAGGACCTGCCCCGCCTGCGCCGGGACCTGCGGGCGGCCTACCCGGAGATCTGGGCCTGGCTGCGCAGCCTGCCCACCATTCTGGAGACCGAGCATCTGGTCTTTGTCCACGGGGGCGTCCCTTCGCTGGACCATATGGATCAGCTGGAGCGGTGGGGCTGCATGAAAAACGACGACTTTCTGGGCCAGGGCCGCTCCTTTGACAAATACGTCATTGTGGGCCACTGGCCGGTTACGCTGTATAACCCCGCCATCCCCTCCGCCGCCCCCATCATCGACCGGGAGCGGAAGATTGTCTCCATCGACGGCGGCTGCGTCTTAAAGGCGGACGGCCAGCTCAACGCCCTGATTCTCCCCTCGGAGGACTCCCAGGCCTTCACCTGGACCGCGTGGGACGGCCTGCCGGTGGGCACCGCTCTGGATGACCAGCTTCCCTCTCAGGATTCCATCAATATCCGCTGGGGGCACAGCGCCCTGGAGCTGCTGGAACGGGGCGAGGAGACCTCCCTGTGCCGCCATCTGGAAAGCGGACGGACCCTGCGCATCTTAAACCGCTATCTCCGACAGGGCCGGCAGGGGCTGTGGTGCGAGGACTCCACCGACTATCGCCTGCCCGTGTCCCGCGGGGACAGATTGGCTGTTGTCGCCGCCCTGAAAGAGGGATTTTTGTGCAAAAAAGAGGGGGTAACAGGCTGGTATTATGGCCGGATGTCGGATATAATGGAATTGAATTAAAATATAGACAAGGATTTGAATGTATGTTGGATTTCCATCCCCTGCAGCTTGAAGACATGCCCAAGCTGCGCGATTTTTTCGGATACAGCGGCAGCCGTATCTGTGACACCACCCCCGGCACGGTATTTATCTGGCGGGATCTGTACAAAACCGAGTGGGCCATTTACGACGGCTCTCTCTATTTCAAAGTACTATATCCGGGCCTGGGCGAGACCTTCACCCTCCCTCTGGGCGGCGGACGGGCCGAGCATTTCCGCCAGATTGCGGAGTACTGCTGCCAGCACAGCATGCCCATCGCCTTTTACCCGGTGCCCAAGGACGAGCTGGAGCGGGTGGAGCAGTTCTTCCCCAACAGCGCCGCACTGTCCGAGCGGAACAACTTTGACTACCTCTATCGGGCGGAGGACTTGAAATATTTCCGGGGCAAAAAGCTCAGCGGCCAGCGCAACCACGTCAACAAGTTTCTGAAAACCTATGGCAGCTGGTCCTTCCGCCCCATCACCCCCGACGACATCCCCGCCGTCAAGGCCTTTCTGGACCGGTATGCCAGCCGCTGGGACAAGGCCGCCGTCTCCTTCCACGAGGACATCGCCAAGACCCACGAGGTGCTGGACAACTACCAGACCTATGACCTGCTGGGCGGGATGCTGCTGGTGGAGGGGGAAATCGCCGGATTCTCTCTGGGGGAGATCATCGGCGACACCCTGTTCACCCACATTGAAAAGGCGGACCGGGACTATGAGGGCTGCTATCAGATGCTGGTGGCCCAGTTTGCCCAGCAGTTTGCCCACGAGGGCGTCCATTTCATTAACCGGGAGGATGACGCGGGCGACCCGGGGCTGCGCACCAGCAAGCTGTCCTATCACCCGGTGGCCCTGCTGGAGAAGTATACCGTCACGGTGGAGGAGCCCTGCTCCTTCCCGGGATGACATCGAAGGATTCCCAAATTTTGTTGGCAGACAGAAAGGCGGACAGGCCATAACAGCCTGTCCGCCTTTCTGCATTTGTTACTGATAAAACTGGTGGTTGCCGATGGTGGTGTGATAGGTGGCGTTATTGACAATCCAGGTCCCCTGGGACAGGGCGGGGGCAAAGAAGTACAGGGAGTCTCCCACTACCTGCGCCCCCTCCAATGTCATCTTGGCGGCCAGCACAGCGGACTGCACCGGCTCCTCATAGATGGTCCCGTTGGAGACCGGCTGGAACTGTACGCCATAGTTGGTGTCAAAAATGACATCCTTGATGGTATCCGGATAGCGGCTGTCCTTTACTCGATTGACTACCACATTCCCCACAGCAATCTGTCCCAGCATAGGCTCCCCTTTGCTCTCGGAGGAAATGATCCGGGCCAGCCAGTACAGCTCTTCCTCATTATAGTCGGCCTGCGGCGCCTTGGCCCCGGCGGTATTCAGCACGGCCGTGCCGGAGGCCCCGTCCCAGCTCAGCCGGGCTCCGGTGGCCTGGGCCAGCACCCGCAGGGGCAGGGCCAGCTTGCCGTCCACCACCCGCACGCCTCCCGCCACATACAGGGCCCGGCCATTCACCAGTAAGTAAATCGTCCCCGGGCTGACCTGCAGATCCAGTCCGCTGCCCGTCAGGCTGGCCTGACTGCCGTTCCAGGTCAGCTTCTGCCCGGTCAGGCCGGAATAGGCCCGCAGGGTGATGTAGCTGGTCCCGTTTTCCACCCATCCGTTTTCCGCACTCAGGGGCGTTCCATTTACCTTGACGCCGGCCCCCAGTGCTGCGGGCACACTCAGGGACAGGGCAAGGGCGGCGGCCACTGCAGCCGCTCCCCGGCGCCATCGTCGGTGTACCCTTCTATGCTTCAAAAAATTCATAACAGGATTCCCCTTTCAAATTTCTACGCAAATTGTAACGAATATCCGCAGTTCTGGCAAGCTGTAAATCCTGCCAGCTCCGCCCCTCCCCGACTCGCACAGTCGGGCAGCCCTCCCCTTGTCAGAACACAACGCTTCCGGACAGGCGTTCCGCAGTTTACCCTGCCGGCATTGCGGCAGAAATTTCTTGCGGGTCGGACAAAAAGGCGGCGCATCACGTTATTCCAAGTGATGCGCCGCCTTTATGACAGCATCAGGGCCGCCCGGTTTCCGGGCGGCCCTGATTTTAGAACCAGCTATGCTTCCACTGCGGCCTTTGCCGCATCCATATCGTCGGCCACGGCCATCAGCACGGTATTCTCCCGCTGCTCCACCCAGGCTCCCTCCAGCTTGGGGATCTCGGCGGGCCGGTAATCCGTATTGGACGCAATCTGCCCCTCCAGATACCCGTCCAGGGCATCCAGGGCGGTTTCCGCCGTCTGCGCGCTGTCGAAAATCAGCACAGTCAGCTCTTCGCAGGTGGCGCCCGCCGAGCGGCGGCACACGCCGTCCGTCAGGCTCTCCCGCTCCAGCCCCGCGTCGCCCAGGCCGTACAGCATCCAGGCCGTATCCAAATCCAGCTCCTCCAGCTCTTCGGAGAAGGCGGCCGAATCCAAAATTTTCTGGGCGTCTTCCTTTGTCCACGCGGCATCGCCGCTGGTTTCTCCGCCTCCGCAGGCCGCCAGCAGCAGTACACCGCAGGTCAGCGCGGCCAGCAGGCCAGATTGAAACCCTCTCATGGATTTTCGCTCCCTTCCGCTGTCTCCCCCTGATCTCCGGCGGACCCGACCGACGGCGCCCCGTTGGGATACAGGGTGTCATAGGACACCGTGTGGGTCTGGAGATAGGACAGCCACTGTTTGCAGTACTCACTTCTTAAATGGACGCCGTCCCTGCTGGCCTCCGCCGGCAGCGAACCATTCTCGTCCGCAAAGACCGAATACAAATCCAGGAACACCACCTGCTTCTCCTGAGCCGCCTGGAACATCAGCTCATTATAGACCCGCAGATGCTCGTTGGTCAGATAGGTCCGTCCGCTGGAGGCGGCAATCTGCTCCTCATTCAGCGGGATCAACCCCTGAATATAGATCACCGCGTTGGGCTGTACCGCCCGGATGGCGTCAATTGCATCCAAATAGCTCTGGTAAAACCCCTCGTCATCATAATAGCCCAGCTCATTGACCCCAAGGGACAGATATACCTTCCCATACTCCTTCAGAGCCAGCGCCTCCAGCAGGGTGTATTTCTCCCCGTCAATGGTCAGCGCCTTTTTCTCCGCCAGCTTGAAAATGGACAGGCCGTTGGAGGTCAGATTATCTCCGCAGCCAATGCCGCTGTAAATCAGAAATCCGTCGGTCCGGGAGTCGCCGATAAAGGCGGCGTCCTCAAAATAGCTGTTGTCCACCGCCGGAGACTCCGGAGCGGGCTTGGAAAAGTCATAGCTTTGTGCCGGCGCCTCTGGCACGGGCGATTCCGCATCGGAGGCGGGGGCTGTCCCCCCCTGATTGCCGGCCTTTTCCACACTGCCGAAATCGGTATGTCCATGCCCGCTTTCCCCGGAACCCTCATCGGGCACACCATCCGTCTGGCTGGAACCAGCCTGCGGCGCGCTCTGCGCCGGAGACGTCTGGGATGACGAGGCCCCGGACAGCTCGCCGGATGCCCCTCCGCTTCCGGCGGGCACGGCACAGCCTGCGGTGAGCAAAACAGACAGCAGGGACAAAACGGCCGCCGCCCGGCGGCCGGAACTGGAAAATCCCATGAAATAGATACCTCCAAACTATGTAGGTCTTTTCAATGTGCGCTCCACTTCAGCCGCGGCAAAATCGTCCGCAGAACAGAGGAAATCAGCATGGCGCCCACCGACAGGGCAGCCGCTGTTCCCAGCGTGTGGAGCAGCGTGGAGAGGAACAGCTCAGTCTCCCCCTCCAGACAGTAGCGCATCGCGTAATAAATTCCGGCTCCCGGAACCAAAGGGAGCAGGGCCACCTGCAGATACCCCGTTACCGGACAGCGGCGCACCCGGGCCATCAGCTCAGAATAGGCCCCGATGGCCATGGCGGCCAGGAACGCGGCGGCAATGTCCCCTACCCCCGCGGCCATCGCCGCCAGATAGGCAAACCATCCCACAGCGCCCCCAAATCCGCAGATCAGGGCCCCAACTCCCTGGATATTGAACACCATGCCAAAGCCGACACAAGCCAGCATGGCCCACAGACAGGGCAGGAAATAGTGATCCAGAATTCCGGAAACCACGCTTTCTCCCCATACGTTATGGCCCAAAACCACAGGAAACGCCATTCCCAACGCAATGGCTGCCGCCACCAAAAAGACTTCCGCCGTGCGGTTCAGGCCGGAAAAGATATCTCCCGCCATAATTTCCCGCATGGCGTTGGTCAGGGCCATGCCCGGCACCAACAGCATCAGCGTCCCAATGGTCACCACTTCAAAATTTTCACCCACCCCGGACTGAATCAGCATCAGCGCCATACCGGCCGCCACTGCCGCACACAGAACAGTGCGGAAAAAAAGGTTGGAGCCCAGCAGTTTTTTCCCGAAAATCAGGCAGCACCCCACCGCCAGTCCGCACGCTCCGGCTGCCAGAAAGTCCAGCAGACCGCCGCCAAAAAACAGGGCAAAGAAAGCTGCAGCCGCCCCGTAGCCCAACAAAACGGCCCAAAGCGTATGCCGCCGTTCACCCCGTTTCAGTTCCCGCACCAGGGCAAGGGCCTCCTCCACCGGGGGGCGCTCCCGGCAGAGCCGGCGGCACAGGCCGTTGCACCGCTCCAGCAGTTCAATATCCGTGCCGTGAGCAGGGATGCGGCACATACGGTTGATAGACTGCCCTCCCGGCGTTATCACGCTGACAAACAGACAATTTGGAATTGCAAACACCTGGGGCTCCAGTCCATACGCCGCAAGCAGCCGGTTGACCGACTCCTCCGCCCGGTAGATCTCCGCCCCGCTGGACATCAGCAGGCAGCCCAATTCGGTACCCAGACTGAGCAGCTTGTCGCAATCCATCGACTTTTCTCCTTTCTTTTCACCAGAATACCACATTTTTCTTAAAATACAAGTGACAAATTTATTACAAATTATATGAGAAAAAATGATTTTTTTCTTGTTTTTCGCGGCCGCAAATTTCAAACTTTCAGGGCGGCTGATCCGTCCGCAAAAGAAATGGCCGCCGCCGGCGGCCGTTTCTTTCCGTTTCATCTATACGCTGCTATACCTGCATCTGCCGCAGCTTATGCACATACGGCCCGGCGCAAAATTCCAACTCCGATGGGCGTGGGGCCGGTATGGACCCCGATGGTAACCCCGATCTGGTAGGGGGCGGACCGGGGTACCTGGTGCCCCCGGGTTTCCAGCCCATCAAACACCTGATCCGTAAAGGTCTCATACTCCGCCCGATCCAGACCAAAGCCGGTTACCACGCGCCACTGGGACAGATCCAGATTCTCCTTGGCGATATAGCGGTAAAAGAGCTCCTGCACCCGCTGCAGGGACTTTTTTCTCCCCTGTGCTATGCCATCTGAAACTAACTCGCCATTGTGATAGCCAATCAGGGGCTTTACCTTCAGCAGGGCCCCGGTCGCAGCGGCGGCCTTTCCGATGCGGCCCCCATGGCGCAGGTACTCCAAATCGTTGGTGGTAAAGAAAATCCGCCCGCTGCTGCGCAGGGGCTCCAACGCCTCCACCGCCTGTTCCAGCGACCAGCCCAAATCCCGCATCACCACGGCTTCCTCCACCAGCTGCCCCTGCAGGACGGTGGCCAGCTGAGAATCCATCACATAGATCTGGGCAGAGGGATACTCCTCCAGCAGCTCCTCCCGCGCATTTCTGGCCGACTGCAGAGAACCGCTGAAGCTCCCGTTGAGGCAGATACACAGCACCGGCATCCCCCGGGCCGCCGCCGGACAAAACACTTCCAAATAGTCCTCCAGCGTCGGCATGGACGTTTTAGGAAATACCCCGGGGTGGTCCGCCATGCGCTGGTAAAAATCATGGGTTGCGATATCCTTTTCCTCCCGAAAGTAAGTCTCGTCCCCCAGCGCTGCATAAAAGGATACCAGATCAATTTTCAAGCGTCTGGCTGTGTCACGTCCCAAATCGCAAGAGCTGTCGCTGACAATATGGAATTTCATACCACTTTCTTTCGTCCTTTCCCTGCAGACCATCCTGCGCTTCCATTTTCCTGATTCGCTGGTTTGTCTCTCCCAGCCTTGCTGTATTAGGACAATGATATCTCAAAAATGGAAAAAACTCAACTACAATTTTTGTGAAATCGTCTAGGATAATACAGGGAATCCCCCAGTATCTATTGGGGGATTCCCTCAGCTTGTCAAAAAAGCCCTCTGCAAGGAGTTCCGCCGTCCGCAGACGGCGGAATAAAATGAAATCCAGTCATTTCCAAGGACATGCGCCTGGGAAATGACACCTCTCACGAAATTTTGGGCGACAATTTCCCAAGAAATCGAGCCTGAAATTTCGTGCGGCCTACTCGAAAAAGTGGCTTGTCAATTTCTATCAATTGACAAGCCACTTTTTCGACAGTCTCGTATTCCAAGTCCTTGCTCTCGCCAAAGCCAATCACACCGCAGAAAAGCGGTACTCAGTCTTTTCACGGTACTCTGCTCCGGCTGGAAGCACTGTGCCTGGAAAATTGGGGTGGTGGGGCGAGTCCGGATAGTGCTGGGTCTCCAGGCAGAAGCCCCATCGTCTGCCATAGGGCGCACCGCCCTTGCCGGCAGGGCAGCCGTCCAGATAGTTTCCGGCGTAGAACTGCACACCCGGCTGGGTGGTCCAGGTTTCCATGGTGATCCCGGTCTCCCTGCTCCATGCCCGGGCCGCCAGGCGCAGGGTGCCGTCCGCCCCGTCCAGACACCAGTTGTGATCATATCCTCCGGCCATGGTCAGCTGCGCAAACGCTTCGTCCACCCGCGCTCCAATGGGCAGCCCCGCCCGCAGATCCATGGGGGTGCCCTCCACCAGTGCCAGCTCCCCGGTTGGGATCGATCCGGGGGCAGTGGGCGTATACCGTGAGGCCAGCAGCTGGATGTACTGCCCCGTCACCGGGCCGCTCTGGTGCCCGGACAGGTTAAAATAGGTGTGGTTGGTCAGGCTGCACAGGGTGTCCCTATCACACCGGGCCCAGTAGTCGATGGACAGCCCGGCGCCGGTCAGGGTATAGGTCACCCGGACGGACAAATTGCCCGGATATCCCTCCTGGCCGTCGGGGCTCTGGAGGGACAAAGCAAGCGTATCTCCCGTTTGCCCCTCCACCGTCCAGATCTGCTTGTCAAAGCCCTGAAGGCCGCCGTGAAGATGGTTTGCTCCGTCGTTGGCGGCCAGAGGATACTCCTTCCCGTTCAGTGTAAAGGAGGCTCCGCCGATGCGGTTGCCGTACCGGCCGATGAGGGCCCCCAGATACTTATCCTGTCTGCGGTAGTCCTCCAGCGTGTCAAAGCCCAGCGCCACATCCACCGGCTTCCCGTTCCGGTCCGGCACTGTCAGGGCGCGCACCGCGCCGCCATAGGTGAGAATTTGACAGGACATCGTCCCCTTTTCCAGGAAAATCTGTTCCACAAGCCGCCCGTCCGGCATGGTTCCAAAGGGAGTGCGGGCTTGTTCCTGTATCATTTCCGTGCTCCTTTCTCTGTCGGCCCTGACCTGCGAAAAGCCGGCCAGGCATACATCGCCTGTATCGCCGCGCCGCATTCCGCTCCGTTATGCATTCAGGTCCACAGGCCTTCCGTTTCCTTAATTCCCCACATTCTTGAAGCAGAACCGCCGGAAAGGTTCTGCCCGTTCCGGCCCTGCCTTCCTCCATTTTACAGTCTCTTCCCCTTTCAGGCAATACCGTTTCCAACATCATTTTCTTTTTGTGTCCCATGGCCGTATGTCTGCCCCGACGCCAGCACATGCGTCATCCGTGATTTCTCTGCGCTGGCACAGGGCTGCATGGCCGCTTTTGTCCTCTGTAAACGGCACCGGTGCCATCCCCTCTGCCCAGAGCGACTTTTCCTGTCGCCAAACCCAGCCGTATTTTCTGCCGTTCCAGAGGCCGAAGGATGAAAAGGCTCTCTTTTCCTTTGCTGAGAATGAGAAGGTATCAACTTCCGTCACAATCCCATAATCCGTGGTCGCTTCCATGAGATATGCCCCTCCACATTTGCTCTCAGTTTACGAAAAATTTTGGTACCTCATTCTTTTCTCATTGAGTAAATGCCCATTTCCTGCTATAATGAAAGAAACAAATGTTCTGTTCAGGGGGGGCGTGCGACGATGGATTTGCTGCAAGGGCTCAACGCGGCCCAGCGGGAGGCCGTGACGGCCACCGAAGGATTCGTCCGGGTTATCGCCGGGGCGGGCTCCGGCAAGACCCGGGCTCTGTCCCGCCGCTTTGCGTTTCTGGTCAATGAGCTGGGGATCCTGCCGGGGAATATCCTGTGCGTCACCTTCACCAACAAGTCGGCCAACGAGATGCGCCAGCGCATCCATCAGCTCACCGGGGACAACGACACCGGCTATATCAACACCTTCCACGGCTTCTGTGTCTCCATCCTTCAGGAGGACAGCCACGCCGTGCAGTATCCCAAAAGCTTTCTGGTTCTGGACAACCACGACATTGACGCCATGCTCCAGATCATCTATGAGGAGCGGGGACTGAGTCTTCGGGACATGACCTTTTCCGCCGCCCGGGACATGATTGAAATCCGCAAGCTGTTCAAAGAGCCGGAGTACTACAAGGACATGATTGCCATGCCCCTGGACACGCTGAAGGAGAAATATGACCAGGCCACCGCGGCGGAGGACATGATCTTCTACGGCTATCTCTACCAGGAAAAGAAGTGCTTCGGGCTGGACTATAACGACCTTATCCTCTTCTCCCTGTATATTTTTCAGGAGCACGGGGACATCCGCCTCAAGTGGCAGCAGCGGCTGGAATATATCATGATCGACGAGTTTCAGGACATCGACGGACTTCAGTATCAGCTGATGGAGGTCCTGTGCGGCTATCACAGGAATCTGTTTGTTGTCGGGGACCCGGATCAGACCATCTATACCTGGCGCGGCGCCAATGTCAAGTATCTGCTGGACTTCGACCGCACATTCCCCGGCACCCGCACCGTGATGATGACGGAAAACTACCGCTCCACGCCCGAGATTCTGGCGGCGGCCAACTCCCTGATTGCCAAAAACCGGCACCGCATGAAAAAGGATCTGATCCCCACCCTGCCCGCCGGGGCCCCGGTGCTCTGCCACCTGGCGGAAAACCAGCTGGCGGAGGCCCAGTGGATGGCCGGGGAGATCCAGCGCCTCCGCGAGGGCGGCGTCCCCTATCGCCGCATTGCCGTTCTCTATCGGGCCCACTATGTGTCCCGGGCGGTGGAGCAGGTGCTGCTTCAGGAGAAAATCCCCTATACCATATACAGCGGCGTTCAATTTTTCGAGCGCATGGAGATCAAGGACGCCCTGTCCTATCTGCGGATGATTGTCTACCGGGACGACCTGTCCTTCCGCCGCGTCGCCAACGTGCCCAAGCGCAGCCTGGGCAGGCGCAGGATGGCCTTTTTGCAGGAATACGCCCAGCAGCACGGCTGCACCCTTTACCAGGCGCTGCGGGAGACCTTGGAGGACCCCATATTCAAGGGGACCGGGGCCGCAGCCTTCGTCTCCCTGATCGAGTCTTTTTCCGCCGGCTGTGAAAACCGCCCCATCTCGGAGGTGCTCGCCGCCCTTCTCAACGAGAGCGGCTATGAGAAGATGCTCCGCACCGAGGGCAGCCAGGAGCGGCTGGACAATCTGGCAGAGCTGAAGCAGTCGGTCTATGAGTATGAGACCACCTGCGGAGAGGAGGTCACCCTGGAGCACTATCTGACCCACGTGTCCCTGTTCACCAACGCGGACACCAGCGACCCGGGGGACAAGGTCAGACTGATGACCGTGCACGCCGCCAAGGGTCTGGAATTCCCCTATGTGTTCCTGTGCGGCATGAACGAGGGGATCTTCCCCTCCCGCAAGGTGCGGACCCTTCCGGGGATGGAGGAGGAGCGGCGGCTGGCCTATGTGGCTCTGACCCGGGCGGAGCAGGGGCTCTTTCTGTCCGAGGCGGACGGGCGGAATTTCGACGGTTCGCCGCGGTATCCCTCCCGGTTCCTCCTGGACATCGACCAGGAGTTGCTGACCTTCACCCAGCCGCCCCGGGAGGACCTCCTCCGGGAGGCCCGGCAGTCCATCTGCCTCAGCACCCAGTATCTGGCCGAGGAGGACCGCGGCGAGGCCTTCCCCGTGGGCCAGCGGGTGCGTCATGCCATGTTCGGCCCCGGAACTGTCCTGTCGGTGGACCGGGACAAGGGGGCCCATGTGGTCCAGTTCGACGGGATGCAGACCCCCCGGAAGATCTCCTTCCGCGCCAGACTGGAGCGGATCTGACCGGCACCCCCCCTTTCCCGCGCCGGCTTCCGGCAGGCAGTACCGTACCAAAGCGGCGTACCCCCTGTGAGACAGGGATACGCCGCTTTTGACCGTCCGAGTCCGCCCCACAGGGCGGATTTTTTATGCGGTTTCAGTTAAAACAGGCTCAGCTGCTCCATGGGCCTCTCCCGCCGCCCGGCAGCCGCCTCCCGGGCCACCGTGCCGGGCAGCTCGGATAAAAACCGCGAGGGGGACCCGCTGGTGGTCAGCACCAGCTCCTCCCGGGCCCGGGTCATGCCCACGTACAAAAGCCTGCGCTCCTCCTCCACATCGCAGCGCTCCCTGGGGCGCTCCAGAGGCAGAACCCCCTCCCGCACCCCGGCCACAAAGACCGCCGGGAATTCCAGCCCCTTGGCGGCGTGGAGGGTCATCAGCCGGACCGCCCCCGACTCCCAGCCCTGTCCCGAGGCCCGGCGCAGGTCGGCCTCCTGGCCCAGAATCAGCGCCTCCCACAGCTGGGAAAAGCTGTCGTAAAACACCGCTGTATTCTGCAGCCGCTCCAGCGCGGGGGAGGCGCCGTACTGCTCCTGCCAGCGCCGGATCAGCTTCCAGGGGCGCTCGCCCTCCATTCGGGGCAGCCAGGCCCGGGCCCGCTCCAGCCAGCACTCCAGCGCGCCATAGCCCCGCACCGTGTCCGCCAGGGCGGCGGGGTCCAGCTTCTCCACGGTCCCGCAGGCCCGCTGAAGCCTCTGAATCAAATCGGCCGGGCAGCTCCACAGCAGCCGCAGGGCGGTCTCCAGGGCCGCCCCGTCCCCCGGCGCCTGAAGGGTGCGCAGAAAGGCCAGCGCCCCCCGCACCCCGTCGTCCTCCAGGAAGTCCTCCCGGCCGCTGACCACGCAGGGGATGTCATCGTGGCGCAGGCACTTCTCCACCAGCTCCAGCTGGCGGCGGGTGCGGCAGAGCACCGCAATGTCGGAAAAGGCCCGCAGCTCCCGCTCGTGTCCCAGCTTCTGGGCCTCCACCATGTCAATGCCGCCGGTCATGCGGCCAATCTCCTTGGCAAGGAAGACTCCCTCCCCAAAGTCATCCGCCGCCCGCACCAGCCGCACCTGGGGGCCCGCCGGGCGGTTGGGGGACAGGCGGCGGGGCCGGCCCGGGTTGCAGCTGATAACCGGCGCGGCCGCCTCCAGAATCTGGGGGGACGAGCGGTAATTTTCCGTCAGGCGGATCACCCGGGCCTCCGGCCGCTCTGCCAGCAGGCGCGGAAAGCTCTGTCCGCCCGCCCCGCGGAAGCCGTAAATGGACTGGTCCGGGTCCCCGATGACAAACAGGCTCTCCCCCGCCCGGCTCCAGCCCTGTACCAGATGATACTGCACGTCGTTGATGTCCTGAAACTCGTCCACCAGCAGGTGGCGGAAGCAGGGGCGCTCCGCCCCGCCCAGCCTGAGGCCCTGAAGCAGCAGATCGTCAAAGTCCAGCGCGCCCAGCTCCGCCAGCCGTCCGCAGTAGCCCTCATAGAGCTCCCGGTCCAGGCCGGCCTCCTCCAGGGGCACCCCGTTCTTTACCCGGGACACCCCCTGAAGCAGCGCCTTCGCGCTCCCCTTTCGCTCCCACAGGCGCAGCACCTCGCCGGCGGCTGTGAGAGCATCTCCCCGGCTGATCAGGCGCACGTCCCCCAGCAGCTTCAGGCAGATGGCGTGAAAGGTGCCGATGGTCATATCGGCCACCGGGTACCGCGCCCCCAGCCGCTCCTCCAGACGCCGGCGCATCGCTTCGGCCGCCTGGTTGGTAAAGGTCACGGCGGTGATCTCCGCCGGCGGGACGCCCCGCCGCTCCACCAGCCAGGCCGCCCGCTCCACCAGGGTCCCGGTCTTTCCCGTGCCCGGTCCGGCTATAACGGCCACCACAGGCTCTGCCGCTGTCACTGCCGCCTGCTGATGGGGGTTGAGGCCCCGATGCTCCGGCGCTTCCTCCCCGCCGTGTGCCTTGGCGGGCTTGGCTGAGCCACGGGCATGGCCGGCCCGGCGCGGCGGCCGCTTTGTCCCCGTCTCCTCCCCGCAGAACAGGCTGACCTGTCCGCTCAGCTGCTGGATTTCCGCCGGGGTGAGCAGGGAGATCGTGCCGTACGCCCCGTCAAATCCGGGCCGGCGCTCCACCCGGCCCGCCCGCAGGCGGCGGATCCCCTCCGCCACGCACGGGCCCGCGCACCGCTCAATTTCCTCCGGGGACACTGTCCGCAGAATCTCAAATTCCGTCCCCAGCTCCCGAAGCATCCGCTCATAGCGCTCCATGGTCCCCTTTCCCGCGGCGGAGCTGCCGGTGGAGGCGGCAATCACCTCGGGCAGGGGGGCCAGGCTCTCGAAGGGCCGGGCCCCCTCCGGGCGGCGGCCCGCCGGACAGTCGGCCAGCTCCTCCACCCGGTGCTCCACGCCGATGGTCAGCTTTTTGCCGCACACCGGGCACAGGCCGCCCCGGGCGATGGTCTCCTCCGGCGTCAGGCACACACCGCAGTTCCGGTGGCCGTCCAGATGATACTTCCCCTCCTCGGGGAAAAACTCCACCGTCCCCAGGAACCCCTCCCCCGTCCGGATGGCCTTCACCAGCTCCGGATAGGACAGCCCGGTGTCCAGCAGGTCGGCCTCCCGGCCCAGCTTGGCCGGGGAGTGGGCGTCGGAGTGGGACACCAGGGTCAGGCCGTCCAGGGCGGACACCCGCCAGTTCATGGGCGGGTCGGAGGACAGGCCGGTCTCCACCGCGTGGATGTGGGGCGTCAGGTCCCCAAAGCAGGCCTCCATGGTGTCAAAGCCGGAAAAGGCGCCGAACATGGAGAAGTGCGGGGTCCAGATATGGGCGGGAATCAGCTCCGCCTCCGGGCAGGTCTCCAGCGTCAGCTCCAGCAGGTCCCGGCTGTCCAGCCCCAGAATGGGCCGCCCGTCCGAGTGGATGTTCCCAATGGCCTCCAGCCGGGCCGACAGCTCGTCCGCCGCCTCCAGCGAGGGCAGCAGGATCACGTTGTGCACCTTGCGGGTTCTGCCGTCCCGCTTGTAGATGGAGCTGATCTCCCCGGTGACCACAAAGCGGGGCGGCTCCCCCGGGGCCCACTGGGGCAGGCGCAGCTCCTCCCGCAGGGCATACACCCCCTCCCCCGCCGGCACCAGCTGCTCCTTCAGCTCGGCGCGCCACGCCGGGTGGGTAAAGTCCCCCGTCCCCAGCAGGCGGATCCCCTTTCGTCTGGCCCACCAGTCCAGGTGCGGGGCGTCACAGTCCCGGCTGGTGGCCCGGGAGAAGCGGGAATGGATATGCAGGTCCGCGATGTACATGGGCTCACCCTCTGTCTCGTTCTGTCCGCCCTGCGGGCGGCACACAGAATGCCTCTTGCATTCCAGGGGGCATCCTTCTATAATCGACATGGAAAACAAAAATGCGGCAGCTTGCGGGCGCGGCCACGCCCACAAGCCTGCGCAGGTGACAGAACCACCTACACAGCGGCCAAATTGGCCGCACCGCATGGAACATTATACGACAGTCCGGCCTTTCTTGTAAAGGGCGGGTTTGCCGTTTTGTTTTCATGCCGGCGTGTCGCATAAGAAGCCTTTCTTCTTGCGCTGTGTAGGCTTTATGCCCTGCACGGCGTTTTTGTTTTTCGCCCAACCCCCGGGGGTGCAAGCCCCCGGGGCGGTTGCGGTGAAGAACGACCATACAAAGGAGTACAAGAAATGGACGCAGAGACACAGACCCCAGCACAGATCCCACGGCTGAAAACCAACCTGGACACCAACCTTTTAAAGCTGATCGCCATCATCTGTATGGTAATCGACCACGTGGGCACCGTCTTTTTCCCCGGATACCCGGTCTTCCGGTGGGTGGGACGGCTGGCTGTCTTCGCCGTCATCTCCCAGCCCTTCTATGCGCTGGCCTTCCACCCCCACGACTTCCTGGAAAACCTGACCAACTGGAACATCTTTATCACCCTGTTTTTCAGCTTGCTGGCCATCTACGGTATCAAGTCCCGGAAGTGGTGGTGGTTCATAGTCGGGGTGCTGGCCATCAACGTCCTGAACGCGGACTACGCCAACACCGGGATCATCCTGACTTTGATTTTCTACCTGTGCCGGAACAAGCCCTGGCTGGGGGCCCTGATCTATGTGCTGTCCTATATCTCAGCGCTTTTGGGCGGGAGCCTGGAGGATCCCCTGGCCCTGGTGGTGGGCGGCCACGCCGTGGGCTTTGAGATCTTCGCCATTCTGGCCGCGCCCCTCATCTTCCTGCCCACCCACTCGGGGCTGAAAATCCCCAAATGGTTCTTTTACAGCTTCTATCCGGCCCACCTGTTCGTCATCTTTCTGGTGCGGACGGCAATGGGAATTTAAGGGCAGAACAGGAACAGCCGCCCGGCAGATGCCGGGCGGCTCATTTTTTCCGCCAAGAAGCAAGGCCGGCCGCGCCATGCAGGCTGGTAAAATGGCTTAGTTTATCCTCAGTTTAAGAACAATGGATAGAAGTATGCTATGATACCTCCTGAAGGAGAAATGCAGCGGGAGCCGGCTGAACTTAACCCAGGCATAGGTTACGAATGTCTGGATCCCAGTTCCAGCCCGGAGGTACCTCGGATCGCAGCCAACTGCTCCGGCAATACGGCTCTGATATGCCAAGCGGCGGGGCTGGGCCCCGCCGCTTCCGTGCTGCTGTCAGTCATCGGTCTCGGTGGCCAGCAGCTCACCGGTCACAGCGTCCACTGCGGCCTCAAACGCCTTGCTGCCGTCCGCGGGCTGTACCTTTAACTCGTAGAAGACCGAACCGTTTTCGCCATCCAGCTCCTTCACTGTCACGGTACTGCCAGGATAGGCGGCTTGGGCCGCCGCGATGGCCTCCGCCTCGGTGATCTTGGCCTGGGCCGCCAGCTGGGCCTGTTGGGCGGCGTCGTCCTCGTTTTCCTGATCCACAGTTTGCACTTGTCCGGCTGGCGCGGGAGCAGAGCCCTGCCCATTGTCGCTGGAGGGTCGCGGGGTTTGATCCGTTTGGCCCGTCGTGCCAGTATTCGTTTGCACGAAATCGGATGCGGCGGCTGGCTGCGCTTGCGGCACATTTGTCCCAGGCCAAACGCACATAGGCGCTCGGCCAGGATGGAGACTGCAGACACCAACAGGACCACAGGAACTGTTCCGGGGAGAAGAGACGGCAGGGACAGGATAGAGTGGAACAGCAGGACCGCCCCGAAGAATCCCGCGGAGGCGGTGAGAAACAGGAATCCCCGCAGAGGAGTCAGGGGGAGGCAGGATTTCAACAGGGCCTCTGCCTCCACCGCGCCGATGACCAGATAGAGGGCCAGCGGGATCTGACCGGCGGGGAGCCCCAATGCTCCGCCGCCCAGCAGCAGAACCGCCGATGCCAGCAAAATCGCCACAGCATTGGGCAGGGAGCGGCGCAAAACAGAGGGCAGGAACCGCCCGGTGAGTTTCCTCCCGTCTGGAACAAAGGACTGGAAGAAGGCGGGATAGCCCTCGATGAACAGGTCGATCAAGGTCACCTGGATGGGGATGAGGGGGAAAGGCAAATCGGCCAGCACGCAGAACAGGGAGAGCAGGATGGAGTAAACGGTCTTGACAAAGAATACCCCCGCTACCCGGGTCATGTTATTGACCACCCGGCGTCCCTCCAGCAGGATGTGAGGCAATGCAGTAAAATCGGAATCCAGCAGCACTACCTGGGCCGCCTGCCGGGCCGCCTCGCTGCCGTGTGCCATGGCGATGGAGCAGTCCGCCTTCCGCATGGCCAGGATGTCGTTTACGCCGTCCCCGGTCATGGCGACCTGATGGCCCTGGGCCTGAAAGGCCTCCACCAGCTGCCGCTTCTGCTCTGGGGAAACCCGGCCGAATACCGTATATTTCGCGGCGGCCCGGAGCAGCCCGTCTTCAGTCTCCACCTGGCTCATGTCCACCCAGGCAGAGGCGTTCTCCAATCCGGCCTGAGCCGCCACAGCGGCGGCGGCAGCCGGGTGATCGCCGGAGATGACCTTGACCGACACCCCCTCCCGCCGGAAGTAGGACAAAGTATCCGCCGCCCCGGTCCGGATGGGATCGGAGAGTACCAGGGCGGCCAGGGCGGTCATGTCCGGCAGGGGGTGATCCGGCAGGACGGTATCCATGGTACAGGCAAGGAACAGCACCCGTTTGCCCCGCTGGATCTCGGCGCGCAGCTCATCCGGGATCACAGTGCCAGTCATTCGCTCGGGAGCGCCGGCAACCAGCGTACCCAGTTCTGGGAAGGTCATGGCGCTCCACTTCCTCTGGGAGGAGAAGGGGATCTTGGCCGTTGGCTCCAGGGTACTGCCCGTATCAGAGAAATAGTTCCGCATGGCCTGGAAGGTGGCGTTATTGTCGTCGCTGTGGGTCAGGAACGCGCCCATCCATTCCGCCAGAGGGATGGGAGGGGTTTCCGCCAGCGGAACCATCCGCTCCACCTGCATATTCCCCTCGGTGAGGGTGCCCGTCTTGTCCAAGCACAGGACATCCACATGGGCCAGGCTCTCCAGGGAGAACAGATTCTGTACCAGTACCCGGGATCGTGCCAGCTTGGCCACGCCCACCGCCAGACTGACGGTGATCAGCAGCACCAGCCCCTTGGGGAGCATCCCCAGCAGGCCGGCGGCGGTGGTGGTCACCGCGCCGAACAGCGGCGTCCCCCGCAGGACGTACGCCTGGAAAAACAGAAGCAGGCCCAGGGGCGGGATCAGAAAGCCGGTAAACCGGGTCACGCGCCGCATGGAGGTCAGCAGCTCTGAGTGATCCGGGACGACCGCCTTGGCCTCCTGAGTGAGGCGGGTGGCATAATTGTCCGCGCCCACCCGCTCCACCCGGGCCATACAGGCTCCGGAGACCACCACGCTCCCGGAGAACAACTCATCCCCCGGCGTTTTCCGCACCGGGACCGATTCCCCGGTGAGCAGGGACTCGTCCGTCTCCATCTCCCCCTCCAGCACCAGGGCGTCTGCGGGGATCTGCATTCCGCTTTCCAGGGAGATCACATCCCCCAGCACCAGTTCTTCCACCGGAAGCTCCCGCGCTTCACCATCCCGCAGGACGCGGGCCTTTGGGGCCGTCAGGACGGCGATCTGCTCCACCAGTTTCTTGGCGTGGAGCTCCTGGACGATCCCGATGACGGTGTTCAGCGCGATGATCAGGATAAACAGAAGGTTGGACCACGCCCCTACCAGCGCCAGCGCGATGGCAATCAGGACGTTGAACAGGTTGAACAGGGTGCATACATGTTCCCGGATAATCTGACCGGTGGACTTTGTGATGGGCGGCGGAGGCGTATTGCCGCCCCCCATCTCCCGCAGCTGTTTTGCCTCTGCGTCAGTCAGGCCGTGAAAAGGTGAATTGGGTTTCATATTGTTTCGCCTCCCATTGGCTTTTACAGCGAAAGCATATCGTTATTCCTTAAACAGCCCATAAACTGCGGATAACAATTTTTAAAACAAGCGAAGCATCGTCCAGGTCAAAATCACCAAAATCAAGCGTATAAAAACGTGTATGCCAGACAAAAGGTTGAAATCTTAACAGATTTTAAGATTAACAATGATGTGAGTTAAGGTTCACCCCCTATACTGACCATAGAAACACCAGTGTCCGGACCGCTGCTGCGGATCTGAGAAAAAGGAAAGGGGAAAAACATATGTACCTTGCGCTGCTTGGCTTTGGCATGATCGTGGTCTTTATGGCCCTGATCATGACCAAGAAACTCAGTCCGTTCACCTCCCTGATTTTGATTCCCATCGTATTCGGCCTGCTGGCCGGGTATGGCTGGGACACCTTCGGGTATGCCGCAAACGGTATCATCAACGTAGGAAGCACCTTTGCCATGATGACCTTTGCCATCCTCTACTTCGGCGTCATGCTCACTGCGGGCATGTTCGACCCCATGGTGGATGCGGTGGTCTCCTGGTGCAAAGGCGATCCTTTGAAGGTTCTGGTTGGAACCTCGGTGCTGGCCGCATTCGTATCGCTGGACGGCGACGGCACCACCACGGTCATGATCTGCTGTACTGCCATGCTCCCCATCTATGAGCGCCTGCACATCAAAAAGATCTATCTGGCCACTCTCATTATTCTGCAGAACTGTATCATGAACCTGATCCCCTGGGGCGGCCCCACCGCCCGCGTCATGTCGGTCATGAATCTGGACGCCGGCGAGATTCTGGCCCCCCTGGTTCCCGGCATGGTACTGGGTGCTCTTTACTCGGTAGGCGTGGGCTATTACCTGGGCCTGAAGGAGCGCAAGCGCCTGGGCGTCACTAAAAATGTGGAAATTGAAGTGGCTAAAGTGGAGCTCTCCGCAGAAGAGCGGGCCTGGAAGCGCCCCAAGCTGATTTTCTTCAACCTGATTCTCACTGCCGCCATCATCGTGGCCCTGGTTATGGGCCTGGCCTCCTCTGAAATTCTGTTCGGTGTAGGCACGGCTGTCGCTCTGCTGGTCAACTATCCCAACCAGAAGACCCAGCGGCAGGTCATCAGCTCGGTGGCTCCCGACATGATCAACGTGGTCATGATGGTGCTGGGCGCCGGCGTGCTCATGGGCGTGCTGGACGGTCCCGAGGGCGCGGGCATGTCCAACGCCATTGCGGAGTTCCTGGTCTCCATTATCCCCGCATCTCTGGGCAACTACTTCGCCGTCATCATCGCCTTTATCAGCGCCCCCGGCACTTATCTGCTCAACAACGACGCGTTCTACTACGGGGTGCTGCCCCCCCTGGCCGCTACGGCCCAGGCCTATGGCTTCACCGACCTTCAGATCGGCTTCGCCGCCCTGATGGGACAGGCCTTCCACTTCCTGAGCCCCCTGGTCCCCTTCATCTATCTGCTGATGGACAAGACCGAAATCACGCTGGCGCAGTATCAGGGCTACATTTTCAAATGGTGTATTGGAATCTTCGTCATTTTCATGGCCATGGGCTTTGTCACCGGAAGCCTGGCGATTTTATAACAGGACAGCTTCCTTTCACTCTCTCCCATACCCCTGACCGCGCAGCCGGCGGGAGGCACCGGCCTTCCGCCGGCTGCGCAGCAGCGGAACCAAATTCCGCTCAGTATCAGGGCCGCACCAAAAGAGTTTAACTTCAAAACCGTACGGAAACAACAACAGGAGGAACGCATATGAAGATTCAAAAGCCCGCCGTGGCGGGCACGCTGGAGTCCAGCGACGCCCAGGTGACGGTGGAGCCCGGCGAGGGGAGCATTGAGCTGACGCTGTCCAGCAGCGTGATGAACCAGTACGGCCGGCAAATCAAGGCCGCGGTGCTGGAGACCCTGGAGCGCCTGGGGGTCACCGACGCCCGGGTGACGGTAGTGGATAAGGGGGCGCTGGACTGCACCCTGAAGGCCCGGGTGGAGTGCGCGGTGTTCCGCAGCTGCTCCGCCTCCGAGAAAAATATTCCCTGGGGAGGTGCGGTGCGATGATCCCGAGACCCAGACCGGAGCGGTTCCGGCTGCGCCGGACCATGATGTTTATGAACGCCCAGAAGCCGGGGCTTATCAAGGATGCGTACATCTACGGCTGTGACTCCATTATGCTGGACCTGGAGGACGCGGTGGCGGAGA
>JAHYYS010000031.1 GCA_019424865.1 bacterium
CAAGACCTCTGCCACCGACGGCTTCGGCCACGCTCAGCTGGGCGGTCTGGCTGCCCTGCTGGCCGAGACTGTGAAGCAGGCCACCGGCGCCAAGGTCCGCGGCATCGAGCTCTCTCTGCTCCAGCGCTGCGGCGCTCATCTGGCCTCCAAGACCGACACGGAAGAGGCCTGGCAGGCCGGCGCTGCCGCCGTGGAAGCCGCTGTGTCTGGTGTTACGGACAAGATGGTCGCCTTTAAGTGCTCACGGGATGGCGGCTACAAGTGTGAAACCATTCTGGAGCCCCTGGATATTGTGGCCAACTTTGAGAAAAAGGTGCCCCGTGCGTGGATCAATGCCGAGGGCAACGGCGTGACCCAGGAGTTCATCGACTACGTCCTGCCTCTGATTCAGGAGGAGACCAATGCCCCCAAGGAGAATGGTCTGCCCCGTTTTGCCCGCCTGAAGAAAGTGCTGACCACCAGCATGTAAGTTGCAGGGCCATCCGAAATAAGAATAAAAAAACAACAGGACGGAACGCCGCAGCGTTCCGTCCTGTTGTTTTTCGGGACTATCATTGCCCGTCCTTCTTATTGGACTGGGCCAGAGGCCCGGTTTTTCCCAGATATTTCTGCGTCTCCACCGGCAGGCCGCGTTTTTGCAGCCCCTGGCATACAAGACGGCTCACAATGCTGTACAGCATGGCAAAAATCGGTACGCCCAGCACCATACCCACAAACCCAAACAGCCCGCCGAACAGCAAGACGGAAAACAATACCCAGAAGGAGGCCAGTCCAATCGAGCTCCCCAAAATTTTCGGATGCAGGATATTGCCGTCAATCTGCTGCAGCACAAAGATAAAAATGACAAAATAGAGGCACTGTCTTGGGCTGACCAGCAAAATCAGCAGCCCGCTGGGGATGGCCCCAATGAAGGGGCCGAAAAAGGGAATGACATTGGTTACCCCGATGATAACTGCCAGAAGCATCGGATACGGAAACTGAAGCAGGGTGAAGCAAATCAGGCATAACACGCCTACAATCAGCGAATCCAGCAGGCTCCCATTAATAAAGCCGCTCAAAATCCGATAGGCGCTGCGGCTCTCCTCCACCAAAAGGTCGGCGGCCCGGGTTGGAAAAAGGCTGTATACAATTTTCTTTGCCTGAGCGGAAAAAACATCTTTGCGCGCCAAAAGATAGACCGAAACAATAACCGCCACAATAATATCCTTCAGCAGTGCAAAAAGTGCCATTACCACCGCCGAAACGCTGGTAACCACTCCAGTCAGCTGGGGCAGAATTTCGGTGCGCAGCCAGTTCAACGTGCTGGCTGCCGATTCCAGATTGGGAAGCAGACTGGAACTCATCCACTGGTTCAGGGCCGCCGCAGCCGAGCGGTAGTAGCTCAGCACCGCCTGTTGAATGTCTGGGTTATCCGCCAAAAAAGCTGTCAGCCACTGCTGGACACTTTGAAAATAACCCGGGAGGGCATTGAACAGGCCAACCACACTCCAGTACAGCTGGGGCAGGACCATGGCCAGCAGAATATACAGCAGCAGAAAGAGGAACATCAGACTGAGAAAAATGGAAACTGCATTTAAAATGCTCTTTTTGGCTCCGTCCGAGAAAGGCAGCCCTTGGCACATTTCCCACAGGAGCTGAAAAAGAAACCGATGCACCGGAAGCAGCAGAAAAGCGAGCACCATCCCATAAAAAATGGGGCGCAGAATATAAAAAACAGTACCCGCCAGGGAGCGGACAAAAGAAAAATGATCCAGCAGGAAAAACAGCAGAATAGCAGCCGCAATGACGGTAAAGGCGGTAATCCCTGCGGCGAAATACTGCCCCCAATTCTGTCGCTTCAAAGTCTTTTCCACCTTTCTCCCCTAGCATGTCTCCTATCAGTCCGGGACACGAAACACCAGATACACTCCACAGACTCAGACCTTCAGCTCGGTTTCCTTCTCTTCCAGGGCGTCTTGATATTTGGCCAGAACCGGAGCCACATCGCAGGACAGGAACTCCTCCACCTGCTCGGGACAGCGGCCAATATAACGGCTGGGCTCCAGGTGGGCAGTGAGCTCCTCTTTTGTCATCCCGAAGGCCGGATCCGCCGCAATCAGATCAATCAGATTATTTGTAAGGCCCAGATCCTTTACATTCCTTCCCGCCTCTTGGGACAGGACACGAATACGCTCATGAAGCTCCTGCCGGTTGCCGCCCCGCTTTACCGCGTCCATCATGATGTTCTCGCTGGCCATGAAGGGCAGCTCCTCCATCACGTGCTTCTCAATAACCTTGGGATGGACGACCAGTCCGGAGGCCACATTCAAATAGATGTTCAAAATTGCATCAACCGCCAGGAACGCCTCCGGAACCGAGATGCGCTTGTTGGCCGAGTCATCCAGTGTGCGCTCAAACCACTGCGTGGCAGCAGTCACGGCAGGGTTGCCGGCGTCCACCATGACATACCGGGCCAGAGAACAGATGCGTTCACAGCGCATGGGGTTGCGCTTATAGGGCATGGCGGAAGAACCGATTTGGTTTTTCTCAAAGGGCTCCTCCACTTCCTTCAAATGGCACAGCAGACGCATATCCGTGGCGAACTTGCTGGCCGACTGGGCGATGCCGGACAGCGTGGACACGACATAATAGTCCATTTTCCTGGAATAGGTCTGCCCGCTTACGGAGACAACATCCGCAAAGCCCATTTCCTTTGCAATCTTCCGCTCCAGTTCCTTTACCTTTTCGTGATCTCCCTCAAACAGCTCCAGGAAGGAGGCCTGGGTGCCGGTGGTCCCCTTGGAGCCCAGCAGCTTCAGAGAGGCGATGCGGTGCTCCACCTCCTCCAGGTCCATGAGAAGGTCATTCATCCAAAGGGTGGCCCGCTTGCCTACCGTTACCAGCTGGGCGGCCTGGAAATGGGTAAAGCCCAACGTGGGCAGGGCCTTATACTCGTCCGCAAACTTTGCCAGGCGGGCCAGCACCTGAACCAGCTTATTCCGCACCAGCTCCAGGCCCTCGCGCATGAGGATTACATCGGTGTTATCCCCCACATAGCAGCTGGTAGCCCCCAGATGGATGATGGGCATAGCCTTGGGGCACAGCTCGCCGTAGGTATGGACATGGGCCATCACGTCATGGCGCAGCTTCCTCTCCCACTGGGCGGCCTTCTCATAGTCGATATCCGTAATGTGGGCCTCCAGCTCATCCACCTGCTCCTGGGTCACCGGCAGGCCCAGCTCCATCTCCGCCCGGGCCAGGGCTACCCACAGCCGCCGCCAGGTCGTAAATTTCTTGTCGGCGGAAAACAGATAGAGCATCTCATCGCTGGCATATCGGGAAGCCAGCGGGCTTTCATAGGTATTGGTCGGCATTCTTGCATCGTCCTTTTCTGTCTGGTTTGGGGAAACCACCGCTCCCCTGTTGTTCTATTTGATTATATCGTATTTGCCCCGTCTTTGCCACACTTTCCAAAAAGTTTCCGGAAATTTTCCGAACCGCACTGCAAAACAGGAATCACAGAATCCTTCTCCTGTTAAAAGGCCCCCCGGCAAAACAGAGGAAGCGCCGCAGATCCGCGGCGCTTCCTCTGTTTTGATATTCCGTTACACAGTCTCGCCCTTCAGGAACTTTTCCAGGCGGTCCAGCCCTTCCTTGATGTTCTCCATCGAGGTCGCATAGGACCAGCGGACAAAGTTGGGCGCCCCGAAGCCGGTTCCAGGCACCACAGCGACCTTACCATACTTCAAAAACAGGTTGCCAAAGTCGTCAGAATCCTTGATAACCGTGCCGTGGAGCTCTTTGCCCACCAGCTCGCCGATGTTCATCATGACGTAGAATGCGCCTTCCGGCTTGATGCAGCTGACACCGGGAATCTGATTCATGCGCTCCACCATATAGTTGCGCCGCTCCTCAAAGGCCTTGCGCATCTCCTCCACCGTCTCCTGTGACGCGGAGAGCGCAACCTCAGAGGCCTTCTGAGAGATGGTGCAGGGAGAACCGGTGGAATGGCTGAGATAATTGGCAATAATCTTGGCGATATGGGCAGGGGCCGCCACATATCCGATACGCCAGCCGGTCATGGCATAGGATTTGGAAACCCCGTTCACCAGCAGGGTGCGCTCCTTGATTTCGGGGCTGATAGCCGCCAGGCTGACAAACTCCTTGTTGTCATAGACCAGGCTGTAATAAATCTCATCGGAGATGACATAGATGTCCTTCTCAACACAGACCTGGGCCAGCGCCTCCAGCTCCTGGCGGCTGTACATCATACCAGTGGGGTTAGAGGGGTTATTCAGAATCATGCACTTGGTCTTGGGGGTGATGGCGGCGGCGAGCTTCTCCGGCGTCAGCTTGAACTGCTCCGCCTCCGTGGCCTCCACCACAACCGGCACACCGCCCACCATGCGGATGAGCTCGATATAGCTCACCCAATAGGGGGCGGGCAGGATAACCTCGTCGCCGGGATTGACCAGGGCACGCAGCGCCACATAGACACAGGGCTTGGCCCCGTTGGACACCGCCACCTGGGTATGCTCATAGGAAATCCCGCAGTCCTCCTTCAGGCGCTGGCAGATGGCCTTGCGCAGGTCAATGGTGCCAGCGGCCGGCGTATAGCGGGTCTCGTTGTGTTCAATGGCCTGGATACCGGCCTGCTTGATATGTTCAGGGGTGGGGAAGTCGGGCTCCCCCGCGCCAAATCCGATTACATTCTGTCCCTCTGCCTTCATCTGCTTAAACATGGCATCAATGGCCATCGTGGTGGACGGCTCCACGGCCAGCGCGATTTTGGACAACTCTTTCATAGTACAGTACCTCCGTCTCTAAATTGTTGCAAGAATCTATTCATTATTATAGCACGCCGGCCTGTATTTACAAGTTTTCGTGCAAATACCGGCATTTATCCAGTTTAAGCGGATGAGCAGCCTCTTCCTCTTCGTACTATCATCTGCAACATGACAAATTATAAATCAGAACTTGCAGAAATACAAGCCCATTTTCTAAAAAACAGAGAAAAATGAATGATAAATTATTTGCCGATGCAAAACGGAGGTCCCGTCATTTTGACGAAACCTCCGCTCCGGGTGTTTATTCCGACTTTGCTGCAATGCTCTCCCGAATCCGGCGCCCCATCTCTTTCGTTCCAATGGGGGTAACGCCGGGTTCTGCGATATCAGCCGTGCGCCAGCCCTGGGCCAGCACGGCGTCCACCGCATCCTCCACGGCCTTGGCCTCGTCGGCCAGATGGAAGGAATACCGGAACATCATGGCTACGGACAGGATGGTGGCGATGGGGTTGGCCTTGTCCTGACCGGCGATGTCGGGGGCTGAGCCGTGGATGGGCTCATAGAGGCCGGGTGCGGTATCTCCGATGGAGGCGGAGGGCAGCAGGCCGATGGAACCGGTGATCATGGACGCCTCGTCGGAGAGGATGTCCCCGAACATATTTTCGGTGACCACCACGTCAAACTGGCTTGGGTCGCGCACCAGCTGCATGGCGGCGTTGTCCACCAGCACGTCCTCGTACTGGACATCGCTGTACTCCTCCGCCAGTCGATGCATGACGGACCGCCACAGGCGGGAGGTCTCCAGCACGTTGGCCTTGTCCACGCTGGACACCTTCTTCCGGCGCAGGCGGGAGAGCTCAAAGGCACGGCGGCCGATGCGCTCGATCTCCTTTTCCGAGTAGGCCATCCGGTCGGCGGCTTCCTCCCCCCTGTCCTCGGTCTGATAGCGCTCCTTCCTGCCGAAGTAAATGCCGCCGGTGAGCTCCCGCACCATCATCAGGTCGATGCCCTTGTCCGCCGTCTCCTTCTTCAGGGGGCAGGCGTCGGCCAGGGCGGGCCGCAGAGCGGCGGGGCGCAGATTGGCATACAGACCCAGATCCTTGCGGATGGACAGCAG
This sequence comes from bacterium, assembly GCA_019424865.1. GTDB lineage: Bacteria > Bacillota > Clostridia > Oscillospirales > Oscillospiraceae > Lawsonibacter. Next base: position 5,884 of record JAHYYS010000031.1, read on the forward strand.
GGCGGTCTCGGGGCGCTTCTCCGGGTCAGTGGAGTGTCCCCACTTGGGGCCGCCCACCGCGCCCAGCAGCACTGCGTCGCAGGCTTTGCACTTTTCGGCAGTGCCGTCGGGATAGGACTTTCCCACTGCATCGATGGCACAGCCGCCCATCAAGACGTCTTCAAAGGTAAAGGTGTGGCCGAACTTCTCACCCACCGCCTCCATGACCTTGACGGCCTCCCCCACGACCTCGGGGCCGATGCCGTCGCCGCGGATCAATGCAATTTTAAAGTTCATTTCGCCACCCCCCGGGCCTTCAGGGAGTTGAGCAGGCCGCCGCTCTTGATAATGCCGTCGATGAACTCCGGGAACGGCGCCGCCTGATAGGTCTTGCCGGTGGTCTCATCGGTGATGACGCCGGTCGAGAAATCCACGGACACCTGATCCCCTGCCTGGATCTCCTCTGCCGCCTGGGGGCACTCCACAATGGGCAGGCCGATGTTAATGGAGTTGCGGTAAAAGATTCTGGCGAAGGAGGGGGCGATGACACACTTCACCCCGCAGGATTTAATCGCCAAAGGGGCGTGCTCCCGGCTGGAGCCGCAACCGAAGTTGGGGCCGGCCACAATGATGTCCCCCGCCTCCACAGTGGAGGCGAAGTCAGGGTCGATGTCCTCCATGCAGTGGGAGGCCAGAGCCGCCGGTGACGGGTCGTTCAGGTGCCGGGCGGGGATGATCACGTCGGTGTCTACGTTGGCACCGTATTTGTAAACCTTCATTGGTTCGTCAATCCTTTCTGATGATGGGGCGGGACAGATTCCGCCCTTTTTGTAGGGGCGGATACCATCCGCCCGTAAATGTTCCCTGCGGGCGGCTGATAGCCGCCCCTACATAGTTCTCCTTACAGGGCTCTCGGGTCGGCCACACAGCCGGCCACGGCAGAGGCGGCCGCCACATCGGGAGAGGCCAGAATGACTTCGCTTGTCACATGGCCCATGCGGCCCACAAAGTTGCGGTTGGTGGTGGAGACGGTCCGCTCTCCCTCCGCCATAACGCCCATGTGGCCGCCCAGGCAGGGACCGCAGGTGGGGGTGGAGACGGCGCAGCCGGCCTCAATAAAGGTCTGAATGAGGCCCTCCTGCATGGCCTGAAGTACAATCTCCTGGGTGGCGGGGATCACAATGCAGCGCACATGCTCTGCAACCTTTTTCCCCTTCATGACCGCGGCCGCTGCGCGCAAATCGCTGATGCGTCCATTGGTGCAGGAGCCGATTACCACCTGGTTGATGGGCAGGCCCGCTACCTCGGACACCACCTTGGTATTTTCCGGCAAGTGGGGCATGGCCACCGTGGGCTCCAGCTTGTCCAAATCAATGATAATCTCGCTGGTATACTCTGCATCCTCATCAGCCGCAAAGGCCTCGCAGGGGCGGTTCACCCGGCCGTTGATATACTCCATGGTCTTCTCGTCCACCGGGAAAATGCCGTTCTTGCCGCCCGCCTCAATAGCCATGTTGGAGATGGTAAACCGGTCGTCCATAGACAGGGAGGCCACGCCCTCCCCGTCAAATTCCAGGGACTGATACAGCGCGCCGTCCACGCCGATGGCGCCGATGAGATGCAGAATAACGTCCTTCCCGGACACATGGGGCTGGAGCTTCCCCTTCAGAGTGACCTTAATGGCGGAAGGTACCTTGAACCACAGCAACCCCGTGGCCATGGCCGCCGCCATGTCTGTGGACCCGATACCGGTGGAGAAGGCGCCCAGCGCCCCGTAGGTACAGGTGTGGGAATCGGCGCCCACAATGATCTCCCCCGGAGCACACAGGCCCTTTTCAGGCAGCAGGGCGTGCTCCACGCCCATCTGTCCCACGTCAAAAAAGTTGGTGATCTGATGCTTGTGGGCAAAATTCCGCGCCTTCAGGCACAGCTCCGCCGACTTGATGTCCTTACAGGGCGTGTAGTGATCCAGCACAATGGAAATTTTGTCTTTGTCAAAGACCTGGGTAAAGCCGGCCTTTTCAAATTCGGTGATAGCCACAGGGGTGGTGATGTCGTTTCCCAGCACCATATCAACCCGGGCCTCAATAAGCTGGCCCACTTCCACCCGATCCAGTCCGGCGTGTTTTGCCAGAATCTTCTGCGTCATGGTCATGCCCATAACAACAAACCTCCTCAAAGCTTTTACTGTTCTTCATTTTATCAGAACGATTGCAAAGAGAATGCAAACTATGTTACAATCAAAAAAATTATGAAAGGATAGATGCCAATGGACGGATTTCACCTGGATATTCCCGCCCACATCTGGGCGCCCTTTGCCCGGCGGCGGGCCCCCATCCGCTGCTCCCCCGGCTTTTTGATCTACCTTCAGGGGACTGAGGCAACCTGCTTCTATTATCTGAAGGAGGGGCGCGTCAAAAGCTTTATCCAGTCGGAGGACGGGGCCGAGCGGGTTCTGAACCTCTATGAGGCGGGCAGCCTGTTCGGGGAGGCCTCCTTTTTTGACGAGCTGCCCCGGGTGTCCTCCGCGGTGGCCCTCACTTCCTGCCAGCTGGTTCCAATTGACCGGGAGCTGGTCACCCAGGAGATCGCCCGCAATCCGGAGCTGGCTTTGGCCATGATGAAATATCTGGCCCGGACGGTGCGGCTGCTGTCCAGTCAGGTGGACCAGATGGCCTTCCGCCCCGCCCGGTGGCGGGTGGCCCGGTATCTGCTGTCCCACGCCCCGGAGGGCGGTGCAATTCCCTGTACCCAGGAGGATATTGCCGCTGCCGTCTCAGTCAGCCGGGTGACGGTGAGCCGCATTTTGAACGATTTTGCCCGCCGGGGCTGGGTGGAGCTGGGCTACCGCTCCCTCACCCTTCGGGAGCCGGATGCGCTGAATGCCCTGTGCAAGGCTTAGAAACTGTCATGGCCCACGCCGATCCCGGCGTGGGCCATGATTTATTTTCTGATTCAGATGCCGGAGGATTCTGGAGCACCGCTCCGATCGGGGGTCACCCGTACGTCGGGGAAGTATTCCAGCGGGTTGGTGGGTTCTCCGTCCAGGGCAACCTCAAAGTGGAGGTGATAGCCCGTGGCCTGGCCGGTCCGGCCCACGGTTCCAATCTGAGTTCCGGCCTCCACGGTTTCGCCCTCTGACACAAAGTCGTTTTGTGTCAGCTGGGCATACAGCGTGGTCAGCCCGCCGCCGTGGTCCACCACCACATAGTTTCCCAGGTCGGAGTCATAATCGCACTGGCTGACCGTCCCCGCAGCGGCGGCCAAAACCGGAGTGTCCCGCTCCAGAACAATATCGATTCCGCTGTGGCTGGTCTCGCGCCCGGTAATCGGGTGGACCCGGGTGCCAAACAGCATGGAAACTGCAATCTCGTCCCGCTGGGCAAAGGGCCAGTCCAGCTCCGCCGGTGCCTTGGTCTCCTGCCCGGACAGGCCAGGTGCCGGGACGGCCTGAACCGGAGTCTTTTTCACATCCGCTTCTTCCCCGCCTCCGGTGTAAGCACCCAACGAGACGGAAACTGCCATGAGGACAACCACCGCCGCCGTCAGCAGGACCACGGACTTTTTGGTTCTTCGCATCGGGTTCATAATGGCACACAACCTTTCTTTCAAACACCGCTTTTCGCTTTGAAAGGAGGCCGCCGGAAAACCGCGGTCAAGACTCTGCCGCTGGGCGGTCTGAAGCAGGGCCCGGCCATATTCCGCCCGCTCTCCCCGGGACAAATCCCGCACCGCCGCCTCGTCGCAGGCCAATTCACAGTTCCGGGACACGGCCCGCTCCACCAGCCAGACCGCCGGGTTGAACCAGTGGACGCTGACCACAAGCGACACCGCCCATTTACAGGGCAGATCTCTCCGGCGGCAGTGGGCCAGCTCGTGCCGCAGGGCGCAGTCCAGCTCCTCCCGGGACACAGGCCCGGCCGGCAGATAGACACAGGGGCGGAACAATCCGGCCAGCATCGGCGTCTCCGCAGCGCAGGAGCGCACCAGGCCGGGCATTCCCGGGGTCTCCCCCCACAGCCGGCAGAGCAGTTCCCGCTCCCAGGGCTGGACAGGGCGCTGTCCCCGATGCAGCTGCCTGCGCAGGCGCAGGTATCCCACAGTGCGGAAGAGTGTCAGTCCGGCCGCGCCTGCCAGCCACAGAGGAAACGCCCAGACGGGCAAATCTCCCCTGCTCTCCGCCTTCGGCGGCACATCCCCGACGATTCCCTGCTCCGCCCCCGGTTCTGTACCGTTTTCCGATGCCCCCAAATACTCCGGGACGGCCTCCTGGATCAGAACCACGCGGGCCTGGTCCATCAGCCTGGGCGTCAGACCGCCCTCCGGACCAAAGGGGCAGACAAACCGAAGCAGCACCAGCAGCCACAGATAACAGCGGAAGGCGTGAGGCACCCTGCCCCGCAGCAGGCGGGAGAACAAAGCCGCGACAGCGGCCAGTCCCGCCCCGGACAGGGAGAGGGAGAACAGGGTTCTCAGCCACTCATTCATCCCCGGCCTCCTGTTCCAGAAGCTCCCTCAGCTCCTTCAAATCCGCCTGGGACAGCTGATGTCCCCGCACCAGTGTGGCCACCAGCGCCCCGGCGCTCCCCTGATAGACCCGGTCAATGAGGGAACGGGTGGACCACCGCTGATATTCCTGGCGGGAGATCACGGGGCGGTAATAAAAAACGCCCCGCTTTTCCGCCTCCACCGCCCCCTTATCACACAGGCGGCGCAGCAGCGTCTTGACCGTGGAGCTGTCCCAGTCCCGCCGTTTTTCCAGCTCCGTCCGGATAGCCGCAATGGGCATCGGTTCCCCCGCCCGCCACAGCACATCCATCAGCTCCAGCTCGGAATCGGAGATTTTTTCCGCAAGTCCTTTCATCCTTTGGCCTCCTTTTGAGTTTACAGCTGTAACCCAATATCAAGGTTACAGCTGTAAACTCTTTTTGTCAAGTAAAATTTTCAGATTGCGGCCAAAAATTTACTTCCAGCGGCCCGTCAGGATGTCTTTACAGCTCGTCCGCCCAGCGCAGGACGGCCCGGCGCAGGAATCGGGCGCATCCGGGCACCCCTTTGTCGTAATAGGCGGTAAAGCGTGCATCCGCCTCATACAGCTCCGCCAGGCCCCTGTGGCGGGCCGGGTCATAGGGGGTTCCCGCGATGGTCAGCCAGCGCCGGTGCAGGGCCGCGATGCGGCGTCCCGCCTCCCCCTCCGGATCGGCGCCATTGGACACCGCTTCCTCCAGGCCGGACTGGATCTCCCGTCCCAGCCGTTCCCACGTCTGGTACTGCTCCCGGGTCAGGGCCATCACAGCCGCATTGGCGGCGTCTGCCTCCTGATCCCCATACTTCTCCCGCACCTCTCTGCCGTGAAGGCGCTCGTTTCCCTCCACTGCCCGGCGCTTAAAGGCCTCAAACTTCTGCTCGTCGCTCATACTCTCATTCCTTTCCTCTGCTGAAATGGTCTGCTTCAGTGAAAAAATCAGACGCGCCAGCCGCCGCTGCTCCGCCTCCAGCGCGGTCAGGTGGCCCCGCAGCGCGGCCAGCCGGTCAAAGGAGGGATCATCCAGGCATTTTTGTATCGCGGCCAGCTCCACCCCGAGGGCCCGATAGTACAAAATGTCCTGCAGCCGGTCCACCTGGGCCGGCCCGTAATAGCGGTATCCGCTTTCCGCCACCCGGACCGGCTTGAGCAGGCCGATTTTGTCATACCAGCGCAGGGTGCGGGTGGACACCCCGGCCAGTCTGGACAGCTGCTGAATGGAATATTCCACGTTCCATCCCTCCTTGGTCCCCATTGTATCAGTTGACGCTGCGTCAAAGTCAAGGACTTTTCTCAGGTTATTTTTTCTGGTTTGAAAAATTCCCCGCACCGGCGGAACCGCAGCGTCCGCTTTCTCATAGGATGGAGAAAAAACGGAGGTATTGTTATGCCTATTATCTATCTCTCCCCCTCCACCCAGGAGAACAATTACTATGTCAGCGGCGGCACCGAGGAACAGTACATGAACCTTCTGGCCGATAAAATGGTACCCTATCTGGACGCCTCCGGCATCCGGTATGTGCGCAACACCCCCAGCATGACGGCCGCCTCCTCCATCGCGGCGTCCAACGCCGGAAATTTCGACCTGCATGTGGCGCTTCACTCCAACGCGGCCCCCGAGGGGCGCTACGGTCAGGCCCAGGGCTCCATCGTCTTTTACTATCCCGGCAGCGAGCAGGGACGCAGGGCCGCCGAAATCATCGCCAACGGTTTGAAGGCCATTTACCCACGGCCCAACCTGGTCCGGGCCGAATCTACCACCGCCATCGGCGAGGTGCGGCGGGTCCGCGCCCCCTCTGTGTTTTTGGAGCTGGCCTTTCACGACAACGAGGCCGATGAATCCTGGATCAAAAATAATCTGGACGCCATCGCGCGCAACCTGGTTCTCTCCCTCACCGAGTACTTCGGCATTCCCTTTTTCGAGCGTGAAAACCGGCGGGAGGGGATGGTTGACGTGGCGTGGGGCGCGCTGAACATCCGCTCCCGCCCCCAGATGGGCGCCCCTATTCTGGCCCAGGCGCCGGACGGTGCGCCGCTGACCATTCTCAACGGCGCAAACGGCTGGTATCTGGTGAACTACAACGGGATTATCGGCTATGCCAGCCAGGATTTCATCACCATCAGCTGACGCCGGGCGCCCTACGCCCGCAAGGAGGTTTCTATGGATATTCACGTGGTCAGACCAGGCGATACCCTGTACGGAATTGCCCAGCAGTACGGCGTCAGCATGTCACAGCTTCTTCAAGACAACCAGCCGCCGGACCCCGCCCGTCTTGTGGTGGGGCAGACGCTGGTGATCCAATATCCGGAGCAGACCTATACCGTACGCCCGGGGGACACGGTAAGCTCCATTGCAGCGGCAGGGGGAATTTCTGTGCGCCAGCTGTACCGAAACAATCCGATCCTGCACGGCACGGATCGGATTGTTCCCGGCCAGACGCTTGTTTTGCGCTACCGTCAGGAGCGGGAGGGCACCTTGACCGTCAACGGCTACGCCTATCCCGAGATTGACCGGGAGCTGCTCCAAAGCACCCTTCCCTTTCTCTCTGACCTGGCCCCATTTACCTACGGCTTCACCGCTGACGGCGACCTGATTCCGCTGGAGGATCAGGCGCTGATCGACGCCGCCCGCCAGATGGGGGTCCGCCCCCTGCTGCATCTGTCCACTCTGACGGAGTCGGGGAATTTTTCCAACGAGCTGGCCCACATTGCTCTGACGGATCAGGCGGTGCAGAGCCGGCTGATCGCCCAGCTGCTGGACACGGTACGGCGCAAGGGCTATCAGGGCATAGACGTGGATTTTGAATTTGTGTATCCGGAGGACGCGCAGACCTATCCGCAGTTTATCCAGCGCCTGCGCAGCGTCCTCGCTCCGCTGGGGCTGCCCGTCATGGTCGCTCTGGTCCCCAAGGTCTATGCCGCTCAGCCGGGCCGGCTGTACGAGGGGCACAGCTATGGACTGCTGGCCCAGGCCGCCGACTTTGTCCTTCTGATGACCTATGAATGGGGGTACACCTATGGCCCGCCTATGGCGGTCGCCCCCATCCGGAATGTGCGGCAGGTGGTGGATTATGCTCTGACGGAGATGCCGCCGGAAAAAATTTATCTGGGCATTCCCAATTATGGCTATGACTGGGTGCTCCCCTTCCGTCAGGGCAGCCGGGCCACCTCCATCTCCAATCAGCAGGCCGTGGAATTGGCGGCCCAATACCGCTCCGCCATCCGGTTCGACGAGAACGCCCAGTCCCCCTGGTTTCGCTATATGGACGAGAGCGGACAGGAGCACGAGGTCTGGTTCGAGGACGCCCGCAGCATCCGCGCCAAGCTTGCCCTGGCCGCGGAATATGGGCTGTACGGCGTGGGCTATTGGAATCTGATGCGCCCCTTCCCGCAAAACTGGGCGGTGCTCAACGCCCTGTATGACATTCGGGAAGAACTTGCCTGACAGTCTGGATTTTTTTCGCCGGGTATAGTACAATAAGGTCCGCTGAATCAGCTGTCGTGTCAGCACAGCTGATTCAGCGCGCGGCTGTCAAACACCGCGGAAAGCCGCCATTGATACAAAGGAGGACATCAGATATGTCAATTGAAATTGGACTGAAAGGCCGGGCCGAGGAGACGGTCCGCCAGGAGAACACGGCCCAGGCCGCCTGCTCCGGCGCTCTGCCTGTATACGGCACCCCCTTTATGTGCGCGCTGATGGAAAAGGCCGCCTGGACCTCCATCGCCCCCTTCCTGGCCGACGGTGAGAGCACGGTGGGCACAAAAATGGAGATCTCCCATCTGTCCGCCTCCCCCATTGGGATGAAAGTATGGGCCGAGAGCGAGGTCACCCAGGTGGACGGCCGGTGCATCGAGCTGAAGGTGTCCGCCTATGATGAGAAGGGGCTGATCGGCGAGGGCACCCACCAGCGCTTCATTGTCGCCAACGAGCGCTTTCTGGCCAAAGCCGCCCGGAAGCTGGAGGGATGAGCCGTGTCCATTGAAAAGGTTCGCGCCTATTTCCGCACCCTGGGCCGGGAGCAGGATATTCTGGAATTCCCCGTCTCCAGCGCCACAGTGGAGCTGGCCGCCCAGGCAGTTGGGGTCATTCCCGCCCGCATCGCCAAAACCCTCTCCTTCCTGGTGGAGGACCGCTGCGTCCTGATTGTGGCCGCCGGAGACGCCAAAATCGACAACCCGAAATACAAGGCCATGTTCCATACCAAGGCCAAGATGCTCACCCCCCAGCAGGCCCAGGAGATGACGGGACACGCAGTGGGCGGGGTGTGCCCCTTTGCCAACCCCGAGGGCGTGCAGACCTATCTGGACGTGTCCCTCCGGCGCTTTGACACCGTCTTCCCCGCCGCCGGAAGCTCCAACTCAGCCGTTGAATTGACCTGTGACGAGCTGGCGGAGTACTCCCACAGCCTGGGCTGGATCGACGTGTGCAAGGGCTGGCAGGCGGAAGAGGCCCCCTCGGCCGGAGCCTGACTGCGGGAGGCGCTTGTCATGACGGAAGAGGAAAAGATTTTTGCCGGAAAGATGTTCGACCCCAGAAAGCAGGAGCTGCGGGACCTGAAGCACAAGGCCCACGCCGCCTGCCAGCAGTATAACGCCATGGACGAGTATGATCCCCGGCGGCCGGACGTGATCCGGGCAGTGCTGGGCCGGGTGGGACGGACCTTTTACTTTCAGGGACCGGTGCAGTTCAACTATGGCTGCCACACCTTCATCGGAGAAAACTTCTTTGCCAATTTCAATCTGACCGTGATGGATGACGCCAGAATTTACATCGGGGATCACGTCTGTTTTGGCCCCAACGTCTCTCTCATGGCCACCAACCACCCGCTGATCGCCCAGGAACGCATGGGGCTGGATGAGCAGGGGCACACCACCATGGCGGAGTTTGCCGAGGAGATCCACATTGGCAGCAATGTCTGGCTGGCCTGCAATGTCGTGGTCCTGGGAGGCGTCCATATTGGAAACAACGTGGTGATCGGCGCGGGCAGCGTGGTGACCAAGGACATTCCGGACAACTATCTGGCCTTCGGCAATCCGTGCCGCCCCGTCCGGCCCATCACCCAGGCGGACAGCAGACAGGACCTGATTCTGGAGGCCGACCGGGCCCACTTCTCCTATAACCTGGGCGGCGCAACATAACATTCTATGATAACGCGATGGAAAAGCGGCTTGTCACGAGTCCCGTGACAAGCCGCTTTCTGCAGCGGATTTCCAAAATACCTCCGGCTGGCCCGCGCGCACCTGGGTCAGACGCGCGGCTCCGCCCATCGGTCCGCCTGATACCAGTTCAGCGCACGCTGTTCCAGCGCCTTTACAAAGGCGTCCTTTCCGTCGCAATAGCCCTCGATGTCCTCCGGAAAACGCGCCGCCAGCTCCCGCTTCAGCGCGCCGTAGGCCGACGCCTCCGCCGGGTGGCTGCGCAGATAGTCCCGCACCGCCAGATGCCGGCGGATGTTATCCCCGTCCGATGCCGCAAACACGTGGATCTGGTGGGTCCGGTCCGCGCCCCCCTTGCGAAAATACCGCCGTCCCGGAATCCCGAACTCCCCCAGGCACTCATACCCCAACCGTTCAAACTGCCGGGTCCTCTCGTCCACTTGTTCCAGCTCCCACACCACCGGCATGATATCCAAAATGGGCTTTGCGGCCAGTCCCGGCACGGCGGTGCTGCCGATGTGGTGCAGGGCCACCAGGTTCTTTCCGAATACCGGCCGAAGCCGCGCCGCCTCCCGCTGAAAGGCGGCGGGCCAGTCCGGGTTATAGGGCTCCACGCGCACATGCATGCCGGTTTCCTCCTCCGTCTTGTAACTGCTGATCATGCCCGGTCCAGCTGGAGCACCTGGGTGGCCGTCCGGCGCTGAAAGGCCAGGTCGTGCTCCACAAACAGCAGGGTGGGCTGATACTCCAAAATCAGCTCCTCAATCTGGATGCGGGAAAACAGGTCGATATAGTTCAGCGGCTCGTCCCACACATACAGGTGGGCATGCTGACACAGACTCATGGCCAGCAGCACTTTTTTCTGCTGGCCGGCGCTGTATTCCGCCATGTCCCGCTCGAACAGGGCCCGGGAAAAGTCCATCTTCCGCAGAATGGTGAGAAATTGCGTCCGGTCTATCCCCTGCCGCTCCGCAAACTCCAAAAGGGATCCGGCCAGATGGTCCGCCCGCTGGGGGACATAGGAGATTTCCAGACCGGAGGCCCGCCAGAGGGTTCCGGTGTATGTCATCTCCTCCCCCAAAGCCAGGCGGAGCAGGCTGGTCTTGCCGCAGCCGTTTCCTCCGGCCAGACACAGGCGGTCTCCCTGGTTCAAGGTGAAGCTTACCCCGCCGCAGGCCTGTTTCTCCCCATAGAAAACGCAGACGTCCCGCAGCTCCAGCAGATGGCTGCTGTGGTGACGGACGGGCGACAGCTTCAGATCCTCCGTCCGCTCCAGATCCTTCAAAAGGCCCTTCTTCTCCTCCAGCGCCGCCTCCTGCCGCGCCGCGATAGCTTTGGACCGCTTCATCATCTTGGCGGCCTTGTGGCCCACAAAGCCCCGGTCGACCTTCAGTCCTGCGTTCGCGCTGTGATATTTGCTCCCTTCCACCCGGTCCGACCAGACCGCGGTACGCCGGGCCGCCTGCTCCAGGCGCCTGACCTCTCCGCGCAGCTTCTCGTTCTGGGCCAGCTCCCGCCGGTCCCGCGCCTCCTTTTCCTGATACCAGGTGGAAAAATTCCCCCGGATCAGCTCCTGTCCGGCGGGATTCAGGGCCAGGATATGGTCTGTGCAGCCGTCCAGAAAGGTCCGGTCATGGGAGACCAGCAGGAATCCCCGGCGCAGCCCGCGCAGATACCGGGCCACCAGCTCCCGGCCGGGGCCGTCCAGATGGTTGGTGGGCTCGTCCAGCATGGGATACCCCTCCTCGGCCAGAAACAGGGCGGCCAGCCGGGCCCGGGTCTGTTCTCCGCCGCTCAGGCTGTCAAAGGGGCGCTCCAAAAGGTCCTCGTCCATCCCCAGCTTGGACAGCTCCCGCAGCAGGCGCCACTCCTCCTCTTCCGGAATCCCCTCCATCAGCACCTCCCGCGCCGTCCGCTCCGGGCGGCGCACCGGGCGCGGAAAATAGAGCGCCCGCTCCGGGCAGGAGAGGACTCCCTGTCCCTCCAGGCCCCCTTCCAGCAGGTGAAGCAGGGTGGTCTTGCCCCTCCCGTTGCGTCCAACCAGCCCCAGCTTCCAATTGGTGTCCAGCTGGAGATTCAGATTTTCAAAAACCGGGGTGTGGTCCCCCTCGTAGGTAAAGCTGAAATTTTGAATGGTGATTTGAGACATGGTCATGCCCTCCTGTCATGAAAATACAAAGGCCGCAAGAACGGGCGTTTCCCATCCTCGCGGCAGACCGGCAGGCACCCAGGGACACCCCTGGAACTGTCTCAAAGAAAAAAGCCGGAAGCGGAACAGGCAGCACCCTCTCGCAGCGGCATGACAGAATGCGGGCTCCTTTGAGCCCCTCTCCTTCTATCATGCATCAGCAAGCGGTGTTGCGCATCTTCCCGCCTCCCCTTCTGTAATGTCGAACGTGACTATACCACAGACCGCCGGTGTTGTCAAGACGCTCTGTCCAGCACCGGAGGAAAAGCCGCCAGCTCCCGGCCGGGAGCTGGCGGCACAATTTTGCCTAGCGGCTGACCTCGTTTGCTCATGCTCTGGGGTGCGCCTTTTGATACACATCCTTCAGCTTCTGATTCAGCAGCCGGGAATAAATCTGAGTGGAGGAGATATCCGCATGCCCCAGCATCTCCTGAATGGAGCGCAGGTCGGCCCCGTTCTCCAGCAGGTGGGCGGCAAAGGAGTGGCGCAGAGTGTGCGGCGTGATGTCCTTTTGAATGCCCGCCTTCTCCTGGTAGTACTTAATCAGCTTCCAAAAGCCCTGGCGGCTCATCCGCTCCCCGCTCATATTGACAAACAGCGCCGGTTCGTCCGGGTCCTCCACCAGCTGGGGGCGGATATTATGTACATACTCCTGCAAAGCCCGGATGGCCGCGGGATACAGCGGGATCATCCGCTCCTTCCCTTTGCTGCGGCACTTGAGCACGCCGCCGGGCAGATTCAGGTCGCTCAGATCCAACGCGATCAGCTCGCTGACCCGGATGCCGGTGGCATACAGCAGCTCCAGCATCGCCCGATCCCGATAGCCCTTCAGATCGGTGCACTCCGGCTGCTCCAGAAACAGCTCCACTTCTTTTCCGGTTAGGACCTGAGGCAGCTTGCGCTCCACCTTGGCCGGCGCAACCCCTTTGGCCGGGTTCTGGTCGGCCAGCCCCTTGGACACCAGGCACTGGTAAAAGGACTTGATAGAGGCCACCGACCGGGTCACCGTAGCAGGAGACTTGCCCCGGCGCGTCAAAGCGTGGATATACTCCTCCACATCCTGGGTCAGCACCTCATTCAGCTCCAGCTCCCGTTCCTCCATGGCCTGGGCAAACTGGTGCACATCCCTCATATAGGAACTGACCGTATTGGGGGAAGCATTTTTTTCCGTTTTCAAATAGTCCTCGTACAGCAGCAGCAAATCAGCCAAAATGCAAGACTCCCTCAGCAAGAATTACAGCACCACACCAGCAGCCGCCCGCAGCAAGACGGGCACCACCATCAGCTCCAGCACCGCGCAGAGAAACGCCAGCGCTGCACACAGCCCCGTGCAAAACCAAAATCCGTTTCTGGGCCCGGCCGGAACCTGCGTTCCGCCGCTCCAGGCCTGAAACAGACGCCAAGCATTTGAAAGCCCCTGGACCGCCGACAAAAACAGGGCCGGTCCCCATAAAAGGGCTGGAAGTCCAAACAAAACAAAGGCCGGGATCAATCCCACGCCGCCGAACACCCTGCAAAAGCAGGCCACTGAAAAAGAAAAGAAAAAGCCGCGCACCGCCATCAGGACGGGCAGTCCCGCCACGCCAAAGGCCGCCGCGCCCAGCAGAAGGGACAGCAGCAAAACAGAAAACTGCTCCCATATCAGCGCACCGAAATTTTGAACTGCCGCGCCATTCCCGGCCAGGACCAGATAGTCACACAGATAGCCGCGCAGCTCCTCCGCGCCGGCACCGTCTGACATGCCGGCAAACAAAGCGCCCGCCAGCCCCCCCAGAAAAAAGGCGGCGCACAGCACCAGCAGCGCCTGCGTCCGGCCCGCCGGCAAGTCCCATTTTCTCCGCACCCGCTTTCCCATCGCCGTCACCTCGCAACAGCATATGAGCGCAGAGAAAAAAATAGACATGGAGCCTCAGCACGCGCTCCAACCAGTCTTTGTATGTTTAATATAACCTGAACGGCGCGTTTGCGCAAGTGGTTTTCCAGAATTTTTCCTTTTTCGTCATTTCCGTCAATACTTTATGTCAATAATATTATGTAAACTTTTGAAACAAGACCCGCGCAGATGCCTTCGAAAGGCATACCGCGCGGGCTAAATCTAGCGCTTCGATCAAATTTTACCGCAATATATGGAGGAATCAGCCTGAAACACAGTCGCCGCAGCGATTACAGTCCGTATTATTACACTCCGTATTCCCCTGCCCGCCCATTCCGGCGGCGATAGCATTCAGGGCAATGGCGCACTCCAGCCGCTTGCGCTGCATCTCGCAGGCCACTTCATTCGATATCGTTATGTCGCCATTGACAAGCAGATTGGAGGCCGAACAGCCGCCGCTGCAGTAAAAGCGCGCCCAGCAGCTGCGGCAGGCCGGTCTTGTGTAAACATTCTGCTGCGCAAAGCGGCCCGAAAGCTCCTGGTCAAAGGAGCCGTCATAGACGCTGCCCAGACGGTACTCCTCCTTCCCCACGAACTGGTGGCAGGGATAGATATCTCCATCCGGGGTAATGGCCACATATTCGCAGCCGGCGCCGCAGCCCCGCAGGCGCTTGATGACACAGGGGCCCTGCTTCAAATCCACGTTGAAGTGGAAGAAATTAATGTCCTTCCGCCCTATCAGCTGCTGCGCCAGCTTCTCATATTCCGCCTCAACAGCAGGCAGATCCTCCTCTTTGATGGCAAAGGGGTCGTCCAGCGGACCGCTGGCCGGCTCCACCGACACATGGCGGAACCCGAGCGAGGCCAGGTGCATCACGTCCTCGGAAAAGTCCAGATTCTCCCGGGTAAACGTGCCCCGGACATAGTAGTCCTTGGTTCCCCGTCCGGCCACCAGCTTCTGAAATTTGGGAACGATGACGTCGTAGCTCCCCTTCCCGTTGATGGTGGGCCGCATGTGGTCATTGACACTGGGGCGGCCGTCCAGCGAGAGCACCACATTGGACATCTCCCGATTGATGTATTCAATGTTTTCGTCACTGAGCAGCACACCGTTGGTTGTGATTGTAAAGCGGAAACACTTGTCATGCTCTTTTTCCAGAGAGCGGGCATACTCCACCGTCCGCTTTACAGTGTCCATGGCCATCAGCGGCTCGCCGCCGAAAAAGTCCACTTCAATGTTGCGCCGGTGCCCCGATTTGGCCACCACCCAGTCAATTGCCCGCTTGGCCGTGTCAAAATCCATAGTCATGCGGTGCCCGGTTCCAAAATCCCCCGTGGAGGCAAAGCAGTAGCGGCAGCGCAGGTTGCAGTCATGGGAGACGTGCAGGCAAAGCGCTTTTACCACCGCCGCCTTGGGCAGCGCCATGGCCGCCTCCGGGTCGATATACTCGTCCGTGGTGAACAGCAGTCCCTGCTCCTGCAGGGCGCGCAGCTCCCCCCACACCTCTTCCAGCTCCGCCGGATCATATTGGGGCAGCTCCTGCGCATATCGCGCCGGCATCTGCTCCTCCATGGGCCCCGGAATCCGGGAGAGCAGGTCATAGCTGAGCTTGTCCAGAACATGGACCGCCCCGCTGTTTACATCCGCAGCCAGGTACTGGCCCAGTGCGGTAAAGGTATGTACCATTTATTTGTTCCTCCTCCTGCGTAGGCCCGCCTCTTCCGGGGGCGGGCAGACAAAAAAAGGGCGGGCCGATGCCCGCCCCTTTCAGGCTCTTTATTTTTTGCCCGCCGGTTTACTGATTCTCACACTTCTGGTTGGCAACCGTGCAGGAAGTCTTGCAGGCGGACTGGCAAGAGGTCTGGCACTCGCCGCAGCCGCCCTTAGCGGCGCTGGCCTTCAAAGTAGCCCCATTGAGGGTCTGAATATGCTTCATTGGTATCTCCTCCTGAATTCTGCGGAGCCAGAGCTCCGCGCAAAGTTTGATTTATTATACCATACCCGATCCCGCTTTTCAATCATCTTCTCCGTTTTTTCTTGGGCCGGCGGCCAAAAATCCCGGAAATTGTGCCCCCGCACAGGCAGGCGCACAGGATTCCGGCCCCTCCCTGCTCCACCGAGGCAGTATCATAGGCCAGAAGGCCGGCTGTCAGCAGCAGCAGAAACAGAATCATTCCCACGCCGGCCCCCGTCAGAAGCGTGCGGCCATACAGCCTGCGCACCGCGTATAACCCCCCGGCCATGGCGCCCACAACGCAGCAGGCCAGCACCGCCCCCTCCAGCCATTGCTCCCGCACGGCTCCGACGGATACAAGCACCGCGCACAGCAAAAGGGCCGCTATGGTCACAACGCCGGCCAGTACGCCGCCTTTGAGCAGCTCGCACATGGCGTTTATCCACTGGCTGCCTGTTTCCTCCTGCCGTCTTTCCCGCTTTTTCATAACAATGCCCTCCCCGACGGTTTCTGTATGAAACCTATGCGGGGAGGGCAGACGACATGTCTCTTTTTTATTTGGCGGGCTCCTCGGCCTTGGCGTTCTTGGTGGATACGGCCCACTTTGTCAGCTCAATGCGCACCCGGTCGGCGCCGCTTTCAATTACAATGGTGTTCTCCTTCACGGCGCAGATGGTACCTGTAATGCCGCCAATGCTGGTGATTTCATCCCCCACCTGCAGCGAATCCCGCAGATTCTGCGCCTCTTTTTTGCGCTTGTTCTCCGGGCGGATCATGAGGAAGTACATCATGGCAGCCATGACCACTACTAATAAGACGATGTCCAAAACTGTTCCCTCCATTTAGATCTGTCAGTACGGAACGACTGACGCGTGAGTACTATTATAGCGGCTCGCCGGCCGTTTGACAAGTCTTTTTGCCAAATTCTGCGGATTCCCGCCCGCAGTCCGGCCTCCGCTTTTCTGTTTCAGCGCGCCGCGCCCTCCGCCTCTGATGCGGCGAAGTTCCGGAGCTCCGCCTGTGCCCGGGCCAGGTCCTCCCGGATGGAGAGATGCTGCGGACATGCCTCCTCGCAGCGGCCGCAGCCAACGCACCGGTCGGGACGCGCCTGCGCCTCCAGCCCCTCCCAGGCGCGCCGGGTCAGGGCGGCGTTTTGGTACATGGACATATTATTCCAGATTTGAAAGCTCTTTGGAATATCCACTCCGGCGGGACAGGGCATGCAGTAGCGGCAGCCGGTACAGCCGTTTTGAATGCGCCGGCGAAGACGGCGGGCCGTCTCCTGCACCGCGTCCTCCTCCGCGGGGCTCAGCGGACGCAGCGGGGAAAAGGTACTCAGATTTTCCTCCAGCTGCCCGGTGTCCGACATCCCGCTGAGCACCACGCTGACCCCCGGCTGACTGGCCGCCCAGCGCAGTGCCCAGGAGGCCGGGGAGGCCTCGGGGTCAAGGGCCTTTAGGGGCTGTGCAACCTCGGCGGGCAGCTGCGCCAGCGACCCGCCCTTGACCGGCTCCATCACCACCACCGGAACCCCCATTTCACGGGCCAGCGCCAGCCCCTTCAGTCCGGCCTGATATTCCGTATCCATATAGTTCAGCTGAATCTGACAGAAATCCCAGGAGCGGAAGCGGAGGATTTCTTCCAGAACAGGATATGCGTCGTGAAAGGAAAACCCCAGCCGCTTCACCTTTCCCTGCCTCTGCCACTCCTCCAAAAGCGCCGGGATCTGAAGCTGAACCATCTTGTCCCAGGTCTTGCGGCTGAGACTGTGAAGGAGATAGAAGTCCACATACCTGGTATTCAGCCGCTCCAGCTGGGCCGCAAACCGCGCCTGGGCCTCCTCCCTGCTGTCAATCTCCCAGCAGGGCAGCTTGGTGGCCAGATAGTACTGCGACCGGGGATACTCCGCCAGAGCCCGCCCCAGGAAAGCCTCGCTCTCCCCGTTGTGATAGGGCCAGGCAGTGTCATAATACGTGATGCCGCCCTCCATGGCCCGGCGGATTAAAGCCCGGGCTGCCGCCTCGTCAATTTTGTTGGTCTCCCGGTCCACCGGAAACCGCATACAGCCGTATCCCAGCATGGAGGGCTCCATGCCGCCTATCTTCCGCGTCTCCACAGCCGCATCACCTCCCCAGTTCCTGCATCATCTGGTCCAGCGCCTGGGCCACATAGGACGGCAGGGGCTGTTCCCGCACGCCGGCCACCACGACGCCGCAGCTGTTCATGGGAATCAAAAACTTCTTTGCCCGACAGCCCCCCACGGCCTCGGCCATGGCGGGCGTCACCTCGCCCAAAATGCTGTGGGCCACCACAATCCCCACCGGCCCCAGCACTGCATCCGCGTCTGCTGCGCCGCGGACCACCGGATTTTCCCCGGTGGCGCCGAAGTCCGCCCCCGCCTTGAGCATGGCGGCGGTGGCAATGCTGTTGGTACCCAGGGCATACACCTGGGCCTGGGGCAGGCGCTCCTTCACCCCTTCCACCAGCAGCCGTCCCAATCGGCCGCCCTGTCCGTCTATTACGACAATCTTCATATTGCTTACACTCTCCCGTTCGAAAGCCGGGGCCTTGCAGGCCCTTATGCGGCCAAAAACAGCTGAATCGCTGTCAAAACGGAACCATCCGCGGCGTTTTCTCATAAGATAGCCGGGGGTGGTTCCATGTCTTCTCGTTTCTGCGGCGACAGCCGGGCACTTCTCACGCTGGCAGTTTCCTTCGCCATTCTGCTGGCGCAGGACAGGGACGAAATGTAATTGGAGACGCTGGCGGCTTTTTTCACCCTGCTTGGAAGCATTCTGGATTTATTGGCACTGCAGCCCGATCTGTTCCGCGGCTGCACAAGCAGCTGGCCGGACACCGCCCCGGACCGCGGTGCGCCTCAAGACAGGTAGTCCCGAATCTCCTCCATCCGTCTGGCCGCAATCTCATAGCCCTCGCCCCACAGCAGCCGCAGCTTTTCGGTATTCCGCTCCGTGCGGGACACCCCCAGCGTGGAGTCAGGCGCAATGACCAGCAGCTTTCCCTGCCGCTCCGCTTCAAACATCTCCCGCCGGTCCTCGTTGTACCGCTGGGCCCGCCGTTCCATGACCGCCACAAAATTGGGGTACTCCCGGTAAGTTCTGCGGATAAAGGGCATCATTTTATCCGGACGGCGCACATAGCTTCTGGGCCGGGTCAAAACCACGATTACCCGGTCGCACCCCTGTCCAAGAGCCCGCTTCCAGGGGATCGAATCCGCCACGCCCCCGTCCAGATAGGGCTGCCCATCCAGGTGATAGATGGGAAAAAGCAGCGGCATGGCACAGCTGGCCTGGATAACCGTGGCCTGCCGGTCCCTGCGGGGGACCGGCAGATAGTCCGCTTTTCCTGTGTTCAGGTTGGTGACCACAGCCTCCACCTGCCCGGGATAGGCGGCAAAAGCGTCATAATCAAAGGGGACCAGCTTGTTCGGGATGGTATCATAGGCAAATTTCAGTCCAAAATAGCAGCGGTTTCGTTTATCCGCCAGATTATTCATCCCCATATAGCGCCGGTCCGGAGCGTATCGGGTGACCACCTCCAGATTGCGCCGGGGCTGACCGGACAGATAGCTCACCCCATAGGCAATCCCCGCGGATACCCCCACCACATAGTCCGCCATCACCTTACCATCCAGCAGGCCGTCGCACACGCCGCTGGAAAAAATGGCGCGGAGGGCTCCGCCCTCCAAGACAAGTCCTGTTTTCATCGTAACCTCCATGGCCGCAGGCGCCGCGCCCGCTTGCGTTTTCTGGCCCTTATTATACCTCTGAATCCCAGCTTTTGCAATGCAGTTGACAAAAAGCCGGCGGCAACGTATGATAACCTCATGTCAGGGCAGATTGGCCCAGGAAGGATGATAGCACATGTCTCATTATTATACCAGCGTGGAGCAGCTGATCGGCAATACCCCGCTGTTTCTGGTGGAAACCAATGCAGCCACCGGCGCCCGGCTGCTGGCAAAGCTGGAGTATCTGAACCCCGCCGGCAGCGTCAAGGATCGGGCTGCCCTGTCCATGATTCAGGATGCGGAGGAGCGTGGCCTTCTGAAGCCGGGCGGCACGCTGATTGAGCCCACCTCGGGCAACACCGGAATCGGACTGGCCTGCGTGGCCGCCGCCCGGGGCTATCAGGTCATTCTCACCATGCCGGATACCATGAGCGCAGAGCGGCGGGCCATGCTGGCCGCCTATGGGGCCAAGCTGGTGCTTACGCCCGGCGCGCTGGGAATGCAGGGCGCGGTGGATAAGGCCAACGAGCTGGCGGCCTCTATCCCCGGCAGCCTGATCCCGGGTCAGTTTGAAAACCCCGCCAACCCCAGAGCCCATTACCGCACCACCGGCCCGGAGATCTGGCGGGACACAGAGGGGGCGGTCGATATTCTGGTTGCCAGCGTGGGCACCGGCGGAACGATTTCCGGCACCGGCCGGTATCTGAAGGAGCAGAAGCCCCAGCTCCGCGTGGTGGCGGCAGAGCCCGCCGCCTCCCCCCTGCTCTCCGGAGGGCAGGCCGGCCCGCACCAGATTCAGGGCATTGGCGCCAATTTTATTCCGGACGCGCTGGACCGCTCGGTGCTGGACGAGGTTGTCTGTGTCGCAGATCAGGACGCCTTTGCCGCCGGACGGGAGATGGCCCGCTCCTTCGGCCTTCTGGTGGGCATCTCTTCCGGCGCCGCCCTGTGGGCGGCGCGCCAGGTGGCCGCGCGCCCGGAAAGTGCCGGGAAAACCATTGTGGCAATTCTGCCCGACTCCGGCGACCGGTATCTGTCCTCCCCCATGTTCGCGGAGTGATCCGGACCCAAGTTGCTTCGGTTCAGATCTCCTATTTCAGAAGACGCGCCCGCCCCGCTCCGGGGCAGGCGCGTTTCTTGTATTCTGTCCCGCGTCCTGAAAAAGTTTTCCTGCTTCTCCTCCGGCCCCCAAAGCATAATTTCCCTGGAATCATCCAACAATAGGGGTACATTCATCAGATAAGGAGGTATTCCATGCAACGCCCTCTCTTTCTTCGCCGCGCTCTGGCCCCGCTTCTGGCCGCGGCTGTAGCCTGTACCCTGGCGCTTCCCGCCTCTGCTTTCTTTTGGAACAAAAAGGACGACGTCCCTTCCGTTGCCGACTTCTCCAAAAACGGCCTGATCGGCAGTATTATTACCTTCGACTCGTCGGACTTTGTAGTCCAGACGGACGACAAGGCATCGCTGAACGGCATCACCATTGACACACTCCCCGACCCGGGAGCGGGAACGCTGGTCATCGGCGGGCAGCCCATTGAGTCCGGGGCCCGGATAGACAGTACAGCGCTGGCCGGCCTGCGCTTTCAAAGCTCCACCAATCCCACGGTGACCACCACCCAGTTTACCTTTACCCCCACCTTCTCCTCCGGGCAGGACAGCCCCGCGGCCACCGTGACCATCTATCTGCTCTCAGAAGCAAACGAGACCCCCATCGCCCGGAACATGGATTTGTCCACCTATAAAAATGTAGCCATTACCAGCTATTTCGACGCGGTGGACAGCGAGGGGGACGCCCTTACCTTTCAGCTGACCTCCACGCCCGCCCGCGGATCTGTCACGCTGGCCGAGGACGGATCCAGCCAATTTGTATACACGCCCTATGAAAACAAGACCGGCAGCGACACCTTCACCTATGTAGCCATGGACTCTGCCGGCAACACATCGCCCGAGGCCACCGTCTCCATTCTCATTGAAAAGCCGGACACCAAGGTCACCTATGCGGATCTGTCCGGACACAGCGCCCAAAAGTCCGCCATCCGGCTGGCGGAGGAGGGCATCTATGTGGGCCAGTGCGTCAACGGGCAATATTTCTTTGAGCCGGATCAGCCTGTCTCCCGCGCCCAGTTCCTCAACATGGCCATGGCAGTATCCGGTATTGAGCCTATGGAGGGGGTCACCCTCACCGGCTTCGCCGACGATGACGCCATCCCCACCTGGGCCAAGGGCAGCGTATCCGCCGCTTTAAAGGCGGGGGCCATCAACGGCACTCGGGACGAGACCGGCGCGCCAGTCTTCCAGGCCCAGAACGCCATTACGCGTGCCGAGGCCACAGTGATGCTCAACAACCTGCTTGATGTGACCGATGTACCCACCGAGGTATTTTTCTCCAGCGAGCAGACCCACTGGGCCGCCCAGGCTGCGGCCAATCTGGCCTCCTCCGGTGTTCTGCGCAGTGACGAAATCAGCTCCGCGCAGCTCTCCTCCCAGCTGACCCTGGGCGAGGCTGCCCAAATGCTGGACGGAGCGCTGGACGTTCTGGAAGCCCGGAACGACGACGGCTGGCTGCCCTGGTAATTCGGCGCAAGCCCACTTTTCCCTGCTCAGACAAAAACCGCTCCGCCTCCGGATGACCCGGAGGCGGAGCGGCGGAGACTATCGAAAAAGCGGCCTGTCAATTTCAATATATTGACAGGCCGCTTTTTGTAACCTAAAACCACTCGCTAAGCGAGTGGTTCAAAAAAGCCTAAGGCGA
>JAHYYS010000032.1 GCA_019424865.1 bacterium
CCATCGGCGAGGAGGAGGACAGCCATCTGGGCGACTTCATCCCCGACGAGGACGCCTCCGAGCCAGCTGAGGCCGCCTCCTTCACCCTGCTCAAGGAGCAGCTGGTGGAGGTGCTGTCCACCCTCACCCCCCGGGAGGAGAAGGTGCTCAAGCTGCGCTTCGGCATTGAGGACGGCCGTACCCGCACCCTGGAGGAAGTGGGCAAGGAGTTCAATGTCACCCGTGAGCGCATCCGTCAGATCGAGGCCAAGGCCCTGAGAAAACTGCGCCATCCTTCCCGCTCCAAGAAGCTGAAGGACTTCCTGAACTGACCAGACAGCAGAGACTGACCAGCTGCCGGGCGCAGTGTTCGGAGCCCCGGCAACTGGATATTTCACCCGACAAAACAATACGAACCATGACGGGGGACGCCGCCTCTGGCGTCCCCCGCTGACCAATATGGCGCCGGAGTTTTCCCTGCGCCGAATCGAAAACCGTCTGAGAAAGGAAGTCGACGGTATGACAGAAGAACAAAACAGAGAGCAGCCCCTTGATCAGGACGCTGTCATTGTCTATTTCAATCCCGAGCTGATGCAGGGGCTGGCCGATGTGGCTGCGAAAAAGAAGGCCAGCTTTCAGGAGCTCCTCTCCGCCGCGGAGGAGGGGGATCTGGACGCCGAGTACCGGCTGGCTCTGAGCTACTGCAACGGAGAAAACGGCGCCCCCAAGGATGAGCAGCAGGCCTTTGCCTGGTTCGCCCGGGCCGCCGAGGGGGACCACCTGGCGGCGCAGTATGATCTGGGTCTGTGCTATATCCGCGGAATCGGCACAGCGGAGGATATGGACAAGGCCGCAGAGCTGTTCGCCTCTGCGGCGGAGCAGGGCTATCTTCCTGCGGTGTGCGAGCTGGGCCTGTGCTATGAACTGGGACATGGCGTCCCGGAGGACAAGCAGCGGGCGGCGGAGCTCTATCGTGAGGCGGCGGATCAGGACTATGCCCCCGCCCAATGCAACCTGGGCTTCTTCTATTATCAGGGCATCACGGTGGCGGAGGACAACGAGGAGGCGGTCCGCTGGTTCACCCGGGCGGCGGAGCAGGGCTATCCCAGGGCCCAATTCCTGCTGGGTGAGTGCTGCGAAAACGGCTACGGCGTGGAAAAGGATCCGTCCAAGGCCGCAGAGCTCTACCGCCTGGCCCACGAGCAGCACTATGAGGAGGGGACCTGTGCCCTGGGCGTCTGCTACGATCTGGGACTGGGTGTGGAGCAGGACAAGGAGCAGGCCTTCCGGCTGTATCAGCAGGCCGCAGCCCGGAATTATCCCAGGGCCCAGTATCTGCTGGGGCAGTGCTATGAATATGGCCGCGGTGTAGACCAGGATGAGGTCAAAGCCGCCCAGTGGTACCAGAAGGCCCATGAACGCAATTACATCAGCGGGACCTGTGCCCTGGGCGTGTGCTATGAGATGGGCTCCGGGGTGGACAAGGACGAGGTCAAGGCGCTGGAGCTGTACCGGCAGGCTGCGGAGCGGGGCTATGCCCCCGCCCAGTGCAACCTGGGGTTCTGCTATTACACCGGCGTCGGGACCCGGGAAAATAACGACGAGGCCGCCAAGTGGTTTGAAAAAGCCGCCCAGCAGGACTATCCCAGGGCGAAATACCTGCTGGGACAGTGCTTTGAGCGGGGATACGGCGTACAGAAGGACGAGGCCAGAGCGGCGCAGCTGTACCGGCAGGCCCATGATCGGGGCTATCCCGCCGCCACCTGCTCCCTTGGGCTGTGCTATGAGCTGGGCATGGGTGTCCCGGAGGACAGGGCCAGGGCGGTGGAGCTCTACCGGCAGGCCGCAGAGCAGGGGGACGCCCGGGCACAGTGCAATCTGGGCTTCTGCTATTACCAGGGAATTGGTGTGGCTGAAAACAACGAGGAGGCCGTGAAATGGTTTGAAAAGGCCGCCCAGGAGGAGTATGCCAGGGCCCAGCAGCTGCTGGGCGAGTGCTATGAGTTTGGCTATGGGGTCAAACAGGATCTGGGCCGGGCCCTTCAGCTCTATGAGGCGGCCTGGACCCACCGCTATCCCCCGGCCGCCTGTTCCCTTGGGCTGTGCTATGAGCTGGGCCGGGGCGTCCCGGAGGACAAGGCCAGGGCGGTGGAGCTCTACCGGCAGGCCGCAGATCGGGGAGACACACGGGCCCAGTGCAATCTGGGATACTGCTATTACCAGGGCATCGGCGTGGAGGAAAACAACGACGAGGCCGCCAAGTGGTTTGAAAAGGCCGCCCAGCAGGGCAGTGCCCGAGCGCAGCAGCTGCTGGGCGAGTGCTATGAGCTGGGCTACGGCGTCCCCAAGGATCCCGCCCGCGCCTTTGCCCTGTATCAGGATTCTCACCAGCAGGGCTACGCCCCCGGCACCTGCTCCCTGGGGGTCTGCTATGAATTCGGCACCGGCGTAAAGCAGGATATCAGCCGGGCCATCCAGCTGTACCGCCAGGCAGCCGGGGAGGGCGTATCCCGGGCCCAGTGCAATCTGGGCTTTTGCTACTACCAGGGCATCGGCGTGGAGGAAAACAACGAAGAGGCGGTCCGCTGGTTTACCCAGGCGGCGGAGCGGGGCAGTGCCCGGGCTCAGCAGCTGCTGGGAGAATGCTACGAGTACGGCTATGGCGTGGAACAGAATTTGGAAAAGGCAGTGCAGCTGTATCGCAGCTCCCACCAGCGGGGCTATGGCCCCGGCACCTGCTCCCTGGGCGTGTGCTATGAGTTCGGCACCGGGGTGGAGAAGGACCTGAAAAAGGCGGTGGAGCTGTACCATCAGGCCGCAGAACAGGGGGTGTCCCGGGCCCAGTGCAACCTGGGGTACTGCTATTACATCGGCATCGGGGTTCCGGAGGACGAGCCCCAGGCCGTCCACTGGTTTACCAAAGCTGCAGAAAACGGCAGCACCCGCGGGGTCTACCTGCTGGGGCGCTGCTGTGAACGCGGAGAGGGCACCCCCCAGGATCTTCCCCGGGCGGCCAGCCTGTATCAGCGGGCCCACGAGGCCGGCTATGAAGAGGCCACCTGTGCTCTCGGTCTGTGCTATGAGCTGGGCCGGGGCGTCCAGCAGGATAAAAAGCGGGCGGCCCAGCTTTACCGGCAGGCCGCCGAGGCGGGACACGCCCCCGCCCAGTGCAATCTGGGCTTTCTCTATTATCACGGCGTCGGCGTGGAGCAGCACCTGGGTCTGGCCGCGGACTGGTTTGCCAAGGCGGCCCGGCAGGAGTATCCGCGGGGGCAGTACTGGCTGGGCCGGTGCTTCCAGGAGGGCGCCGGGGTCAAAAAGGATTTGCAGCGGGCCAGAGAGCTCTACCGTCTGGCCGCTGAAAACGGCAGCCAGGAGGCGGCGGAAGCACTGAAAAAGCTGGAGGGCGAAAAGAAGGGGCCGCTGAAGAGCCTGCTCCAGTTCTGGAAGAAGTAAGTCTTCGGAGCGAAATCGTTACATATCTCCTCTGCTTCCGTGGGACGATAAAGCACGCCAAAGACACAAGGCGCGGGAATCCACAAAGGATTCCCGCGCCTTATCGCTTATCTGTTATCTGTTCCAATATTTCTTGTGAGCTCTCTCACCGGCCGTTTCCGTGCTCCAGGCCGGCAATGGCCGCCTTGGCGGCCATCTGCTCCGCCTCTTTCTTGCTCCGGCCTGTTCCGCTGCCCACCGGGCTGCCGTTCAGGTCCACTTCCACAAAAAAGCGCTTGTCATGGTCGGGCCCCTCCTCGCCGGTCAGCCGGTAGCGGAGGATCTGCCCGCTTTCCCGCTGCACCAGCTCCTGGAGGGCAGTCTTATAGTCCCGGGGCTTGGTGAGGCCGGCCACCTCCCGGCTGAGAATATACCGCTGGATAATCTTACGGGCCGAACCGATCCCGCCGTCCAGATAAACTGCGGCCAGCACCGCCTCCACCGCGTCGGCCCGGATAGAGGGGCGCTCCCGGCCGCCGCCGGCCTCCTCGCCCTTGCCCAGGCGGAGGTAGGCGCCCAGGTTCAGCTCCCGGGCCACCTCCACCAAGCTCTCCTCGCACACCAGGGCCGCCCGCGTCCGGGTCAACTCCCCCTCCGGCAGATCCGGGTGATGCCGGTAGAGATAGTCGGCCACTACCATACCCAGAATGGAGTCCCCCAAAAACTCCAGCCGCTCGTTGCTCTGGAGCTTTCCGCGGCTCTCATTGGCACAGGAGCTGTGGGTCAGGGCATTCTCCAGCAGCTCCCGGTTTTGAAAGGTATAGCCCAGCTTTTCCTCTAAGCTCTTCATATTCCGCTTCTCCGCCTCTTCGGACCAGAGTCACTGCTCCGCTCCGCGGCGCCCCCTTCCTGCCGGGTTTCTTGCCAGCCGGGCCCAAGACGGTCCGGACAAGGCAAAGCTCCGCCCCCAGGCGGAGCTTTTGTTTGGCTGTACAGCGTTGTCAGTCGATCTTGTTCTGAAGAAAACGAACCAGGTCGCCCACGGTCGAGATGGAGGACGTCTCCTCCTCCCCCAGCTCATCAATACCGAATTCCTCTTCCAGCGCCATTGACAGATCCACAATGTCCACGGAATCCGCGTTCAGGTCATCGGCGAAAGAGGTGTCCATGGTGATGGTGTCCGCATCTACATTGAACTGCTCGGCAATGAGTGCGCTTAACTTCTCAAAGATCATAACTTGTTGCTCCTTCTGTCTGTGCCCGACGCACATTTTTCTTTTCCTTACTATATGCAGATTTTCCCTGCCTGTCAATAGTGTTTTTCTATTTTGTAAGGTTTGACGAGGGCAGAAGCTTCCCCCCGCTTCGCCTCAGTCCTGGTCCGCCTCCGCATCATAAATGGGGCGGGAGCCGGTACTGCCGGCGGAGGGCGCAGAGGAGGCCCCGGCGGCCGCACGGAAGCGGGCGCGGGACTGCTTGATCTCGTCGTATGCCTCGGCCACCGCCTCCTCTGTGCGGCGCAGGGCGTCTTCACAATACTCATTGGCCGCCCGCTTCAGCTCCCGGCTGCGCTCCTCGGCCTGCTGCATCATCTCGTTGGCCCGCTGTCTGGCCTGAAGGGTAATCGTATCCTCCGCCACCAGCTGCCGGGCCCGGTCCTCCGCCGCCTTGCGGATCGCGTCCGCCTCCCGCTTGGCAGAGGCCACCAGCTCTGTCCGGTTGGCCATCATCTTTTTCGCCTCGCCCAGCTCCATGGGGAACTGGCTGCGGATATCGTCAATCAGGTCCAGCGCCCGATCCCGCTCAATCACGCATTTATCACTGGACAGCGGGGCGTTTTTGGCCTCGTCAATCATCTCAAAGAGCATGTCCAGCAATTCTTCCACACCGCTTGCCATCCGTTATCCTTCCTTTCCTTCCATTTCCCGCACCCGGCGATTGACATCGTCTACAATTTCCCGGGGAATAAACTCGGCCAGGTTGGCGCCGTAGCGGGCCATCTCCTTGACGATGGTGGAGCTGAGATAGGTATATTTCTCGCTGGAGGCCAAAAACATCGTCTCCAGCCGGGGGTTCAGCTTGCGGTTGATCACCGCCATCTGGACCTCCTGCTCAAAATCAGAGACCGCCCGCAGCCCCTTGACCACCACATGGGCCCGACGGCGCTTTGCATAGGCCGCCAGCAGTTCGTTGGAAAAATCCACCTCCACGTTGGGGAAGCGGCTGGTAGACCGCCGCAGCAGATCCACCCGCTCCTCCGGGGTAAACATGCCGTGCTTTTTGGAGTTGATCATAACGCATACAATCAGCTTGTCAAAGCACAGGGAGGCCCGCTTGATAATATTCAGATGCCCCAGCGTCACAGGGTCAAAACTGCCGGGGTAGATTGCCGTGCTCATTCTCTCTGCTCACTCCCTGTCCGGTGAAAAACCGTCAGCTTGATTTTTCCGTACCGATACTCCCTCCCCATCTCATAGGGGGAGGACAGTGTGGGCAGAAGCCTGTCCGCGGCACTCTCGCAGATTATTATACCATGTTCCGACAGAATGTCAAACCTTACAATGGCTTCCAGGCTCTGTTCCAGCAGGGCCGTCCCATAGGGCGGATCCAGAAAAATCAGGCCGAATTTTTCCCGGCAGGAGGCCAGAAAGGACAGCGCGTCCCCCTGTACCACCCGGGCGTGGTCGCTGAGGCCGCACAGGCGCAGGTTCTCCCGAATCAGGGCTGCCGCCTCCCGCCGCTGATCCACAAAGGTACAGCCCCCGGCCCCCCGGGAGAGGGCCTCAATGCCCAGCTGGCCGGTGCCGCCGAACAGGTCCAGCGCCCGCCGCCCCTCAATGTCAAACTGGATAATATTGAACAGGGACTCCTTCACCTTGTCGGTGGTGGGACGGGTCTCCATCCCCTGAAGCTCCTTTAATTTTCGGCCCCGGGCCGTACCGGAAATCACACGCATATCATACACCTCGTTTGTCAAATGGAAAGGATACGGCGGGCAGCCGCCCCTGCAGAGAGCCGCCCCGCATGGGCGGGCGCACATTGTGCGCCCCCGCGGAACCACAATTCCAAACGCCTAATTCTGATGAAAATACTGAAACACCGCCTGGGCGGTATTCCTGGGCACCACTTTTTCCAGCTCCTCCAGCGGGGCCTCCCGCACCGCCCTGACGCTTTTGAAGGCCTTGAGCAGCTGCTGCCGGCGCTTCTCCCCCACCCCGGGTATTTTATCCAAAACCGAGGTCTTGACGTGGCTGGCCTGAAGCTGGCGGTGGTACTCGATGGCAAAGCGGTGGGTCTCCTCCTGGAGCTGGCCAATCAGGGCAAAGACCGCCGGGATGGCCTGGATGCCAATCTCCCGGCCGTCCGGGTGGACCAGGGCCCTGGTGCGGTGCCGGTCGTCCTTCACCATGCCGAAGGCGGGAATGGACAGATTCAGCGTCTCCAGCACCCGGGCGGCCACCTTCACATGCTCGTGGCCGCCGTCGATGAGCAGCAGGTCGGGCCTGTCCGAAAACTTCTCGTCCCCGTCCAGATAGCGGCGGAAGCGCCGGGTGAGCACCTGCTCCATGGAGGCGTAATCGTCAGGGCCGGTCATGTCCTTCAGCTTGAAGCGGCGGTAGTCCGACTTTCTGGGCTTTCCGTCCACATAGACCACCATGGAGGCCACAATGTCGCTGGCCCCCTGGTTGGAGATGTCATAGGACTCCATGCGGCGGGGGGGCTCCTCCAGCCCCAGCATCCGGCCCAGGGCCTCCAGCAGCTTGCTCTGCCGCTCCTCCCGGGTGGTGGCCCGCTCCACCTCCTCCCGGGCGTTCTGGTTGGCCAGCTTGATCAAATCCATCTTGGCGCCCCGCTGGGGGGTGACCAGCTCCACCCGGCGGCCCACCTGCTCGGACAGCATCCGGGTCAGCGGCACCTGGTCGGGCAGCTCACAGGGCAGCAAAATCTGTTTGGGCAGGCGGCTGCGGCCCACATAGTATTCCCGCACCAGGGCGGAGACGGCGTCCTCCTCCGCCTCCTCCATGGGCGTGTCCAGCAGGTCAAAGTCCTTGGCGGCCAGTTCCCCCTCCACATAGTGGAGGACCACGAAGCAGCTTTTGGCCGTCCCCCGGAAGAAGCCGGCCACGTCGGTGTCGGCCAGGGATCCGGCGATCACCTTCTGCCGGGCCCCCAGCAGTTCAATGGCCCGCAGGCGGTCCCGCAGCTCGGCGGCCCGTTCAAAGCGCAGCTCCTCCGCCGCCCGCTCCATCTCAGCGGTCAGGTCGGCCTGGACCTCTTTAAAGCGCCCCTCCAGCAGGGAGACCGCCTGGGCGATTGCCTGCTGGTGCTGCTCCTCCATATCCAGACTGCGGCAGTAGCCGTCGCACTTCCCCATGTGGAAGTTGAGACAGGGGCGCTCCTTTCCAATATCCCGCGGAAACTTCTTCCGGCAGGTCGGCAGGCGGAGGGCGGCGCGCAGGGCGTCCAGAATGGCCTGGGTGCTGTGGCGGCTGGCGTAGGGCCCGAAATAGCGGGCGCCGTCCTCCGCCGCCTTGGAGGCCAGGGAGAAGCGGGGATATGCCTCGTTGGACAGCCGGATATAGGGGTAGCCCTTGTCATCCTTCAGCAGGATGTTGTACCGGGGCTGATGGCGCTTGATCAGGGAGTTCTCCAGCACCAGGGCCTCAAACTCGCTGTCGGCAATGATAACGTCGAAGTGGTCAATCTGGGACACCATGGCCCGGGTCTTCTCGGTGTGGGAGGCTGAATCCTGAAAATACTGGGACACCCGGTTTTTCAGCGCCTTTGCCTTGCCCACATAGATGACGGTGTTCTTGGCGTCCTGCATGATATAAACGCCCGGCTTGAGCGGCAGGGCGTGGGCCTTTTCTTTCAGTTCCTCAAAGGTCATGACAGTACCCTCCCGGGGGACAGCATATCAAAAAAGGCGCCGCATCGCGGCGCCTTTTCATTGGCTTTTGGGGTTTACTCGGAAAAATCAGAGGAGATCATCTTGAACAGAGCCTCTACCGCTTCCTTCTCATCGGGCCCGTCTGCAATCAGCTTGATGGGGGTTCCCTTTACGATACCCAGAGACAAAACGCCCAGCAAACTTTTCGCGTTGACCTTACGCTCTTCCTTCTCCACCCAGATGGAGCTCTTGAACTCGTTGGCCTTCTGAATGAAGAACGTAGCGGGTCTGGCATGCAGACCAACCTGGTTGTTCACGACTGCTTCCTGACTATACATGACGCTGTACCTCCGCCCTCGTCGTATTGTGTGAAACTAGCATACCAGATTTATCCCACCCACGTCAATGACAATTTTCACAAATCTGCAATTTTTCTTATGCAGAAAATACTTTCTTCATTTGTCAATGCGCATTTTTTACTATTTTATTCTCTGTATTAACTTGATAATCGTCGAATTGACGATCTCCTGTTTTTCACTTTTTTCAAGGCGGAACTGTACCCTGCCGCTCTGGTTGCCTCCAAACCCATACCGCGCCGGCTTCGGCAGGGGGGCTTCACGCTGCAGCCCTCTTCTGCCTCACACGTGTGCCTGGGCTGCCACCTCTGAACACGCAGGTGCGCCGGCAGGCCCGGGCTATTTCAGCTCCGCCACGGTGACGCCGTCCTCCCCCTCGCCATAGCGGCCGGGACGGAAGGACTTGACATAGCGGCTGCGCTTGAGATAGGTGCGCACGGCGGACCGCACCGCCCCGGTGCCCTTGCCGTGGATGATGGTCACAGTCTCCAGCTTGCCCATCATGGCGGTGTCCAAAAAGCGCTCCAGCACGGCGATGGCCTCGTCGGTCATCATGCCCCGCAGATCCACCTGGGAGGGGACGGCTGCGGTGCGCAGGGTATGCTGGGCCCGGGAGACAATGCGCCGGGCCTCCTTCTGGGCCTGGGTCTCCCCCTCCACCACCCGGACCTCGTCCTGCTTGGCGGAGATCTTCAGAATGCCCGCCTGGAGCTGGAGGGAGCCGTCCTTGTTCACTGACAGCACGGTGGCCTTTGTCCCCATGGACACCAGCTCCACCGTGTCCCCCGCCTTAGCCGGGCGGGTGGGGGGCGGCGCCTCGGGCTCCTGGACCGGGCCGCCAATGTTTTTCTCCGCCTCGTTGAGCAGATGGCGGGCCTGGGCCCGGCCGTCGTTCACCTGCTGCCAGTCCAGATCCCGGCGCTTTTGCAGCTCCTTCAGCTCGGACAGGGCCAGATCGCTGGCCGCCCGGGCGTCGTCGATGATGGCCCGGGCCTCCGCCTGGGCCTTCTCCACCACCTTGGCCCGCTCGGCCTCCAGCCTGTCCCGGTACTCCTTGGCCTTGGCGGCGGACTGCTCCATCTCCAGCTTCAGGCGGCGGGCCTCCGCCCGCTCCCGCTCCATCTCCTGGCGCTGCTGGTCCAGCTTGGTAAGCACGTCCTCAAAGCGCACGTTTTCCGCATCCAGCCGGGCCGCCGCCTTTTCAATAATATCCTCAGGCAGGCCCAGCCGGCGGGAAATGGCGAAGGCGTTGGACTTCCCCGGGATGCCCATCACCAGACGGTAGGTGGGGGCCAGGGTGTCCACATTGAACTCACAGGAGGCGTTTTCCACCCCAGGGGTGGTCATGGCATAGACCTTTAATTCCGCATAGTGGGTGGTGGCGGCCACCTGGGCCCCCAGCTCCCGGGCCGACTCGATGACGGCTGCGGCCAGGGCCGCGCCCTCCACCGGGTCGGTGCCCGCGCCCAGCTCGTCAAAGAGGATCAGGGTGCTGTCGTCCGCCTCCTTCAAAATCCCCACAATATTGGTCATGTGGGAGGAGAAGGTGGACAGGGACTGGGCGATGGACTGCTCGTCCCCGATGTCGGCCAGCACCCGGTCAAACACCCGGACGGCGGAGTCGTCCCCGGCGGGGATGTGCAGGCCGCACTGGGCCATGAGGGTGAGCAGGCCGATGGTCTTCAGGGTCACCGTCTTGCCGCCGGTGTTGGGGCCGGTGATGACCAGCGTGTCAAAGTGCTCCCCCAGCTCCAGATCGTTGGCCACCGCCTTCTTTTTGTCCAGCAGCGGATGGCGCGCCCCCCGCAGGCGTAAATACTTGTCAGACAATCTGGGCTGGCTGCACTCCAGCTGGAGGGACAGCTTGCCCCGGGCAAAAATGGCGTCCAGCCAGATCAGCAGCTGATAGTCCTCCAGAATGTCCTCCTTGTGGGCGGCGCAGTCGGCGGACAGCTGGGCCAGGATGCGCTCGATCTCCTTCTTCTCCTTGGCCGCCAGCTCCCGCAGCTCGTTGTTGGCCTTTACCACCCCCATGGGCTCGATGAAGAAGGTGGAGCCCGAGGAGGACACGTCGTGAACCAGGCCGGGAATGGCGTTTTTATGCTCTGACTTCACCGGCACCACATACCGGTCGGAGCGGATGGTAATGATGGACTCCTGGAGATACTTGGACTGGTTGGAGGAGATCAGCTTTTGCAGGATGTCCCGCACCCTGGCCTCGGTGGCGCGCATATGCCGCCGGATGGAGGCCAGCTCCGTGCTGGCGGAGTCCGCAATCTCCTCCTCCCCCACGATGGAGTTTGTAATGGTATCCTCCAGAAAGCGGTTGGGGGTCAGGGCCTTAAACAGATGGGAGATGGCGCTCTTCTCCTCCCCGCCGCCATACTCCCCTGCGGTGCGGGCCGCCCGGAGAACAGCGGCAATCTCCAGCAGCTCCCGGGTGTTCAGGCTGCCCCCCATGTCCGCCCGCTGGATGCTGGCCGCCACCGGCCGGATGCCGGCGAAGCCGGGCGTTCCCCGGGTCAGCAGCATATTGACCGCGGCGGAGGTCTCCTCCTGGGCCCGCTGCACCTCCTCCATATCGGTCATGGGCCGCAGGGCCAGGCAGCGCTCCCTGCCCTCGTCGGTGACGGCACAGGCGGAGAGCAGCTCCAGCACCCGGGGCAGCTCCAGGGTTGTCATGGATTTTTCAAATAACTCGCTCATAGGCAAAGCTCCTGTATCATAACAAAATCATATTCCAATCTGGACCTATTTTCTCACAAAGGCGGCTGTTTGACAAGGCCTCCCCGCGGCGCATTTATATTTTACTCAGATTTTAACCAAAGGCGGTGGAAAATCCGCCTTTGAAGGCCTACAATGACCTTGAACCTGGAACAAGGGCTGGCTGAAACCCCCGGGGGTTCGGCGGCTGTGACCGGCAGCGGCACAGACCGCCTCCCCCCCGTTCTTCATACAGTCCGAGTGGTTTCTTTTTCATCTCTCTCCTTATCTTTACTTTCACACGCAGAGCAGGGGGGCCGCGGGACTGTTATCCCACGGCCCCCCTGCCGCTGTAAGGCAGTATGTCACGTTCCAGCATGCTGTTTCTAAAGTCAAGCTGTGGCCAGTATCCGCATTTGCGGATACTGGCCACAGCTTGTCAAAAAAGCCCTCCTGCAAGGAGTTCCGCCGTCCGCAGACGGCGGAATAAAATGAAATCCAGTCATTTCCAAGGACATGTGCCTGGGAAATGACACCTCTCACGAAATTTTGGGCGACAATTTCGCAAGAAATCGAGCCTGAAATTTCGTGCGGCCTACTCGAAAAAGTGGCTTGTCAATTTCTATCAATTGACAAGCCACTTTTTCGACAGTCTCTGGCCAGTATCCGCACCTGCGGATACCGGCCTTTCTGATCTCCTCCCCATGGGGTCACTTGGCCTTCCCCACCGGGTGGGGCATCGGCTCCCCGTCCCCCAGGCGGCCCAGGGGGCGGTACACCGTCCAGTACATGGTCAGGAAGCAGGCCAGCCCGCCCACCAGCTGGGACACAGCTTCAGCCGTAAAGACTCCGGTGGTCCCCATCCAGATAGGCAGGATCACCGTCAGCGGGGCGTTGATCACCGCCTTGCGCAGCAGGGAGAAAAAGATAGCCCGTCTGGAATAGCCCAGCGCCACAAAAACCGCCTGGCCCGCCATCTGCAGGGACATGGGAATAAACAGGCAGAAATAGATGCGCAGCGCCGGGATGCCCTTCTGGATGACCTCCGGGCTGTCGTTAAAGATGCGGATCAGGGCGCCCGGCGCCAGCATGGCCAGGGCCCAGAAGGCCGCGGCATAGGCCACCGTCACGCCCACGCTGAACCGGACGGACTGGCGCACCCGGCCGTATTTGGCCGCCCCATAGTTATAGCCCGCCACCGGCTGGAAGCCGTTGGTCAGGCCCTGAACCGGCATGGTAAAGACCTCCCGCAGGGAGTTGATGATGGTCATGATGCCCACATACAGGTCGCCGCCGCAGGCCTGGAGGGTGGCGTTGCACACCACCTGCACCAGACTGTTGGTCATATTCATGAAGAAGCCGGACAGCCCCAGGGACACAATGCGCTTCACCCGTCCGGCGCTCAGCCGCAGACAGCGCAGCCGCAGCCGGAGGATGGCCCGCCGGCCCGTGAGGAACTGGAGCACCCACACCGCCGAAACGCCCTGGGAGATCACCGTGGCCAGGGCCGCCCCCTTCACGTCCATGTGCAGCAGAAAGATAAAGATGGGATCCAGGATAATGTTCAGCGCAGCCCCGATAATCACTGTCATCATGCCCATCCGTCCAAAGCCCTGGGCGTTGATGAACGGGTTCATCCCCAGGCTGATCATCACGAAAATGGTGCCGCACAGATAGATGGTCATGTAGTCATCGGCATAGGGAAAGGTGTCCGGGCTGGCCCCGAAGAGATACAGGATGGGCGTTTTCAGCGCCAGGAAAAAGGCAGTGGCCGCCGCGCCAAGGAGCAGAAGAAGTGTAAAGGAATTCCCCATGACGCGCTCCGCCTCCTCCTTGTCCCCCTGCCCCCGGGCGATGGAGCACAGGGGCGCGCCGCCGGTGCCGCACAGGTTGGCCAGTCCCATCAGGATGGAGATAATGGGAATGGTGACCCCCAGGCCGGTGAGGGCCAGGTGGCTGCTGCCGGGCAGGCGGCCCAGGTAGATGCGGTCCACCACGCTGTACAGCACGTTGACCAGCTGGGCCGCCGTCATGGGCAGGGCCAGCGAGATGATATTGCGGGAGATGCTCCCCTGAGAAAAGTCGTTTCTTGCCTGTGTCTGGGCCACCAAAGCCCGCCTCCTTACCTATGAGCCGACGCACTGCACGCCGCTGGAATTCCACGTTATTTTTCAGTGTAACATAAGATTTCCAAAAGAAAAAGTGAAACTTTTTTTCCTGTCTCCCTCTCCCGTCCATTCGGAACAGGTGCTATCAGAATTTTATTGGAATATTTTTGTTTCTATTTTGGGATCTTTGTACATTTTTTCTCCCTTCAGATTCAAGTGGAAAAATTTTTCAAATTTTTATACAGTTTGACGAAACATTCTTGGCTCAACAATCTTTACAGAATCTTTATGTCGATTATAATATTTCTTGTCTTTTAGCGCGCTAGATTACAAGCTTGATATGTCTCCGGTTCTGGACCGATCCATCTGCATCTGCCAGGTGAAAGCGGACCGGCTCTGAGAGGCAAACGGATTGGATGAAAAGAGAATTGGCTGAATGCTGAATGAAGGGAGGAAAGATCGCCGGAATCTGCTGTGTTCACTCTGTTTTCTGCGGATTCGGTCATAAGGAAACAGAACACTCACACCGTCCGGATCGTTTGTCTGTACGTATTCGTCATACCGCAATTGTACGAAGGAGAGCCTTTATGCCAACGATCTCAGAAATCATCGCCTATTTTGGTACCTATACGCCCGGAACAGACGGGGCGGCCGCCTCATTTCAATTTGAATATCTGACCAGTCTTGGATTTGCCGCCATAGTGATTTTCCTTGGTCACGCCCTGGTTAGCCACTCCGGTTTACTTCGAAAATTTGCCATTCCGGCACCGGTGGTGTCCGGTCTGCTCTTTTCCATTGTTGTCGCCATCCTGAAGGGCTCCGGCATAATTGCCCTGTCCTTTGACGTCAGCACCATCCAGGACCTGTGTCAGAATGTGTTCTTCATGTGCGTGGGCTTTGGCTTCAGCTGGAAGCTGATCCGCCATGCCGGCGGCAAGCTGTGCATCATGATTGCTGTAGCGGCCTGCCTGCTGATTACCGTTCAGGATGTCCTGGGCGTGCTGCTGGGCAATGCGATCGGAATGGATCCCTTCCTGGCCCTTCAGTGTTCCTCCGCCTCCATGTCCGGCGGCGTAGGCACCGCCTCCGCCTTCGGCCCCATCTTCATTGACTGGGGCGCCCCGGCGTCTGCCACCTCTGTGGGCGTGGCCGCAGGTACCATGGGCAATATCATGGGCTCCCTTATTGGAGGCCCGGTGGCCGCTTTCCTGATCCACCGCCACAACCTGAAGTCCGACCCTAATGACAAGCCGGAGGCCGCTGCCACCGGCAAGATCAACGAACTGAACAGTGGCCGCATGGTCTCTATGTTCGGCATGGTCCTTCTGCTGTGTGCTCTTGGGATGCCCATCTACTGCATTCTGGACAATATCCCCAGGATTGAAATGCCCAAGTTCATCGGCTGCCTGTTTGCAGGCGCCATTGCCCGCAATATCATGGAGGCCGCCCATATCAAGTTCTACGTCCCCGAGGTAGATGCCATTGAGAACATGTTCTTGGAGCTCTATCTGTCCCTGGTCCTGATGACCATTGACATCACCGCTCTGGCGGACGTGGCCGGTCAGATGGGCGTTATCCTGCTGATGCAGGCTGTTGTGATGGCTCTGTTCGCCATCTTCATCTCTTATAACATGTTCGGACGCAACTACGGCGCCGCGGTCATGGCCGCCGGCAACTGCGGCTGGGGCTGCGGCTCCGGTCCAAACGCCGTGGCCAATGAGAAGGCGGTTATGGACCAATATGGATGGCACAATGTGGCGTGGGTGCTGTACCCCTCCTTTGCTGTCATCATTGATGACATCTATAACCCCATCTTTCTCTCCGTTTTCGGCAGTCTGTTCAAAGTTGTGGGCTAACTTTCCCCGCCGCCCGGCGCTTCCATGCGGAGTGCCGGGCTTTTTATGCCGCGAAGCAGTACAGCGGCCGCCCGTACCGGGACAGCCGCTGTATGCGTCCAAAGCTGCTGGGCGTTACGCCCCGCCATATTTCTCATACAAATACCGGATGGCCTCCACATAGCCCTGGAACCCCAGGCCCATGTAGGTCTTTTCACAGGCCATCCCGGCATAGGACACCTGCCGAAAGGGCTCCCGGGACTTTACATCCGACAGGTGGACCTCCACGGCAGGCAGCCCCACCGCCTTCAGTGCATCCAGAATGGCCACGCTGGTGTGGGTATAGGCCGCGGGGTTGATGACAATGCCGTCCGCCGCCCCATAGGCCCGCTGGATTTTGTCCACGATGGCCCCCTCGTGGTTGGACTGGAACACCTCCCCCTGGATGCCCAGGGCGCCGCAGGTCTCCTCAATGAGGCGCACCAGAGTGGGGTAATCCTGTCTCCCGTAGATATCCGGCTCCCGGATGCCCAGCATGTTCAGGTTGGGCCCGTTGAGTATCAGCAGCTTCACAGCGCCAGCCTCCTTCTGATCTCCGACACCGTGTCCTCCACGGGGCCGTTGTTGTCCACCGTCAGGTCCGCCGCCCCCTCATAGAGGGGCAGGCGGACGCGGTACAGCTCCTCCAGGCCCCTGGCCTGGGATACAGGCCGCCCCTCCACCGGCAGGTGCTCCAGCCCCCGGCGCAGGAACACAACGGTGGAATTCTGCCGCATGGGGTCCCGGTTCTCCGGGCGGGTAACCACCCCGCCGCCGGTAGCCACCACCAGCCCGGACTGCTTCCCCACCTGGGTCAGCACCTGGTGCTCCAGACGGCGAAACGCCTCCTCCCCCTCCCGGGCAAAGAGCTCCGGGATGGTGCAGCCGGCCTGCTTTTCCACCAGGGCGTCGGTGTCCACCAGCTCCCGGCCCAGCTGCCGGGCCAGCTCCCGGCCCACCGTGGTCTTGCCGCAGCCCGGCATGCCGATGAGCATCACGCTGCAGGTCTGGCGCTGGATTTCCCGGGTAATTTCCTCCACCCGGCCGTCCGGGATATGCTGTCCCAAAAAGTACTCCGCCGCCGCCTTGGCCTGTGCCGTCAGCATTCCCAGTCCGTTGGCCCACAGCAGCCCCCGGCGCTCCGCGTCCAGCAGCAGCTGGGTCCTGGCCGGGTTGTAAATCAGATCGAATACCCCCTCCAGCCGGGGGAACAGGGACAGATCCACCGGCGAGACGCCGGTGTTGGGGTACATCCCCACGGGGGTGGCGTTGACAATCAGCCGGGCGTCGGCGTGGCGGTCCAGATTCTGATAGTTGTCCGGCCCGGTGCGGGAGACGGACACAATCTCCCCCGCCCCCAGGTCCCGCAGCACCGCCCGGACCGTAAGGGAGGCCCCGCCGGTCCCCAGCACCAGGGTCTTTCTTCCCCTGACCTGTGCTCCGGCCGAGCGGAGCAGATAGGAAAATCCGTCATAGTCCGTGTTGTGGCCCAGCAGGGAGCCGTCCGGCTGCCGGATCAGGGTATTGACACTGCCGATGTCCCGGGCCTGCGGGGTCAGGGAGCGGCAATAGGGGATCACCGCCTTTTTATAGGGGATGGTCACATTCAGACCGTCGAACTCTCCCTGTTGGAGAAAAGGCCCCAGCTCCTCCGGCCGCAGCTCATACAGGCGGTATTCATAGTCCCCCAGCCGGCGGTGGATCGCGGGGGAAAAGCTGTGGCCCAGCTTCTCTCCAATCAGGCCGTATCGTCCCGCCATGGTCAGCAGATCACCTCGTTATAGCTGCCCAGATAGCGGAACTGCTCGCTCTCCTCCTCCAGATCCTGGAACAGCCGCTCCATCTCCGGGGCGTAGACGGAGCACTCCAGGTCGAAGTAGAACATGAACTCGAACTCCCGGTCGGGCAGGGGGCGGCTCTCCAGCTTGCGCAGGTTGATGCCCAGGGCATAGAATTTGGACAGCACATTATACAGGGAGCCGGGCTTGTGGGGCACGGTCATCATCAGGGAGGTGCGGTCGGCGCCGGGATAAATCTCCGGGTTTTTGGAGATGCAGATGAAGCGGGTATAGTTGTTGTCCTGGTCCTGCACATTGGTCTCCAGCAGGTTCAGTCCATACTCCTCGCCGCAGAAGCGGGAGGACAGGGCGGCCACGTCGGTGCGCTCGGACTGGGCCACCATGCGGGCGGCCATGGCGGTGTTCTCCACCACGGTGACCTTGACGTTCTTCAGGCCGGCCAGATAGTTGGCGCACTGATTGATGGCCTGCTCGTGGGAAAATACCTCCCGGATGTCCTCCCGCCTGGTGCCGTGCTTGGCCAGCAGGTTGTGACTCACCTTCAGCCGGGCGGAGCGGACAATGGAGAAGTTATGCCGGGTCATCAGATCGTAGATGGCGTTTACCGAGCCGGCGGTGCTGTTTTCAATGGGGAGGATGCCGTACTGACACATACCGCTCTCCACCGCCTTGAACACGTGCTCGAAGGTGTTGAAATAGAGGATGGTGGGGGACTTGAAGATGCTGTCGCAGGCAATCTGGGAGTAGGCCCCCTCGATGCCCTGACAGGCCACCGTGGCCCGCTGGGGGAACAGGTCGGGGGTGCTCTCCAATGCCTGACGGATGCTCCCATACACCTTGGAGCTGCGCCCCAGCTTGCTGTTTTGATAGGAGCGGCTGGCGGACAGGATGGTGCGGTACATGGACTGGGCATAGTCGGCCAGCTCCTCCCCCGCCTGCTCGGCCACCTTGCCCAGCAGCGCCCGCTCCCGGCCGGCATCCAGCACGGGCAGGCCCTTTTCCTTTTTGTACTCGGCTACCCGGCCGGACGCCTCCATCCGCGCCTTGAACAGCGCCACCATCTGCTGATCGATCTGATCAATCTGACCGCGCAGCTCTTCCAAATTTTCGCTCATGGCAATCTCCTCCTAAACCATAGTTGTAAAGTAAAACTATTTTACAGTTTCTTTCCTGTCCGAAATTGCAGTATCAGCTCTCCGTTCACGCTCTCCCCAGCCGGGCCGGCGGATCCAGCAGCGCGTCCAGCAGCACCAGAGCCGTCACGGCTTCCACTACCGGCACTGCCCGGGGCACGATGCAGGGGTCATGGCGGCCGGTGACCACCAGCTTCTCCGCCTCCATCCGGGAGAGGGAGACGCTGTCCTGCTCCATCGCGATGGACGGGGTCGGCTTGAAGGCCGCCCGCAGCAGGATGGGCATTCCAGTGGTAATCCCCCCCAGAATGCCGCCGGCGTGGTTGGTTTTGGTCACCACCCGTCCCTCCCGCAGGGCGAAGGGATCGTTGTGCTCTGAGCCCCGCATCCGGGCCGCCCCAAAGCCGGCGCCGAATTCCACGCCCTTGACGGCAGGGACGCCGAACAAAGCGGCGGCCAGCCGCCCCTCCATTCCGCCGAACATGGGATCCCCCAGCCCGGCAGGCAGCCCTTGGGCGATGCACTCCACCACACCGCCCACCGAGTCCCGCTCCGACCTGGCCTGCAGAATGGCCGCCCGCATCCGCTCCCCCGCATGCTCGTCCAGAACCGGGAAGGGAGCGGCTTTTAATCTGTCAAGTATTTCCGCCTGCTCCCCCATGGAATCAAAGGGCCTGTCCTCTATCTCCCCTATGCTCTGGATG
The DNA here is from genome assembly GCA_019424865.1 of bacterium. Lineage (GTDB taxonomy): Bacteria > Bacillota > Clostridia > Oscillospirales > Oscillospiraceae > Lawsonibacter. The sequence goes on from JAHYYS010000032.1 coordinate 18,983, forward strand.
TGGGCCGACACCTGAATGCCCCGGCGGGCCAGGATCTGGAGGGCGATGCCCCCGGCGATGCACAGCGGGGCGGTGAGCCGCCCGGAGAAATGTCCCCCGCCGGCCACATCCTGAAAGCCCCCGTAGCGCGCCTGGGCGGTGTAGTCGGCGTGGCCGGGCCGGGGCACATCCCGCAGCCGCGCATAGTCCTGGGAGCGGGTATTGGTATTTTCAATCACCGCCGCCAGCGGGGCCCCGCAGGTGACTCCGTCTACCAGCCCACACAGGATGCGGGCCTCGTCCGCCTCCTTCCGGGGGGTGGAGGTAGCGGTCTGGCCCGGCGCGCGGCGCTTCAGAAAGCTCTGGAGCTCCTCCGGATCCACCCGCTCCCCGGCAGGCAGTCCATCCACACACACCCCGTTCGCCGGGGAGTGGGACTGGCCAAACACCGAGACATGAAGATTTCTACCCAGATATGAGGACATCCATGTCACCTCCCAGTTCGCGGTAATGTTCCCAAAAATCGGGGTAGGACTTGCTCACGCACTCCGCCCCCACCAGTGTGACGGGTCCCCGGCAGGCGACCGCCGCGGCCGCGGCCATCATGGCGATGCGGTGGTCATTGCAGCAGTCCACCGTTCCCCCTGCCAGCTGATCCAGCCCCCGGATGGTCAGGCTGTCCGGCCCCTCCTCCACCTGTCCGCCCAGGGCGTTGAGGGCGGCTGCCACGGTGGTCAGGCGGTCGCTCTCCTTCATCCGCAGCCGGGCGGCGTGGGTCAGCCGGGCCGTCCCCCGCCGCACCGCCGCCATGGCGGCCAGCGGGGGCACCAGATCGGGGCACTGGGACACGTCCAGCTCTGTGTCTCCGGGCCGGGCCAGCCTCCAGTAGTCGGAGGCCACCCGCATATCCCCCTGGGCTGAACGGGGGTTGAGGGCCCGGAGCACCACCTGGCTGCCCAGGAAGTTGGCCGCATACCAGAAGGCGGCCTGGGACCAGTCGGCCTCCACCTGCCAGCGGCCGGGCTGATAGCTCTGACCGCCGGGCACGCGGAAGCGGTCCCCCTCCTTGGTCACTGCGATCCCCGCGTCCCCCAGGGCCTCCAGCGTCATGCACACGTAGTCCCGGCTCTCCAGGGGGGTGGTCAGACGGACGGTGCTCTCCCCCGGCAAAAGGGGCAGGGCCAGCAGCAGGCCGGTTAAAAATTGGCTGGATACGTTGCCCGGGATGGCAAACTCCCCCGGCTCCAGCTGTCCTTTTACCGTGAGGACGCCGTCCTTCTGCTCATAAAAGATCCCCTTTTCCCGGAACAGGTCAAAATAGGGCTGCTGGGGCCGCTCCATCAGCCGCCCCCGGCCGGTGAATACGCCGCCCCCGGCCGCCGTCAGCGCCACGGGGATCAGGAAGCGCAGCGTAGAGCCCGACTCGCCGCAGTCGAACCGGGGCAGCTCCTCCCCGGCGCTTTGGGGCTGTCCCCCTGTTCCAGTCACCTGGATGGTCCCCGGTTCCGGCTGGGACCAGCGGGCCCCCAGGGCCTCTACACACCGGAGGGTGGCCCGAATGTCCTCTGAAAAGGCTGCGTTCTCTATGGTGCTCTCCCCCCGGGCCAGGGCGGCGCACAGCAGCAGGCGGTGGGCCTGGCTCTTGCTGGGGGGCGGGGTTACGATGCCCGACAGCGGGCGGGGGCGAATCACAACGGTACTCATAGCGCCATCCCCACTTCCAGCACCCGGGCCAGCTCGTCATAGTCGGTTTTGTACAGCACGCAGTTCCCCAGCCGCTCCGGCTGGATCAGGGTGATGGCGTTCCCCCGGCGCTTTTTGTCCGCCCGGGCCGCAGCCAGCAGGTCCGCCGGATCCATATCGCAGGTCTTGGGCAGATGGTACTTGTCCAGCAGCTCCTCCAGCACGGTCCAGCACTCCGCCGGGCACCGCCCCTGCTTCACACAGGCCCGGGTCATAATCGCCATTCCCATGGCCACCCCTTCCCCGTGGTAGATGGCATAGTGACCGCAGCGCTCAATGGCATGGCCGATGGTGTGGCCGAAATTCAGCACCTGGCGCACGGCGTTGTCCCGCTCGTCGGCGGCCACCACGTCCCGCTTGATGGTCAGGCACTGGGCGATAACCCAGTCCAGATTCTCCCCCGCCGGCTTCTCCCTTAAAAAGTCCAGCAGCTCCCGGCTGCGGATCATCCCGTATTTGATGATCTCCGCCCAGCCCTCGGCCAGCACGGCGGGGGACAGGGTATCCAGCGCCTGGGTGTCGCACAGCACCAGGTGGGGCTGGGTGAAGGTGCCCACCAGATTTTTCCCCTCGGGGAGATCCACCGCCGTCTTGCCCCCCACAGAGGAGTCCACCATGGACAGCAGAGAGGTGGGCAGCTGGACACAGGCGATCCCCCGCAGATAGAGGGCGGCGGCCAGTCCGGCCATATCCCCCGTCACCCCGCCGCCCAGGGCGAACACCGCGTCCGAGCGGGTCAGCTCATGCCGGGCCAGAAAGGTCAGCAGCTCCAGCAGGACCTGGGGATTTTTCGAGGCCTCGCCGGCGGGAAAGACAAACTCCCGCACCCGGAAGCCGGCCTGCGCCAGACTGCCGGCCACCGTCCGGCCGTATCGGGGCCAGACATTGCTGTCTGATACGATGACGGCGTCCCGGCCCTGGATCAGGGGGGCGGACAGCTCCCCCGTCCGGGCCAGAAGGCCCGCCCCCACCTGCACCTGATAGGTGCGGGAGGCGTTTACCGTGATGGTTTCCACTGTTGTACACCTTCTTTTTCAGATTCCGCGGCGCTTGCTTCGCCGCGTCCGCTTATACCTCCAGCGCCGCAGCCCGAACCCGGCGCACCGCCTTGGCCACATCCTCAAACTGCTCGGGCCGCAGGGACTGGGCGCCGTCGCACAGGGCGTGGGGCGGGTCGTTGTGGACCTCGATAATCAGGCCGTCCGCGCCGCAGGCTGCGGCGGCCAGGGCCATGGGCTTGACATAGCGGGCCACGCCGGTGGCGTGGCTGGGGTCCACGATGACGGGCAGGTGGGTCAGCTCGTGAAGCACCGCCACGGCGGACAGGTCCAGGGTGTTGCGGGTGGCGGTTTCAAAGGTGCGGATGCCCCGCTCGCACAAGATCACATTCTCGTTGCCGCTGGCCATGATATACTCGGCGCTCATCAGCAGCTCCTTGATGGTGTTGGCCAGGCCCCGCTTGATAAGGATGGGCTTTCGGGTCTTGCCCAGCTCCTTCAGCAGCTCGAAGTTCTGCATATTCCGAGCGCCCACCTGGATCACATCCACATTTTCGAACAGGGGCAGGTGGTTGGCGTTCATAATCTCGGTGACGATGGGCAGACCGGTCTCCCGCTTGGCCTCCAGCAGCAGCTCAATGCCGTCGGCCTTCAGGCCCTGGAAGTCGTAGGGGGAGGTGCGGGGCTTGAAGGCGCCGCCCCGGAGCATGGTGGCCCCGGCGGCCTTGACGCTTTTGGCCACGGAGATAATCTGCTCCTCACTCTCCACCGAGCAGGGGCCGGCAATCATGGCGAAGTTGCCGTGGCCCACCTTCAGCTTCTGGTCCCCAACCTCAATAATGGAGTCCTGAGGATGGAATTTCCGGTTGGCGCTTTTGAAGGGCTCAGACACCCGCTTAACCCCCTCCACAATGTCCAGTCCGTTAATCAGGTCCTCGTCCAGCTTGCTGGTATCCCCGATGACCCCGATGATGGTGTTATAGTCTCCGGCGGAGACGTGGGTGCGCAGGTCCTGGGACTCGATCCAATGAATCAGATCCTGGATACGCTCTTCCTTTGTCTGAGGTTTGACAATGATAATCATAGTACTTCGTTCCTTTCTTTTTTGTGCGGCGCTCCTCCGTCGGGCCAAAGAAAAAGGCCTGCGGTGAAGTGTTTTTCACCGCAGGCCTGAATACGATCCCTTTTTTCTCACGCAAAGGTGGTCGAGCCATGATTTGCAGCAAAAAGCACTTTTACCTTTTTCGCACTAAAGCTAAAAAAGTAAAAGTAGCCGTAAAAGAAAGCCGCAAACAGGTTCTTCATAACAAGAAGCTCCTTATTCATACCCGATTCTACGCCACATCATAGCACCGCTGTGGTCCGCTGTCAATTCTTTTTTCCGGCAAAACAAATTTTGCACAGCTAATTTGATTGAAATAGTCTGTAGTATTGTTTTTTTCACCTTTTATGATATAATGATTATACAAAAATATAAAACAGAAGACAGAAAGGAGAACTGCCCCATGCCCCGTTTCCTCTATCACTTCGGCTATGTCCTGATGCCGGTACTCCCCTTTGCGTTTGTCTTTGCCCTGATTTTCTCCATCAAATTCCTTCTGGAGAATGACAAGAACTTCCTTTATTTTGCCATCGCCGCCTCCATCTTTCTGCTGCTCATACTATGCGGGCTGTAGTCTCTGTTATAAGCCCGAACGGCGCAGGCGAGGCCGCCCAACAGGCGGCTCGCCTGCTTTTTATTACCCCCCCTCGCTTCGGATCCAGCATTTTATATTTAGATTATTTTCTAAATATCTCTTGACTGTAAGCCCGGGCTGTGCTACACTATATTTAGATAGATTTCTAAATGAAGGCGGGCGGTACCATGGGATTTCAGGAGACGTTCAAGGCTTTGAGCGACCCCACCCGGCGGGAGATCCTCCATCTTCTTCGGGATGGGGCCAAGACCGCCGGGGAAATCGGGCGCCACTTTTCCATGACGGGAGCCACCATCTCCCACCACCTGGCGGTGCTGCGTGAGGCGGGACTGATCAGCGATGAAAAACGGGGAAAATATATTTACTACGAGCTGAACCTGTCTGTGCTGGACGAGATCACCGGCTGGATTGCCGGTCTGAAGGGGGAATCCTGATATGAAAAGCAAGCTGAGTATCGCGGCCATGTGGCTGCTGGCCTTTGTCCCGCTGGTGCTGGTGGCGGCGCTTTACCGCCTTCTGCCCGACCAGGTCCCCATGCACTGGGGCTTTGACGGGGTGGTCAACCGGTATGGCAGCAAAAATGAGCTCTGGTTTCTGGCGGCCCTGGGACCCGTATTTGCCCTGCTGTTCCAGTTTCTTCCCCGGCTGGACCCCAAAAAGCGCAGCTATGAGCGGTTTCAGAAGTACTACGAGGCCTTTGCCGTGGTAATGACGGCCTTCATCGCGGTGATCATGGGAATTGCCCTGGTAGAGTCCTTCCGCCCGGGCACCCTGTCGGTGGGACGGGCGGTCTCCATCCTGCTGGGGCTGCTGTTTGTCTTCCTCGGCAACATGATGGGAAAAATCAAGCCCAACTACTTCTTCGGCGTGCGCACCCCCTGGACCCTGGCCGACCCCGATGTGTGGAACCGGTCCCACCGGCTGGCGGGACGGCTCTTCTTCCTGGCGGGGCTGGTCACCATCCTCTCCGCCCTGCTGCTGCCGGAGGCCGCTCTGTTCGCGGTGCTGATGGGCAGCGTTCTGGGCGCGGCCCTCGCCACCGTCCTGATGAGCTACCTCTGGTACCGGAAGAAGCATCGTCAGGAGACGTGAGTATGTTCCGGCGCATCACCTTTCCATGCTTCATACTCTGACCGAGGCGATGACTGTCCAATCTACTCAGCCCCATTTGAACTGACGGCCACGGGAGGCATGCAAGATTCTGCTGCAAAATGAGTTTTCGAGAAAAAGCAGCCGTCAAAGACGGCTGCTTTTTCCTGCCTCGCACCACTGATCGATAAGGGACTCTGCCGCCGGCCTGCACAAATACTCCAAAAACTCCTGTTGATCTCTGTCCGTGCCATAAACACGTACTTCTATGCGATACCGGTAAGCTCCCAATGAAACCAGTGCACTGCACAATTGATAGGGGGTGCCGCTCTCTGCGTCTTCCCTTTGCGCATCCCACTGGATAGGGACCTCCCGGTATTCTGTCTGGCTGCCGCTCCAGTATTCCGTCTCTGTCTGCCCGGAACATGTGAGCGTCCAGGTCCAAGAGAGATCGAACAGCACATGGACTTCAGAATGGATGGAGTATCCGGCAAGGGACGCATTTCGCTGATTCCCGTTCAGATTGACAAAATACGTTCCATTTTCGAATGGAATCGTATTTTCTGCCGGCAGAATCATATGATAGGGGGCATCTGAGCAGGTCTCATCCAGCTCCTCGTAGGAGTCGGCCTCATAGTAAGGGACCCCGAGGTGGACAAACCGCATCCACCAAAAGAACTCAACGAGCGGAATCCCAATCACAATTGCAGCCGCAATTATCACTTTCGCCGCGGGCGACAGCCTTTTTTCGCGCTGAGTTTTCATTTTGACCTTCTCTCCCAAGTTCCTCGGCAAGATCACTATGGTGTAATACCATAATATATAAAAATCTAGAACAATTCAACCTTATTTTTGTGCGATATTCTCTCTGCAAATTTTTAAAAGAGGAACCAGCCGCCCGGCGGACGGCTGGTTCCTCTTTGTCATTCTCCGGCCAATATCATTTTATATTCAGCACAAAAATATCTTTACTTAATCTGTAATTTTAGGTAAAATATAATAGATAACACGGCAGGCAGGCTGTGTCACCCGGAATTTATTCGGATGGGAGGCGGCACTGCGGCTCGCGCTTCTGACCAGCCGGCCGGCTTATCCCGAACACAATCCCGGTGCGGCCCCAAATGACGGAGCGCTCCAACCAAACCAGTTCAGCGCATCAGGAATCCTGCCCGCTTATGCACTTCTCTCACAGAAAACAGTGTTTGCCGGAACAAGGGAGGAATATGCCATGAAACCGAAACACCGCATTTGCGTGATCCTCGTTTGCATCTGCTTGGCCGCAGTCTGTCTGGCAGCCGTTTTTGCCAACGGGGATCTCAGCATCCACACAATATTGGACCCGGATACCAACCTGTTCCGACAACTGGGCGAGTATTTCCAAGATGCAAAGGGAGCAAATAGCGGAACGAACGCGGCAAATTCCGGCCCCGTTCCTTTGGCGGAATACCAGGGAGAAATTGTCTATCAATCGGATGTGGAGTACTACAAAAACTTCAACGGCGCCACCGTGGCTGCAACGGGCCAGGATCTCCCCACCAGTGATGAGGAGGTGCTGCGTAAAATTCTGGAAAATATTGTCCTGCTTCACGAAGCGGAGCGCCTGGGGCTGGCAGCAACGCAGGCTGAAATTGACGAGATGGTGGAGAACGCCCGATACGCCTACACCCTCCCCGACGGAAAAGAAGTTCTGGATCAGTTCTGCGCGGGGGCCGGCATTACGATAGACGAATACTTTGCGTATCTGGAAGAACAGGCGCCCAGATCAATTGCGCGGCAGAAGCTTCTCAACGCCGTGGGGGAGGAATTCTGCGAGCAGAACGGTCTGACCTTTACAAAAGTCAATCCCCCCAAGGAGCTTGTGGAAGCGAAGGAGGATTATGTCGACGATTTGTTTGAGCAGGCACAGGACGAGATTATCTACTACACAGATTGAAAAGCAGCCGGATACCTTCATTTTTAAAAAACAGGGGTGCGCTGTCAGCTGACAGCGCACCCCTGTTTTTCCTCATCTTTTTTGATTCTGTGCCCGGGCCGCCCAAACAGGCCCCGGAGCACGTCACTCCGCCTTTTCCGGCGCGTCCAGCCGCATCACGTCCACATTGGCGGCAATGTTCTCAATAATGCCGGAGGTGATGTACTGCTTGGCCTGGCGGATGGCGTTCTGAATGGCGTAGGCGTCGGAGGAGCCGTGGGCCTTGATGACCGGCTTGGAGATGCCCAGCAGGGCGGTTCCCCCCACCTCGTCGGCGCTCATCAGCTTTTTGAACTCCTTCAGCCCGCCGGACACCAGCAGGGCGGCCAGCTTGGTCATGATGCTTTTGGTAAACATCTTCTTCAGCTCCCGGGCCATAAACAGCCCCGTCCCCTCCATGGTCTTCAGGAAGATGTTGCCCGAATAGCCGTCGGAGACGATGACATCCACCGCGCCTTCCACCGCCTCCCGGGCCTCCACATTGCCCACGAAGTTGATGCGTCCGGCCTCCCCCGCCGCCTGCAGCATGGGATAGACGGTGGTCTGGAGGGTGGTGCCCTTGGAGGGCTCCACCCCGATGTTCAGCAGCCCCACCTTGGGCTCGGGGCGGCCCAGCACGTGCTCGGCATAATAGGAGCCCATGTACGCAAACTGCATCAGGTACTCCGGGGGGCACTCGGCATTGGCGCCGCAGTCGATCAGCACCGCCCCGCCGCCGCCGGTGGGCACCACCGGGGCCAGAGCGGCCCGCCGGATGCCCCGGATGCGCTTGACCACCAGCGTGGCCCCGGACAGCAGGGCCCCGGTGGAGCCGGCGGACACAAAGGCGTCCCCTGCCCCGCTTTTCAGCAGGTTCAAGCCCACCGTCAGCGACGAGTCCTTCTTCTCCCGGAAGGCAGTGGCGGGGTTGTCGCACATCTCCACCACTTCGCTGGCGTGGGCGATTTCAATCCCGGCAGGCAGGTTCTTGATGCCGTTATCCTCCAGGACCTTTAAAATTTCTTCTCCCCGGCCCACCAGGGTGATATCCACCCCATACTCCTTGTTGGCCTGTACGGCCCCCATAACCGGGGCCTGGGGAGCGTTGTCCCCGCCCATGGCGTCCACGATGATTTTCATAGCGTACCTTCTTTCTTCTCGTCGTTCAGGGGGCTGGGCTCGTCCACCCGGCCCAGCAGATAATCGGCGGATATGTTCGCGTGCTTACGATGGCGGCCTATATGCCTTTACAGGGGCAGGATATGCGCCCACGGGCGGCTGATAGCCGTCCCTGCAAAGCAAACCCAAACCAGGCGGACCCACGGCGTGCTTCTTGCAGGGCCCCATATGCAGGGGCGCATACCATGCGCCCGCGGGCGGCTGATAGCCGCCCCTGCGGAATCAAATCCAAACCAGGCGGGCCCACGGCGTGCTCCTTGCGGGGCCCCATATGTAGGGGCGCATACCATGCGCCCGCGGGCGGCTGAT
>JAHYYS010000033.1 GCA_019424865.1 bacterium
GGGCAAACTTGTTGGAGGAGCCCACCACGAAGCGCTCGAAGGTGTACTCCTCTGTTCCAGGCAGAAAGCTGGACTGCTTCTGCCCCTGATAGCCCTCCAGCTCCCCCTCGGTCAGGACCACCACGTCAAAGTCCGCCGAAAACAGCTCGTGGAGTGCCCGCTGGATGGACGGGGCGTATCGGGAAGCCACAATGTCCCGCTTGAAGCGGGTGGGGCTGTAAATGACAAACCGGGTGTCCTCCAGACAGACGGGAACGATGTCGTCAAACCAGGTGTTGATGCTGGTGGAAGTCATCTCGTTCCCCATCAGCTCCAGTACCTTCGCCCATATTTCGGCGGCAGGATTCATTGCACGTCCTCCTTAACCTTTCAAAGCGCCTTCCCCTGTGACAAGAGAAGGCGGCTGCAAAGCGCTTGAAAAGCAAAATTTTCACAACAATCATTATACCAAAGAGGGGGGCTTCCCGCAAGGATTTCGCCGGTATTTCACGGGTTTTTTTATTTTAAATGTGTGCCGCAGGCCGGCATAAATTGTATGGAATAAAAAATCTCTCCACAAGATATAGAAACCTGGGAAAAAGACGAAAAAAATTCTGGGTTTTCGGGAAAAATTGTGGTTGACATCACTTGACGCTGTCGGCTATAATAGAACACGCGTCCCCAAAGGGAGGGGTTTTTCTGCCCTTTTTCAGAGGGGGACAGGCCGGCGGAAAGGCCGGCCTGAGAAACAGCAGACCGCAGCTTTCTGAAAAACAGGGAGCTGTTGTTGGGCCGGGAAAGCCGGCTTGAAATCTGATGAGGAGGTGTCCCCTATGCTTCGTACCTATCAGCCCAAGAAGCGTCAGCGCTCCAAGGAGCACGGCTTCCGCAAGCGCATGGCCACCCGCAACGGCCGCAAGGTGCTCGCCCGCCGCCGCGCCAAGGGCCGCGTCCGTCTGACCCACTGATGGGGGCAGGCCGGGCCGGCGTTTCCGCTGAAGGAGGGCCGGCCGCCCGCCGAACCCGCGCTGCGGACGCGGGAAAATCGGACCTGAAACAAAAGGCGGCAGAAGAGGACACAGCTGCGATACAAGGGGCGTGGGATTGATTCCCCCGCCCCACAGCCGTATACAGCAAAAAAAGGCGGCAGGAGGGATTTTTTTATGAAGCATACCGTCTCCCTGAAGCAAAATCACGAGTTCCGCCGGCTGTATGGCAAGGGAAAAAGCGCTGTGTCCCCCTATTTTGCCGTCTATTGCCGGAGGACCGGGCGGCCGTACAGCCGCCTGGGCATCACCGCGGGAACCAAGCTGGGCAACGCCGTCAAGCGCAACCGGGTCCGCCGCCGCATTCGGGAGCTTTACCGCACCAATGAGGACCGGCTGTCCCCGGGCTATGACATTGTGGTGGTGGCCCGCACCCGGGCCGTCTTTGCCCGGTATGCCGAGCTGGAGCGTAGCTTTCTTCAGCTGATGCGCCGCCTGGGCATTGCGGATTCCCAGGGGAGGGACAGGCCTTGAAGTCCCTGTTCCTGGCCCTTATCCGGTTTTACCGCCGCAGCATATCCCCTGTGCGCCCCCCGTGCTGCCGCTTTATTCCCACCTGCTCGGAGTACGCTCTGGAGGCGGTGGAGAAATACGGCGCATGGAAGGGAGGCTGGCTGGCAGTGCGGCGCATCCTGCGCTGCCACCCCTTTCACCGGCAGAAAACCATTGAGTACGACCCCGTACCCTGATGGCGGCCTGTCCCACAACGACATAAGTGGAGGTATCGTTCCGTGGGTATTATCCTACAACCCTTTGCCTGGCTGCTGCTCTTCTTCTATGATTTTTTCAGCAGCTACGGCATTGCCCTGATTCTGTTTGCCATTGTCATCAAGCTGGTGCTCTTCCCGGTCACCCTGAAGAGCAAAAAGAGCATGATCCAGATGAACCTGCTCTCCGGCAAGATGCAGCAGCTGCAAAAGCAGTACGGCAAGGACCGGGAGCGCTATAATCTGGAAGTTCAGAAGCTGTACGCCAAGGAGAAGGTCAACCCCATGGGCGGCTGCCTGTGGTCCCTGATCCCTGTGATTATCCTGATTGCCCTGTACGGCATCATCCGGGAGCCTCTGACCTATTTCATGCATCTCACCGCCGACCAGATCGGCCTGCTGGCCGACCAGCTGGACTGGTCCACTGTGGCCGTGGCCAACGGCTGGGTGGCCCAGGGGACCATGGACCGGCTGCTGGAGCAGCTGGCCAACGGGGAAATCCAGCATGTATTTCAGAATGGGTCCTATAACCAGCTGTATTTGCTCTCCCTGATTAACGAGGGCAATCTGGCCTCCCTTCAGGCCGCCCTGGGGGATGCGGGCTCCAACCTGTTCCTGATGGACTTCTCCTTCCTGGGGCTGAACCTGGCCCAGATCCCCAACTGGCAGTTCTGGGCAGGCGGCATTACGCCCACCTCCGTGGGCATGTTTGTGCTGCCCCTGATTTCAGTCAGCGTGTCCGTTTTGTCCATGAAGGTGTCCTTTGCCACCAACAAGATCAACAACCGCCAGCCTCAGAACGACCAGGTGGAGCGCACCAACAGGACCATGATGTGGGTCATGCCGCTGATGTCCTTGTGGATCGGCTTCACCGTCCCCGCCGGCCTGTCTATCTACTGGATTGCCCAGTATTTGGTGAATATGGCCCAGGAGATTATCTGCTCCCGTCTGCTGCGCAAGGATTATGAGGCCGCCCGCCTGGCTGCCGAGCAGCGCGAGCGGGAGGAGAAGGAAGAGGAAAAGCGCCGCAAGGAGGAGGCCCGCCTGGAGCGCGCCCGCCGTTTGGAGGAAGAGAAAAAGAACCGGGGGAAGAAGAAGCCCGGCCAGAAGAAGGACGACGAGCCCGACCACGAGGGCGTCAACAAGGAGGACAGCCGGGAGGGCATCCGCGCCTATGCCCGCGGCCGGGCCTATATCCCCGGACGCTTTGGCGGCGTGACGCCCTATGTGGATCCCAATGATCTGATGCGGGCCCAGGCGGAAGCCCAGGCCCAGGCTCAAGCGGCCAAGAGCAGCTCCAAGGGCCGCAAGGGCAAGAAGAAAGATGAGGAAACCGAGGCTCCGCAGCAGCCCGCCCTGACGGAACAGGCGGATCAGGATACCGCCCCCATTCAGGAGGAGAGCGCAGCGCCTGCCGACACCCAGCCCCAGCTGCCCGACCAGGCTCCCGAGGAGGCCCAGCAGCCTGCGGAGGAGACTCCGGACGCGGCGGATCAGGCCCCGGAGGAGGAGTCCGGCCATGGGGATGAGGACGAGAAGAAGGAGAGCTGAGAAAGCATGTTGAAATGGATTGAGACCACCGGACGCACTGAGGAGGACGCCATTTCCGCGGCTCTGTTCCAGCTGGGTCTGGATCGGGATGATGTGAGCATCGAGGTCATCGAGCGGGCCAAGGCCGGATTTCTGGGCTTTGGAAGCAACCCCGCCAAGGTGCGCGTGAGCTATGAAGAGGAAAACGGCGTGCCCAAGCCCCTGCAGGACCTGATAAAGGAAGAGGTGTTCTCCGTCGTCCGGGAGGAGAAGCAGCCCGCCCCCGCCCGTGGAGAGAAAAAGGAGAAGCAGCCTGAGGCCCCCAAGGCGGCCCCCGCCCCGGTGAAGCAGGCGGAGGAGCCCGCCGCCCCGGCGGCCCCCGCCCAGCCGGTGGAGGAGGAGACCATTCTGGCGGCCAAGCCGGGCTGGCAGCCCCCCCGGGCCAAGGGGGAGCCCCGGCCCCAGCAGCACACCCGCCGCGGCGAGCGGCAGGGGAAGCGGCAGGAAAAGGCCGCGGAGAGCCAGCTGCAGGAGGGGGACGAGGTGGTCATCGGCACAGTGCCGGAAAACCTGACCCCCGCCGGCGCCGGCGATGAGAAGGCGGCGCGCATCACGGAGTTTCTCACCGGCCTGATGGAGCATCTCCAGGTGCAGGCCGTGCCCGAGGTCTATACCACGGCGGAGGGCGGCTATAAGGTGGTGCTCCAGGGACAGAATCTGGGGGCCATCATCGGCCGCCGGGGCGAGACGCTGGACGCCATCCAGCAGCTGACCAGCTACTGTGTCAACCGGGGCCAGTCCAAGCGGGTGCGCATCCATGTGGACGCCGAGGGCTACCGCTCCAAGCGGGAGGAGTCCCTTCAGCGCCTGGCCGTCAAGGTGGCGGGCAAGGTGGTCAAGTACCGCAAGAACATGACCCTGGAGCCCATGAACGCCTATGAGCGCCATGTCATCCACACCGCTTTGCAGGACTATCCCAATGTGACCACCTATTCGGTGGGGGTTGAGCCCAACCGCCGCACCGTGGTGGCCTATGCGCCGGGACAGAAATAAGCCCGGAAGCCGTCTATGATGTTGCAGCACCTGTTTATGGGGAGGGCTGCGGCGCGCCATGCAGCGAACCGCCGCCCCTTCCCGTGGCAGGTGCTTTTCTTGTTTGGACGGGAGAAGAGAAAACGCACACGCCGCAGAATCAATTGGATGGAAAGGAGCAGATGGACCTTGCCGACCCCACTTTATGACACCCTGCGGGCCTACGCCGCCCAGGCGCCCGCGCGCTTCCACATGCCGGGGCACAAGGGGAAGTTTCTTCCCGCCCCCGAGCTGAATGCACTGGCCCCTCTGGACGTCACCGAGGTGCCCGGAACCGGAAATCTGTACGAGGCGGGGGAGCCCTTCGACTCTGCCCAGGCCCTGTGGGCCAAAGCCGCGGGCTTTGACTTCTGCCAGTTTCTCACCGGGGGGTCCACCATGGGCATCCACACCGGGCTGACCCTGCTGTGCCGGCCGGGGGACCGGGTGCTGGTGGACCGGGGCTGCCACCGGGCGGTGTTCAATGCCCTGGCCCTGCTGGACCTGGACCCCGTCTTTCTGGAGCGGCCCTGGCTGGCGGAGCACAGCCTGACGGGGCCTTTTTCCGCCGCTCAGGTGGAGCAGGCCCTGGACCGCTGCCCGGATATCAAAACAATTTGTATTACTTCCCCCACATATGCCGGGCTGTTGTCTGATATTCCCGCCATTGCCCGGGCTGTCCACGCCCGGGGCGGGCGGCTGTTTGTGGACGGCGCCCACGGCGCCCACCTGCCCTTCCTGAATGTCCCCCACTTTGCGGGGGCGGACTGCGTGGTGATGTCCGCCCACAAGACCCTGCCCGCCATGGGGCAGTCGGCCCTGCTGTTCACCCGGGGCATCGACCCGGAGCTGGTGCGCCGGACGGCCTCCATTTATGGCAGCTCCAGCCCCTCCTACCCCATGATGGCCGGCCTGGATCTGGCCCGGCAGTGGCTGGAGGACCACCGGGCGGCCTATGAAAATACGGCGGAACAGGTGCGCCTGCTCCGGGGCCGGTTCCCCAGCCTGGGGGACGGGCTGCCCCTGGACCCCTGCCGCCTGACCGTCTCCGCCCGGGACGGCCGGGCCCTGGCCCGGGGGCTGGAGGCCAGGGGCGTCTTTCCGGAGATGGAGGACGGGGGCCATGTGGTCTTCATCTGCACCGCCCAGGACGGGCCGGAGGACTTTGACCGCCTGGCCCGGGGGCTGGAGGAGCTGTCCCACCTGCTGGGCCCCTGCCCGCCGGTGCCCCCGCCCCCCATGCCCCAGCGGGTTTTGTCCCCCCGGCAGGCCCTGTTTGCCCCCCGGGAGGAGGTGCCCCTGGAGGCCTGTGAGGGCCGGACGGCCGCCTGTCAGCTGGCCCCCTATCCCCCCGGCGTGCCGGTGGTGGCCCCCGGGGAGCGGATTACAAAAAAAGAGCTTTCTTATTTCCGGAAAATAGGCTATAATAAGCAGGAAGTGTCGGTGACGGCGGAATAGGCCCGGGAAAGGCGCCTTTTGTTCTCCAAAAGGCCCGGAGGGCTGCGTGCCGGACCGTTCGGCTGTACTTTTTGGAAACGAGGAAGATCCATGGAATTGTCGGCCCTGGCGGGCAACCCCCGCATCAAAGATCAGCTCTTTCGGCAGGAGGGAGACCGGGGGCTGTCCCACGCCTATCTGATCTCCGGCCCGTCCGGCTCCGGGCGGCATACGCTGGCCCGGCTGCTGTGCGCGGCCCTGGTCTGTACGGCGCCGCCCACAAAGCGGCCCTGCGGGCAGTGTCTGGCCTGCAGGAAGGTGTCCGAGGGGGTCCACCCCGATGTGTCCGTTGTGGCCGGCCCCGGCCCGGGCAAGCCCATTTCGGTGGATCAGGTGCGCGCCCTGCGCACGGACGCCTATATCCGCCCCAACGAGGGGGAGCGGAAGGTCTATGTGCTGGAGGGGGCGGATCAGATGAACGCCTCCGCCCAGAACGCCATGCTCAAGCTGCTGGAGGAGGGGCCGGCCTATGCCGCCTTCCTTCTGCTGGCCGACAACTCCGGCGGCGTGCTGGAGACGGTGCGCTCCCGGTGCGAGGGGCTCTCCCTGGCCCCGGTGCCCCTGGGGGAGTGCCAGAGCTGGCTGGCCGCCCGCTTTCCGGACAAGGGGCCGGAGGAGATCCGCCAGGCGGCTTTGGACTGTCAGGGCATTTTGGGCCGGGCGGTGCGCCGCCTGGAGGACGGCGGGGACCAGGAGAGCGCCCAAAAGGTGCAAAGGCTGGCCCGGGCACTGGACCAGGGGGACGAGGCCAGTCTGCTGGAGCAGGCCCTGTTTCTGGAGAAGCTCAGCCGGGAGGAGCTGCTTCCCGCCCTGGACGCTCTGGAGGAGGAGCTGGGCCGCCGGCTGCTGACCGCCGGAGACCGGGGGCGGCTGTGCCGGGCGGCCGGACTGGTGCGCCGCCTGCGGGATGCCGCGCTGCTCAACGTAAACCCCGGACAGCTGGCCGGATGGCTGTGCGCGGGAATGTTTGGGAAGGATCAGGAGTGAGCAATCTCCCGGCGGGAGGGCCCTGTTCCGGCTCCTGATTGAAACAGAGGAGAACGTATGGTAGAAATTATCAGTGTCCGCTTTAAAAGCGGCGGAAAGCAATATTATTTCAACCCCAACGGCCTGCAGTTCGCCCCCGGGGACGGCGTCATAGTCGAGACCTCCCGGGGCACGGAGTACGCCCAGTGCACCCAGGGAAACACCCTGGTGGACGAGACCCAGCTGCTGGCCCCCCTGCGCCCGGTGGTCCGGGTGGCCACCCCCGAGGACCGGGAGACGGTGGAAAAAAACCGGGAGAGGGAGGAGCGGGCCTTTCAGATCTGTCAGGAGAAGATCGCCCAGCACGGCCTGGATATGAAGCTGGTGCGGGCGGAGTACAGCTTTGACGGGAACAAGGTTTTGTTCTTCTTCACCTCGGAGGGGCGGGTGGACTTCCGCGCCCTGGTGAAGGATCTGGCCTCCACCATCCACGCCCGCATTGAGCTGCGGCAGATCGGCGTCCGGGACGAGGCCAAGATGCTGGGCGGCCTGGGCATCTGCGGGCGGCCCTTCTGCTGCTCCCAGTTCCTGGATGAGTTTCAGCCCGTGTCCATTAAAATGGCCAAGACCCAGAATCTGTCTTTGAACCCCACCAAGATCTCCGGCACCTGCGGGCGGCTGATGTGCTGTCTGAAGTATGAGCAGGAGGCCTATGAGGATCTGGTGAAGCACGCCCCCAAGCAGGAGTCCTTTGTGGAGACCCCCGACGGGGCGGGTACGGTGTCCAGCGTGAATCTGCTGCGCCAGACGGTGCAGGTGCGGCTGGACAGCGCGCCGGAGACCCCCAAATGCTATCACAACTGTGAAATCTGCGTCATCCGCAACGGCAAGGGCAAGCGGCCCGAGGGCTATGTGGAGCCCCCGCTGGAGGAGCTGGCCAAGCTGCGCCGCCCCACGGAGGAGGAGCCCGTGTCCCACGCCCAGGAGGGAACTTTGGCCGCCGCGCTGGAGGCCGTGCTGACCCGGAGCGGAGAGGAGGGGGAGTGGACCTCCGCCGCCCCTGAGAAGGAGGAGGGACAGCGGAGCGGCCGGCGCCGCCGCCGCCGTTCCAGAGGAGACAGCTCCGCCCAGTCCGCCCCGCAGCACGGACAGGGGGAGGAGAACCGAGGCAGGCCGGCCGCTGCCGGCCCGGCTCCCCAGCAGCAGAGTCAGGGGGGCGGGGAGAAAAAGCCGGCCCGGCGCAGAAGGCGCAGGCCCAGAGGGGGCGGAAAGCCCTCCTCCCAGGGGCAGGAATAAGGTTGTTCAGGCCCCGGTGCGCATTTGGTGCGTCCGGGGCCCGACATATTTGACGGGGAGTACGGGCGGTGTTCACCGGTGCGGCCCAAAACAAGGATGGGGGGAAGAAATATGGCCGGCTTTTACAGCGCCCTGTCCGCCTCCCTGGTGCTTTTCCTGCTTATGGCAGTGGGCTATGGCATGGGGGCGCTGGGGTGGATGACAGCCACGGAGAAGCGCTTTATCAGCAAGTACATCATCAACATCGCGGTGCCCTGCAACTGTATTTCGGGGCTGCTGAACAATCTGGATCACGACAGCCTGGCCCAGGCGGGCATTATGCTGGTTTCCGCCGTGCTGGGTGTGGCGGTGACCCTGGCGCTGAGCCTGGTGCTGGTCCGCCTGCTCCGCCTGCCCCGGGAGCGGCAGGGCGTTTTTGTGTCCATGGCGGCTTTTTCCAACGTCCTGTTTATCGGCATCCCGGTGTGCACCCAGCTGTTTGGCGAGGCGTGCATGCCCTATGTGATGGTCTATTACCTGGCCAACACCTCCTTTGTCCAGTCGGCGGGCCTGATTCTGATCGAGCGGTCCGGGACGGCCGCGCCCCGGGTCAGCTCGCCCGCCGATTTCCTGCGGGATCTGTGCAAAAAGCCGCCCATTCTGGCGGTGGTGTTTTCCCTGGTGCTGCTGGCGGTGGATCTCACCCTGCCCCAGCCCATTATGCGCTTTGCCGGCTATATCGCCGACTCGGTGTCCCCTCTGGCGCTGATTTACTGCGGCTATATCATTTATGAGCTGGGGCTGCGCAATGTGCGGCTGATGCGCGGGCTGCCGGCCATGATGGTGGTGCGTCTGGGGGTGTCCCCGGCCATCTGCTGGCTGTTCTGCCACTTCTTTGGCATTGAAGGGCTGGCCATGCAGGTCTTTGTGGTGGAGAGCGCCCTGCCTGTGGTCAGCCAGGTGACGGTGCTGGCCGGGGCCTTTGGAGCCGACGAGCGGTATGCCGCCACCGGGGCCTGCCTGTCCACACTGGGCAGCTTTATTACCATTCCGGTCCTGATGCTGGTACTGGGGTAGAAGAAGGAGGAAAATGGCTGTGACAGCCGTTGTAACCGATATACAATATCGCATGTCCCTGGCCCTCATCCGGGATCTGGCCCAGGCCGGGGTGCGGGTGGTGGTTTGCTGGCGGGAGGGTAGCGGCGCGCCCCTGGGCTTCCGCTCCAAATATCCGGCGGAGCGGGTGACCCTCCCGGCGGAGGGGTGGCCGGAGGCCCTCTGGCGCCTGTGCAGGCGGCTGCAGGAGGAGGAGGGGGAGACCCCGGCCCTGCTCCCGGTGGGCGCGGTTACCCTGGCGGCCCTGGCGGCGGATCGGGCGCGGTTTGACCCGGTGTGCGGCCTGTGCATCCCCACCGCGGAGCAGCTGGACCTGCTGAACAGCAAGGAGCAGGTGTCGCGTCTGGCCCGGACCCTGGGGATCCCCGTGCCCCGCGCCTTTTCCCAAGGGGAGGAGACATGGGAGGAGTTTGCCCGCCGTGTCCCCTATCCCTGTGTGGTCAAGCCCCTGTGCGGGGAAAAACTGGGCCTGACAGCGGCGGACCGGTATGGGATCGCCGCCGGCCCGGCGGAGCTGGAGCGCTGGTATAGCCGGTTCTCCCGGCTGGCGGGGGAGCCCCCCCTGGTGCAGGAATATCTGCCCGGCGGCGGGTTGGGCTGCTCCGTGCTGGCCCTGGACGGGGAGATCCAGGCGGTCCTGTGCCACAGGAGGATCCGGGAATATCCGGTATCCGGCGGGCCGTCTGCCTGCTGTGAGAGTATAGACCGGCCGGACCTGACCGAGCTGGTCCGGCCCATAGCGGCCCATCTGGGCCTGACCGGTCTGGCCATGTTTGAATTTAAAGAGGACGGCAGCGGCGCCCCCAGGCTGCTGGAGGTCAACCCCCGAATCTGGGGCACCTTTCCCCTGACCCGGGTGAGCGGCAGCGGCATTCCCATGCTGTGGTGCACATTGGCCTGGAACCAGGGGAACCGGGGGCGTCAGGCGCCGCTTCCCCCGGCAAAAAAGCCCCGGCTGTGCCGGATGCAGTTTGCCGCCTCCGACCTGATGAGCGGGCTGGGGTACGCCCGGCGGGGACAGTGGGGCAAGACCCTGTCCGCCTGTGCGGACACTTTGTCTCCGGCGGTGCGGGACGGGCTGTGGGAGTGGTCCGATCCGGGACCCGGAGTGCTGTACTACCGCTCTTTGCTGAGAAAGGAGTCCCGATGACCTGCTTTCTGGACCTGCATGTGCATACCGACGCCAGCGACGACGGCCGCTCCACCCTAGCGCAGATGGCCGCCGCCGCCCGGGCCGCCGGGCTCCACGCCATGGCGGTGACCGATCACAACCTGTGTACGCCGGTGCCGGCGGAGCTGGAGGGCGTGCTGCTGATTCCCGGCTGCGAGGTGTCCACACAGAGCGGACATATTACCGGCCTGTTCCTGGATCAGCCGCTGGACCTGAAAAACCTGCGGCGGGACGGCCTGCCCACGGCCCAGGCGGCCTGCGAGGAGATCCACCGGTGCGGCGGGCTGGCCGTGCTGGCCCACCCCTTTGAAAAGCGGAACGCCCAGCCATGTACCAGCGCGGCTTACGACGCCGTGGAGGGGTGCAACGCCCGGGCGGAGTTCAAGGTCCGGGGGGCGAACCGGATGGCCCTGGAGCTGGCCGGGCAGCTGGGCCTGCCCGCAGTGGGGGGCAGCGACGGGCACTCCAGCCGGGAGGTGGGAAACGCCCGCACCAGAGTGGAGGCGGAGGGCTGTTCCCTCGCTGCGCTGCGGCAGGCCATTCTGCAGGGAAACTGCGCTCCGGAGCTGGTGCGCCTTACCCCCCACATCCGCAAGGGGCTGTCCCAGTGGAAAAAGGCCCGGCGGAAGGGCGGAGTCCCCGCGCTGGCCAGGGGGATCGCCTATCTGGCATACTGCGTTCTTTTGGACCTGCGTCCATGAGCTGTAATCGAAGGAGAGAGTACCATGTCTGTTGTAACAAAATCCATTGGCGTGGCGAAGAAATTGAAGCACCGCTATCAGGACCAGATTCGGGCGCGCACCCCGGTGTATCTGTCCCCGGTGCGGCGGATTGAACAGGTGGCCCTGAAGGAGCGGGTGTGCGCCATGACCTTTGACGACGGTCCCTGCCGTCTGCCCGCCAACCCGGACCAATTTGGAGGCAGGCCCCTGACCCTGGTGCTGGCGGAGACGCTGGAGCGGTATGGGGCCCGGGGCTCCTTTGATGTGGTGGGGGACACCTCCGCCAACTACCCCGACCACCCCGGCAAGCACGGCTCCGCCTCCTGGGGGGGCGTGGCCTATGACCACTACCCCGACTTTGGCAAGGACGATCAGGGCGGCGCGGTCCACTGTCCCGATCTCATCGACCGGCTGCTCCAGGGGGGGCACGAGATCACCAACCACACCTATTCCCATGTGCTGTTCGGAAAAAAATCCCTGGTCTATAACCACCGGAAATTCCTCTCTGGCCTGGACCCGGTGGTGGAGGACGTGCGCCGCCTGAACCGGCTGATGGAGGAGAAGCACGGCTATCAGGTGAAGCTGGCCCGCCCGCCCCACTATGTGGACGGCATCCGGGGGGGCTTTACCAGCTATGACGCCTATGCCGTGGCGGGCTGTCAGTATATGGCCGCCAGCTTCGACGGGGCGGGGTGGCTCCCCCTGGCCAGCTACGAGGCGGAGGTGGAGGCCACCTGGAAGCCCATTGAACAGAGGCTGAAGGAGAACCCCGACTATTTCTGCGGCCAGATCATTTTCCAGAAGGACGGCTTCAATATGGCCCGCCGCTCCCCCATTGCCAGCGGCCTGTCCAAACAGCTGGAGCTGCTGACCGCCCACGGGTATCAGGTGGTGCCCGTGTCTGAGCTGCTGGAGCGCTCCCCCTTTCTGGACGCGCCCCAAACCGACCCCGGGGCGGCGGCGGCCAGGGTGCTGCTCCAGGCCGGCTGGTGCCCGGCCTATCGGGACAACAGCCTGCGCCTGGACACCGTGCTGACCCGGGGAGAGATGGCGATGATGGCCTTCGGCTGGGCGGGCGTGGACAGCCGGATTGCCCTGATCCGGGGGGAGGAGACCTGCCCCTGGCAGGATGTGAAGGCCGGCCACCCCTATGCCGGCGCCCTGCTCCAGGCCCAGCGGGCGGGCTGCCTCGTCCCCCAGGGGGGACGGATGCGCCCGGAGGACCCCATTTCCCGGGAGGAATTGGGCCTCTTTCTGGAAAAAAAGCTGGGCCGTCCGGTGGAAATTCCCCAGGGGACCATAACCCACGGGGCTCTGTTTCAGCTGGCAGCGCCCCTTCTGGCGGAGCAGTAAGGCGGCGTCCCGGCCGGACGGCCGGAGGAGGAGAGCCGCAGACGTGGATTTGATTGGAAAGACGGGGGGATTCTGGAGACAATGTGGATGCTGCTGACGGTGCTGACAGCGGCGGCATCGGGACTGTTCCTGCTGCGCTGCCGGGTCCCCGGCGGGATGCTGGTGGGGGCCATCCTGGGGGTGGCCATTTTGAATCTGGCCACCGAGCACGCCTTTCTCTATCCCCAGACCCGGGTGGCGGCCCAGGCGCTGACGGGGGCCTATATCGGCTGTATGATGACCCGGGAGGACATTTCCCGCCTGCCCCGCCTGCTGCCGGCCTATCTGGTGATGATGGGCAGTTTTCTGGCCCTGAACCTGTCCATCGCCGCCTTTATGCTCTGGGCCACGGACTATGACCTGCTCGCCTGCCTGTTCTGTACCGCGCCGGGCGGGGTGTCGGACACCCCGCTCATTGCCATGGACATGGGGGCGGACGGATCTGTGGTGGCGGTGATGCAGTTTGTGCGGATGCTCTTCGGCCTGACCTGCCTGCCCACCATTATCCTGCTCTCCGACCGGCTGCTTGAGCCGGAGACCGCCCAGGCCATGGAGGCCCGGGCCAGGGAGCTGAACCAGAACAAGGGGACAAAGAAAAAGGCGCGGCCCTCGCTGGTGGGATTTCTGCCCACCTTCTGCGCCGCCCTGGCGGCCGCGGTGCTGGGGCGGATATCGGGGATCCCCGCCGGGGCTCTGTCCGCCGCCCTGGTGGTGTCGGCGGCTATGAAGCTGACGGGCCACTGCCCCGGAATGCCCATGTGGCTGCGCCGGGTGGCCCAGGTGATCTCCGGCTGCTGCATCGGCTCCAGCATTACCCGGGCCCAGGTGCTGCAGATGGGCCAGCTGGCCCTGCCGGCGGTGGTGCTGTGTCTGGGCTATATCGTCTGCTGCATTGGCATCGGCCTTTTGGTGTCCCGGCTGTTTCGCGTGCAGCTGCGGGAGGCCATGCTGACCATGTCCCCGGCGGGGGCCTCGGAGATGGCGCTGATTGCCGCCGATTTCGGGCTGGAGAACAGCACCAATCTGGTGGTCCTTCAAATCTGCCGCCTGGTGGGGGTGCTGGTGATTTTCCCCCAGATTTTCCAGGTGATTGTCCTGATTTTGGGGTAGAAGCCATGTTCCATCCATAAAAAATGCCTGCACTGAAAGTGCAGGCATTTTTTATGGGGAAAAAAGGAGCGTCACGCGCTAACAAAAGGTGTTTTCCAGGGTCCCGATGCCCTGAATGGTGACGGACACCCGGTCCCCCGGCTTCAGCCACTGCTTCCGGTCGGCGGGCCAGCCCTGCATCACCCCCTGGGGAGTGCCGGTGAAGATCAGATCCCCGGGCAGCAGGGTGAAGTGGCGGGACAGGTCGGCGATAATTTGGGCCAGGGAGAAAATCATGTCCCCGGTGTTGGAGCTCTGGCGCACCTCTCCGTTGACGGTGCTGGAGATGTCCAGGGCCCCGGGGTCCAGCTCCCCGGCGGGCACCAGACAGGGCCCCACGGGGGCAAAGCCGTCGAAGGTCTTGGACAGCAGCCACTGCCCGCCCCGGGCAAACTGCAGGTCCCGGGTGGACAGGTCGTTGCCGCAGGTATAGCCGAACACATAGTCCAGGGCGTCCCCTTCGGACACCGCCCGGGCGGGTTTTCCCATTACAGCTACCAATTCTGCCTCGTAATCATACTCTTTGTAATCGCTCGGCAGCCTGATGCAGTCCCCGTGGGCGGCCAGGGCATTTTGAAACTTGTTGAACAGCACCGGGGCAGGGGGGAGGGGGAGATTGCACTCTTTGGCGTGGCGGCGGTAGTTCAGGCCGATGCACAGGATGCGGGGCGGGGCGGTGACCACCGGGGCCAGGGGGGCGTCGGTGAAGCACCGGGCGTCCCGGGCCAGCTCCTCCAGCAGGGCCAGCCCCTCTGCTCCGGCGGCGATGGCCGCCTCCATGTCCCCGGGGACGGCGCGGCCCCGGCGGGCCCCCTCGGCCTGGACGTCCACAGTGCCCTGCTGCGTCCAGAGCCCCAGGGCGGGGACGCCGTCCTTCCAGAATTGTACCAGCTTCATGGGAAAGTCCTCCTCTTTTTTTGCGGGTTACCCTTCGTTGAGATAAGACTGAATCAGGTTGCCCTCGCCGTCGTACTCTTCCATCCCCAGGTAGTTGCCCTGATCATCATAGTACTGAATCGTGGACCACACCAATACGCCGTCATTGTCATAATCGTTATTCCGGGTTTCCTTCCGAGAGGTAGCGCATACCCAGGTTATACTGGCCCTGTCAGGTGGGCTGGTCTGCTTGGCCGCAGGCCGCTAAACTCTGTACCAAAACCAGAGACAGTAAAAAGCCGGCTGTTTATTTCATGGTTTTTACTCCTGCTCTTTCATTGGTTTGGATTTGTTACCACTCGTTGCGGCGGGATTGCATCAGGTCGCCGTCTGCGGTGTACCAGTCATACCCAAGATATTGACCATTCTCGTCATAGAGGTGGAGCCAATAGTAGGAGAGCGAACCGTCGACCAAAGAGTTATAGCGGTTTTGTTGAGCTAGGTGTCCCTCCTGGTCGTATTCATAAGTGTCATAATACTGTGATTCTCCGTCAGGGAAGCAGTTGTTGAGCCGGACGAGATTTCCCTGGTCATCATATTCGTATGTTTCATAGTGCCAGAAGGATCCGTCCGGGTAGTAGTAGTTGGCTCGGGTCCGTTTTCCCGACTGGTCATATTCATAAGTGCAATATTCGTTCATCGTATCGTCTTGGTGATACGTGTTTTTTTGAACTTGCTTCCCCTCTGAGTTGTATTCATAGGTATAGTAGTGTCGCCGGGTGCCGTCCAGATCACAGACATCCTCTTGAATACAGTTTCCTTGTTCATCATAGGTATAGGTATGATACCATTGGAGATTCCCTGTTTCATCATAAACATTGGTCTGTTGCACCAGAACGGCGGGATCTGCAAATACATCTGCATTTTCTTCCATCTCCCCGATCTTGTCGGCGATGCTCTGGTCGCCGCCGGTCTTGTCCAGGGCCTCCTGCAAAAGCTCCAGCGCCTTGTCGTAATCTCCCTGCCGGATGTACACGTCGGCCAGACCCAGCCAGGCCTGTACCAGCGTCTCATCCAGGTCCAGCGCGGCCTGATAGTCCGCCAGGGCGGCGGCCAGGTTGTCCTCGGTCTCGCCGGAGAGGACGTAGGCGTCGCCTCGCCCGATGAAGGCCTCCGGCCGTTTGGGGTCAATCTCAATGGCTGCGGTGAAGGCGATGATGGCCTCGGCGTAATTGCCTTCCTCCAGATACTTTGTGCCCAGGTCGTACTGCTCCTGCCAGGAATCGCCGCTCCCGGTCCTGGAGGCGCAGCCGGTGAACAGCGCCAGGATTATGGCCAAAGCTGCGGCGGCCCGCAGGATTCCGCGCGGTTGCTTGCTCATCGTTTGATTCCTCCCTCAGCTGGTTCCGTCTGTGATTCTTCCGTCGGCGTATAACCGGACAAAGGTCATCGGATCCCGTTGTCCCGCGTACTCCTGGATATCCAGACTGATCAGTTCCTGATCGGAATATCCCGTTCCCTGTACCTCAATCCAATGGGCCACATCCTCCATGGTGTAGGTCAGGGTGCTGTCCAAATCAGCCGGGAGATCCGGATCCAGACGCTGAAACCGGATAGATACGGCGGCCCCCGTATAGGTGTAATCCACTTCCTCCACATGTCCTCCGCCGAAACGCTCATAGGAGTGGAGGATCCGACCGGTGCCATCCGCGGCATAATCAAAAATCTGCTGTATTTCCTCCTGGGTCGACGGATCCAGCCCCTCCGTGCTCTCCCGGAGCAGGAAGCCCTCCGGGGTGTAGGTATACAAGGTGCGTACCGTAGTGCCGTCCGCCCCATACTCCGTGTGGGAAAGCACAAGGCCCGTTTGATCATACTCCCGCAGGGCGTAACCCCCGTCCTCATGGTCAATCCGGTCCGTCCGGGGATAGCCGGGGAGTGGCTGCTGCGCCTGGAAGCGCTCCAGCAGACCGCTGTCACCGGTGGCTTGGACCCCCTGCTCCAATACCGCCCAGGCGGAGTCCATGTCCCCCAGGGCCTCGTAGGCCTCAGCCGCCTTTTCATAGGCCTCGGGCCGTTTGGGGTCAATCTCAATGGCTGCGGTGAAGGCGATGATGGCCTCCTCATAATTTCCTTCCGAGAGATAGAGCATACCCAGGTCATACTGGTCCTGCCAGGTGCTGCCGCCTGTGCCGCTTCCGCAGCCGGTCAGCAGGGAGACAATCAGGGCCAGAGCCAAAACGGGGGAGAGAAGCCGGGAGTATTTCATGGTTTCTCACTCTTTCCTTTTTTTGTTTTTGTTTGAAAAGCAGGTATATGCAAAAACAAGGGGATAGGGGAGATGGGTGCAGAAAAGGGGGAGGCCGCCCCCGCCCCCGGGTTCCGCCGGAAACACAAACGGCGGTGTCGAGATATAACCGCTCAACACCGCCTGAACTCCATGCAAACGCACAGCCTATCCTCCGCCTCCGGCCTTGCAAAAGGGGCTGGGAGCGGATATAATAAGCCTGTGGTGCAATTTATGCTTGCTGCGCTGCGTGTTGTTCACTCGTACAGGGCCGCAAAATTTATGATTTCATTCCCATTCTAACCGATGCAAGAGGGAATTGCAAGGACTTTTGCCCCAAATACAGGAAAAGACCTCCGTCCGCCGTAAAAAAGTGGATGGAGGCTTTTTTCGGGGGTGGAGGAAAAATGCCTGGGGGAATTGGGCCGCCCAGAGCGGCCGCAAAAGGGCGTTATGCGGCGGCAGCTGTGCAGGGCGGCGGAACATCGGGCGGATTATATCCGCCCCTGCGGGATGGCTGCGGCGGGAACCGGCGGGCGCACACTGTGCGCCCCTACGGGAAAAGGGGCACCAAACCGACGGGGCCGTACAAAAGGGGGGAGGGTGCGGCCTCTCCTGGGGAGTACACCCAATAAGGGGCCGGTTGTGGCTGCACTTTACAAGGGTGGCTGCGTAGGGGCGGCTATGAGCCGCCCGCCGTTCCGATTTTCTGCCCTTTCCGTAGGGGCCGGTCCCAGACCGGCCCGCCGAATCGCGGGAAAACCGGCCCCAGAAAAAATTCCCTGCGGGCGAATGGTATCTGTTCCCGCGGGGGATGAGACAGGGAAACATTGGGCGAATCATATCCGCCCCTGCGGGATGGCTGCGGCGGGAACCGGCGGGCGCACGCTGTGCGCCCCTACGGAAAAAGGGGCACCAAACCGATGGGACTGTACAAAAGGGGGGAGGGGTGCGGCCCCTCCTGGGGAGTACACCCAATAAGGGGCCGGTTGTGGCTGCACTTTACAAGGGTGGCTGCGTAGGGGCGGCTATGAGCCGCCCGCCGTTCCGATTTTCCGCCCTTTCCGTAGGGGCCGGTCCCAGACCGGCCCGCCGAATCGCCGGGAAACTGGATGCAGGAAAAAAATCCCTTGCGGGCGAATGGTATCTGTTTCCGCGGGGGATGAGACAGGAAAACATTGGGTGGATCATATCCGCCCCTGCGGGGTGACTGCGGCGGGAACCGGCGGGCGCACACTGTGCGCCCCTACGGAAAAAGGAGCACCAAACCGATGGGGACCGTACAAAAGGGGGGAGGGGTGCGGCCCCGGGGGTAATATGGTACATCCCCATACAAACACAGATACGCGGGCGCACACTGTGCGCCCCTACGGGAAAAGGGGCACCAAACTGACGGGGCCCGTATAAAAGGGGGGCGGGGTGCGGCCCGAGGGATACATGGTACATCCCCACACAAAAACAAATGCGTAGGGGCGCACAGTGTGCGCCCGCCGGATACCGCTTCGGTCGTTTTCTAGGGGCGGCTGCCAGCCGCCCGCTGGCGCATGCGACACCCCCACCTGCGGAATAAACACAGCCCATGAAAGCAGAAGCAGGGCCCCGCCTGACAAACCACAGGCGGGGCCCTGAACGCTTTCTCAAGGGGGCCGGGAATATTATTTCTCCCAGGCGTCGCCCTCCTCCACGCGGGTGACGGCGATGGACAGGTCGTCCAGCTGCTTTTGATCCACGGTGTCCGGGCAGGACATCATCAGGTCGGAGGCATTCTGCACCTTGGGGAAGGCGATGACGTCCCGGATGGAGGACGCCCCGGCCATGAGCATGCACAGCCGGTCCAGGCCGTAAGCCAGGCCGCCGTGGGGGGGCGCGCCGAACTTGAAGGCGTTGACCAGGTGGCCGAAGCGCTCCTGGATATCCGCCTCGCTGATGCCCAGGGCCTGGAAGGCCTTCTCCTGCATCTCGGGGGTGTTGATCCGGATGGAGCCGCCGCCCAGCTCGGTGCCGTTGAGCACGATATCATAGGCCCGGGCGCGGCAGTTGGCCTTGTCGGTCAAAATCTTGTCCTCGTCCTCCACCATGGGGGCGGTGAAGGGGTGGTGCATGGCCTGATAGCGGCCCTCCTCCTCGCTCCACTCGAACATGGGGAACTCGGTCACCCACAGGAACTGGAAGTCTCTGGGGTCCAGGATGTCCAGCTGGCGGGCCACCTCGCACCGCAGGGCGCCCAGGGCGGCCCACACCACGGTATTCTTGGCGTCGCCCACAATGAGGATCAGGTCCCCGTCCTTGGCCCCGGCCCGGTCCAGAATGGCCTGGTTCTCCTCCGGGGTGAGGAACTTCTGATAGGAGCTGGTGACCTGCCCGTCGTGCAGGCGGGTCCAGGCCAGCCCCTTGGCCTTATAGGTCTTGACAAAGTCCACCAGCTTGTCAATCTTCTTCCGGGGGAAGTCGGCGGCGTGGCCGCTGACGTTGATCAGCCGCACGGAGCCGCCCTCCGCCACGGGGGAGGAGAAGACGCCGAAGCCGCAGTCCTTCACAATGTCGCTGATGTCCTTGAGCTCAAAGCCGAAGCGCAGGTCGGGCTTGTCCGAGCCGAAGCGGTCCATGGCCTCCTGCCAGGGCATGCGCCGGAAGGGGGTCTGGACGTCCACGTCCAGCACTTCCTTGAAGACCCGCTTCAGGAAGCCCTCCTGGATGGTCATGATGTCGTCCTCGTTGACAAAGGACATCTCCAGGTCAATCTGGGTGAACTCGGGCTGGCGGTCGGCCCGCAGATCCTCGTCCCGGAAGCAGCGGGCAATCTGGAAGTAGCGGTCAAAGCCGGAGAGCATGAGCAGCTGCTTGTACTGCTGGGGGGACTGGGGCAGGGCATAGAACTTGCCCGGATGGACCCGGCTGGGCACCAGATAGTCCCGGGCCCCCTCGGGGGTGGACTTGGTGAGGATGGGGGTCTCAATCTCCAAAAAGCCCTGCTCGTCAAAGTAGTCCCGGGCGATCTTGGTGATCTTGTGCCGGGTGGCGATGGCGTGCTGCATATCCGGGCGGCGCAGGTCCAGATAGCGGTACTTCAGACGCAGCATGTCGTTGGCCTTGGAGTGCTCCACAATCTCAAAGGGGGGCGTCTCCGCCCTGGCCAGCAGCCGCAGCTCGGTGACGTATACCTCCACGTCGCCGGTGGGGATCTTGTTGGTCTTGGACTCGCGCTCCCGCACGGTGCCCACCGCGGCCACCACAAACTCCGCGCGCAGGGAGGCGGCCTTTTCAAAGATGGCCTTGTCGGTGCTGTCGTCAAAGGACAGCTGAATCAGGCCGGTGCGGTCCCGCAGGTCCACAAAGATCAGGCCGCCCAGGTCCCGCTGCCGCTGCACCCAGCCGCACACCGAGACCGTCTTGCCCGCGTCGCTCAGACGCAGCTCGCCGCAGTAATGACTGCGGTGGAAACCCTGAAGATTGTCCACAAAAATCAACTCCAATTTGTATTTTTATAATTTAAGATAACAGAAAGCAATTTCTTAGGGCAGGACCGGCCGGCTTTGAGAGCGGCCCACCAGATAATCCAGGGAGACCTGGAAGCAGTCCGCCAGACGAATCAGATTGTCAAAGCCGGGCTTCTGCTCCCCTTTTTCAAACCGCTGGTACTGCCGCAGCGTGGTCTGGGAAGCGTCGGCCACCTGCTGCTGGGTCATGCCGGATTCCTGCCGGAGAAAAAGCAGCCGCTGGGAGAACGTCATAAAAACCACCTTGACATGACTAATTAGTCATTCTATAATATGACTATAAAGTCGTAAACGGAGGGAACCTTATGGCACAGTTCATACCCCTTTTGTTCGAGGCCTATACGCAGCAGGTGGATCCCACCCAAGTAAAGAAATTTTCACAGCGCCCGCAAGTCCAATTCCAGCGGCTCAAAGAGCTGGCAGGAGAGGAGGCGGCAGTTGAAATTTGGGATGCCGCCATGGAAGAGGGGGCAGAGTGGGAGGAAGTTTGCTTTCGGGCGGGTATCAAGGCCGGAATACAAATGGCCCTGGAGCTGCTGGAGCTCTGAGACGGCGCGGGAAAGCGCCTCCCTGCCGGCCCGCATTACGGGGCCCCTTTCTCCGCCCACCGGGCGGGATTGCCCAGAATATAGGCGGCGGTCTGGTCAAAGTCCTGCTGGTTGCGGATGATGTGATCGTAGTAGCCGCGCTGCCAGATTTGTCCCATGATAGTCCCGTGTTCCTTGCAGACAGCCAGCCACTGGTTTGCGACCTTTGATTTGTAGGCACCCACCACCTGGCCCAGCGTAGGGGCGACCCTTGCGGTCGCCCGTTGTTCCAGAACCAGGATAGCGTGAATGTGGTTGGGCATGACAACAAAGCAGGGAACAGAGACAGGACAGACGGTGCCCAGACAGGAAATCGTGTCCTGCGCAATTTGCCCCAGGGGCGTCAGTTGGACAAAGGGAGAAACCGGCGGGCGGCCGCGAGGGCCGCCCCTACGGACAGCACCGAACAGAGGGCGCTTTTGGCTGGTACAGATTGTGACAAAATAGGCCCCGTTTTGTGCATAGTCGTATGCTGGCAGGCGGATGGATTTCCGCCGGGGCAGGGGAGGGGTGTCCATACCAATGACCTCCAAGCCGGGCTTTTTACCGGGGCGGGCGATACTGAACCGGGGGGCGGCTTTTGGGAAGGTGAGGCTGCCGGGCCGCGGCGGGCGGCCGCGAGGGCCGCCCCTACGGATAATACCGGGCCCGCAGCGAGCGGGTCTGGGACCCGCCCCTACGAGCGATACCGGACAGGGGTGCCCCTGGGAAGGTGAGGCTGCCGGGCCGCGGCGGGCGGCCGCGAGGGCCGCCCCTACGGATAATACCGGGCCCGCAGCGGGCGGGTCTGGGACCCGCCCCTACGAGCGATACCGGACAGGAGGCGCCCCTGGGAAGGTGAGGCTACCGGGCCCGGCGGGCGGCCGCGAGGGCCGCTCCCTACGGATAATACCGGGCCCGCAGCGGGCGGGTCTGGGACCCGCCCCTACTTGTCCAGGATGGGCGCGCCCTGGTTGAGCTCCTGCAGGCCGGCCTGGATGTGGGCCACGGCGTCGGCGGGGGAGAGCTTCACCTGCTCGCCGGTGCGCATGTTCTTCACCGCGGCCACCCCGGCGGCCAGCTCCTCCTCGCCCAGGAAGATGACATAGGGGACGCCCAGCTTGTCGGCATAGGACATCTTCTGCTTGAACTTCTTCTGCTCGCCGTAGAGCTGGGCCCGGATGCCGGCGTTGCGCAGGGTGGTGGACAGGGAGATGGCCCCGGTCAGATCCTCGGTCATGGGCAAAATGAGTACATCGGCGGGGGCGGTGTTCAGCTGGTCGTTGAGATAGCCCTGGTCCTCCAGCACGAAGAACAGCCGGGTCAGGCCGATGGAGATGCCCACGCCGGGCAGCTGCTTTTCGGTGTAATATTCGGCCAGGTTGTCATAGCGGCCGCCGGAGCAGATGGAGCCGATCTCCGGGTGGTCCAGCATGGTGGTCTCATAGACGGTGCCGGTGTAGTAGTCCAGGCCCCGGGCGATGGTCAGGTCCAGGGCAAAGTGATCCTCGGGCACGCCGAAGGCGGACAGATACCGGGCCACCGCCTTCAGCTCGTCCAGCCCCTCGTCAAACAGGGGGTGACGGCCCCGATAGGCCTCCAGGGCCTCCAGTACCTGCTGGTTGCCGCCCCGGATGTCAATGAACTTCAGAATCTCCGCCGCCTGGGCGTCGGTCAGACCGATCTCCGCGCCGGTGAGCAGCTCCCGCACGCTCTTTTCCCCGATCTTCTCCAGCTTGTCCACGGTGCGCATAATGGCCCCCGACTGGCGGGTGAGGCCCAGCATGGCGTAAAAGCCGTTGAGCACCTTGCGGTTGTTCACCCGGATTTGGAAGCGCTTCAGGCCCAGGGAGGTGAAGGTGCGGTAGATGATGGCGGGAATCTCCGCGTCGTTGGAGATGTCCAGCTTGCCGTCGCCGATGATGTCGATGTCGGCCTGATAGAACTCGCGGAAGCGGCCCCGCTGGGCCCGCTCGCCCCGATAGACCTTGCCGATCTGGAAGCGGCGGAAGGGGAAGGCCAGCTGGCTGTAATTCAGGGCCACATATTTGGCCAGGGGGACGGTGAGGTCAAAGCGCAGGGACAGGTCGCTGTCCCCCTTCATAAAGCGGTAGATCTGTTTCTCCGTCTCGCCGCCGCCCTTGGCCAGCAGCACCTCGCTGGCCTCGATGAGAGGGGTGTCCAGGGGGGTGAAGCCGTACAGGGAGAAGGACTCCCGGATGATGGCGGCCATGCGGTCAAACTGAATCTGCCGGGCGGGGAGAAGCTCCATAAAGCCGGACAGGGTGCGGGGCTGTACTTTACTCATGACACAAGATCCTTTCTGTTGTGGCGTTTTGTATGATGTTGTGGTGACGGGCCGTCCCGTCTGCGGGCTCCTGGGCCCCGTTTGTTCATTATCCTTCCCCTTGGGGAAGGTGGAATCTGTGGCGCATGGCGCGGGAACCGTTCATCACGCAAAACTCCTTTCTCCGGAATCTTAGTATGGTGGAACGGGGGCGGCTTGCCCCCGGGGGACGCGAAGGGCGGTCAGCGGTTGACAGCCCGGTTGTCTGTGCGGCCGGTCAGATAGTCCAGAGAGACGTCAAAGTAGTCCGCCAGGGCAATCAGCCCCTTCATATCCGGACAGGCGCGGCCCTTTTCATAGGTGTAAATGGAAAACCGTTTCACGCCGATTACGGCCCCCAGAGCTTCTTGGGAAAGGCCGCGCTCTTCCCGTAGGTTTTTAATTCGTTCTGAAAAGTTTTCCATGATTTTTCCTCAGCTCACTTGACAATGTGAATTAAAATCACTATACTAAACGTGAATATAAATCACAGTAGGGGGATTTCACTATGACAGGTACCATCCAAACACTTTTTTCAGTGCTGGACCACACCTCGGCCTCGCCCGCGGAACAGCGGGCGCTGCAGGAGGCCGCCGGTACCATGGAGCGGGTGGGGAAAAAGCTGACCCCGGAGGAGGCCGACGCCGTCTGGGCGGCGGCAATGCAGGTGGGGACGGCGGACACACAGGAGTGCTTTGTCCGCGGATTCCGGCTGGGCGCCCGCCTGATGCTGGACGTGCTGGCAGAGGACCCCGCGGGACAGGCCTGAAAGGAAAAAAGAGCGCTCTCATCCCATCATTGGGACGAGAGCGCACAAAAACACTTCGTGGTGCCACCCAACTTCAAGCGCACCCGGGGCGCGCTCCTCTGGTCCTTCTGATGCGGGAAGGGGACCGCGCCCGTCTCCGGGCCCGCTGGTGGCGCCGTCCTCCCCGGGGCCGTCTCCCTGGGGCCCTTTCAGCCAAGGGGCCCCTCTCTGTCGGGCGGTATCCCGGGTCCTGTGCGCCGTCATTGCGGTGAATGGCAGTATCTTATCTCAAAATCACAAAAATGTCAAGCCGCGGCCGGACAGAGAGTCCCACTTTCTCTGCCGCCGCGGCATTTCAGCTTCTGCGCGCTCACAGCGCAAAGGGCACCCGGTTGGGATTCATGCCCTCGCGCCAGTCCAGGTCGCCCCGGGCCAGGCCGTGAATCAGCAGCTCGGCGGTGGCCACGTTGGTGGCCATGGGGACGGAGTGCTGGTCGCACAGGCGGGAGATATACAGCACATCCTTGTCCATTTCATTGTCCAGGGGGGAATTAAAAAACAAAACCATGTCAATTTCGTTATAGATAATGCGCTGGCCAATCTGCTCGATGCCGCCGTGCTCGTGGGAGAGGAACAGGTTGACATTCAGGCCGGTGGCCTCCGCCACCATGCGGCCGGTGGCGTTGGTGGCGCAGATGGTGTGCTTGGAGAGGATGCCGCAGTAGGCGGTGCAGAACTGGACCATCAGGTCCTGCTTTTTGGTGTGGCTCATAAGGGCGATGTTCATGGATGGCGTTACCTCCTTTTATATAGGCGGCGGACGGCGGGGCGCGGTCCGCATTGGGTTTGGATTATCGGATATGCATCACGGGAACGCTGGCCCCCTCCAGGCGCATGGCGATGTTCCAGCAGGCCCGGGCCGCCCCGCGCCGCCCCCGTGAGGTCAGCGGCAGACCCAGATTGGCGCATAAAATGACCTGCGGATCCTCCGGGACCACCCCGATCAGAGGCAGTCCGGCGGTGTTCATGGCGTCGTCAATGGTGGTGCGCAGCCGGCGCAGCAGCTTGGGCTGGATGCGGTTCATCACCAGATGAACCTGACGGATGCCGGACAGCTCGGTGACAGTGCGCTGGGCGTCCCGCAGGGAGGAGGCGTCGTTGGTGGCCACCACCAGCGCCCGGTCGGCCCCGCAAATGGCCAGCCGAAAGCCGGGGCCCAGCCCGGCGGGGGAGTCGATGAGCACATAGTCATAGGCGGCCCGGGCGGTGTGCAGCATGGCCCGGACCTTGTTCGCGGTGAGGCTGGCGGGGAGGGACATGGGCGCGGTGAGCAGGGCCAGGCCCTTCAGATCCGGGTGGGTGACGGCGGCCCGCGCCAGGGGACATCGGCCCAGGGCCACATCGGAGAAGTCCATCAGCGCCCGGTCACTCAGGCCCAGGGAGATGTCCAGGTTGCGCAGCCCCACATCCATGTCAATACACAGTACGCTGCGCCCCTGGAGGGCGAGGGAGGCGGCCACGCCGCCGGTGATGGAGGTCTTTCCTGTGCCACCCTTCCCAGACGTGACGGAAATGACGGTACCCATGGAAAAAACCTCCTTGCTTCACTATATCCAGTCTATCACAAATCTGCTGGGCGTCAATGGTTTTGTGGAAAAAGTTAAAGAAAATGTAACAATCGCCGGCCCTTGTATGGGGTTTTGCAAAAGAATCTGTATTCCTGTGCCCCTGGGCCGGCGGCTTACAGGGGCTCCTTCTGGATTTTGGCCCACCGCCGGGGATAGCCCTTCAGGGTGGGGGCCGCTTTCCGGATGAGAATGGCCCGGTGGGTGACGCCGGCGCCGGGAATGGCATAGTCAAAGGGGGCCTCCTGCCGGCCGCCCAGCAGCTTCACCGCGTGGGCCGCCCGATCCAGCTCCTCGCCGCAGTCCACCGACTTCATGGCCAGGAAGGCGCCCCCGGGCCTGACAAAGGGCAGGCACAGCTCGCTCAGCAGCCGCAGGTCGGCCACCGCCCGGGCGGCGGCAAAGTCAAAGGAATCCCGGAAGCCCTTCACCAGGGCCTGCTCCTCGGCCCGGGCGTGGAGGCAGGTGACGCCCTCCAGGCCCAGCTGGTCCGCCGTCTCCCGCAGCCAGTCCACCCGCTTGCCCAGGGAGTCCAGCAGCGTCACCTGGAGGGAGGGCACCAGAATTTTCAGCACCAGCCCGGGAAAGCCCGCCCCGGTGCCCACGTCAATGAGGGTTTTGTCCTGAAAATCCGCGCAGCCCAGCAGGGCGGCGCAGTCCAGCATGTGCAGCTGGGCCACCTTCACCGGGTCGGTGATGGCGGTGAGGTTCATCACCTGGTTTTTTTCCAGCAGCAGCCGGCCGTACCGGGCCAGCTGCTCCGGGGCCTGCTCCGGCACCCGGCCGGTCAGGCCCAGCTCCGCCAGACCGGCGGCAAGAATGTCACGCATGACTTGCTCCTCTCACGTCAAGGCTCAGCGGGCCGCGGCGGCAGCGGCGCCGAAGTTGGACAGCAGCCCCGCAATCCCCACGGGCAATGTGGCCAGGGCCAGCAGCCAGCACAGGGCGGCCAGGGCGATGGCGGGCCACTTGCCCGGCCGTCCGGTGGAGCGCCAGCTCACCAGGGACAAAGCCCCCAGGCCCACAAGGCCGGGGACGGTGAGCAGGGGGCCCAGGTTGCCCAGCATGGTCCCGTTGAAATAGTAATAGGTGGTGAGGGCCAGGAAAATCAGCACATAGGCCAGGCCGATCCAGGCCAGGGTGCGCTTGACCGGGGAGGCGGGGGTATAGCCCTTGTCCGGGGTATGCTCCTCCGGCGGGCGTTTGGATTCAGACATGGCGGGTTCTCCTTTTATTCGGGGCGGTGTGGAAAAGGGGGACGCTTACTGCCGCTCCCGCAGCAGGTCGCGGATCTCGGTCAGGAGCTTTTCCTCTGCGGAGGGCTCCGGGGGAGAGGGGGGAGGGGCGGCGGCCTCCTTTTTCCGGTGGAAGCGGTTGAGGACCTTCACCAGGCAAAATACGGCGAAGGCGGTGATCAGGAAGTTGAACACGGCCTGGATAAAATTCCCGTAGGCGATCTGGGCCCCGCCGATGGTCAGGGACAAGTCGGCGAAGGAGACCCGGTTGACCAGAATGCCCAGCAGGGGCATGAGGATGTCGTTGGTCAGGGAGTCGGCGATGGTCTTGAAGGCGCCGCCCACAATGACGCCCACCGCCATGTCCATCACATTGCCCCGGGCGATAAAGGTCTTGAATTCAGCAAGAAAGGCTTTCATAAGGCTTGGTTTCCTTTTTCTGTCTCTTTGGAGTTATGCCCTGTTTTTCAAAATCTGAAACCCATTGGGCCCCAAGGGTTTCAGGGCCCATCCCGTTCTGGAGCCGTTTTTACGGGCCAAAATGACCCAGGATAGGGTTCCGGGGGCTGAAAACGGCTGGAAACGGGGATTTCAACACGACACTTTACGTCGTGTTCTCTGGGAACCGTAACATAATCCCAGCCGGGACCTCGGTGCGATTGCCCGCTTACTGCTTGGGGACCAGAACCTGGGTGCCGCCCATATAGGGGCGCAGGGCCTGGGGAATGACCACCGAGCCGTCCGCCTGCAGGTTGTTCTCCAGGAAGGCGATGAGCATGCGGGGGGGCGCCACCACGGTGTTGT
>JAHYYS010000034.1 GCA_019424865.1 bacterium
GCTCGTCGGGCTCATAACCCGGAGGTCGTTGGTTCAAGTCCAGCCCCCGCAACCATAAAGCCGTCTGATTTCGCAAGAAATCAGACGGCTTTTCTTTATTTTCTCTCCAAAAAGTTCAGGTCAAATTCGAGGCATTGCCAGGGTGCCCCCGCCGGGAAATGTCCCGGAACCCCGGATACTGTCTTGGTGCCGGCTCCGTTCCGAAGAGTAAGCGCCGCGGCCGTCCTATGCAAACAGCATACTTGTGCTCTCTCCGGAAATGGACTAAGATGGTTTTATCAATCCGGTATTTTCACGTGGAGGGATGATATTTGGCTGAGCGAAAAAATCTCTGCTACAACTGTTTTCAGGCGCGGGCGACCTTGGAGGGTCCCTGTCCCTGCTGCGGCTTTGACCTGGCGGAGAACGAGAAGAAATTCCCGGTGGCTCTGCGGGCGGGGACGGTGCTGAACGGCCGCTACATCGTGGGCCGGGTGCTGGGGCAGGGCGGCTTCGGCATTACATACCTTGCGCTGGATACCCAGCTGAATGCCAAGGTGGCCATCAAGGAGTTCATGCCCGGGGAGATCGCCACCCGGCAGGGCACCTCCGTGTCCGTCATGATGGACACCAAGTCCGAAGAGTTTGCCTACGGCGCCGAGCGGTTCCAGGAGGAGGCCCGCACCCTGGCGAAGTTCATCGGCAACCCGAACATTGCGGCGGTCACCAGCTATTTTGACGAGAATGACACCTCGTACTTCGTCATGGACTACATCGAGGGCATCTCCTTCAAGACCTACATCGCCAACCACGGCGGAAGGGTCAGTGTGGAAGAGGCCCTCGATGTGATGATCCCCGTGCTCCGGGCCCTCACCGCCGTCCACGCAGAAGGGTTTATTCATCGCGACGTGACGCCGGACAACATCTACATCACGAAGGACGGCATGGTGAAGCTGCTGGACTTTGGCTCCGCCCGGTACTCCATCGGCGACAAGTCCAAGAGTCTGGACGTCATCCTGAAAGTGGGCTATGCCCCAAAAGAGCAGTACATCCGCCGCAGCCGCCAGGGGCCCTACACCGACGTCTATTCCTGCGCCGCCTGCTTCTATGCCGCCATCACTGGCTTCCTGCCGCCGGAGAGCTTGGAGCGGCTGGACAACGACACCCTGGTGCCCATCTCCCAGTGCGGCATTGACATCCCGGAATACCTGGACAAGGCCATTCTGAAAGGCCTGGCCGTCCAGCCGGAGGACCGGTTCCAATCTGCCGCCGAATTCCTGGACGCCATCGAGCAGCAGCAGGTGGTGGAGCTCCCCGTCTCCGGCGGCGCGGCGGCCCCCGCCCCGAAGAAGGAAAAGGCAAAGCCTGCCCTCATCGCCGGCATCGCCGCGGCGGTGGTGGTTGTGCTGGGCATTGGCGTGTTCCTTGGGCGGCAAGGTAATACCCCTACTACAAATCTACAAAACAGTTCCATAGAAAGTCCAATTTCCGATGAGGACTCTGGCGAATCGGGCAATTTGCCGCCACTAAAGGAGGCTGACGTCCCTTCGATTACTATTCAGGGCGTAGAATACAGCACAGACCTTCGGGAGTTGGATTTGAGTGATGCTTATTTGACCAATACAGACATTGAACCTCTATGCTATATGATCAATTTGGTAGATCTGACACTTCCCGCACAATCAGAAATTACTGACATCAATCCAATCGCTGGGCTGACAGAACTACGGGTCCTCAAAATTCAAAATACAGACGGAGCCCGGCTTTATCTGGATGATTTATCACCTCTGACAGGGCTGGTGAATCTGGAACAGCTTCGAATCGACACTCATGGCATCCAAAATTTTGATTGGGCAGAAAATATGACGAAGCTGCAATCTCTTGTCTGTTATGGAAATGACGCCGCATATACCACCCTGGACCCGCTGAAAAACCTGACCAAATTGGAACGCCTGCGACTACCCAATACCAGCGACAATGTGGGAGCGTGTGACATTCATGGTCTGGCCGGACTGACCAGTCTGACAAACTTGGAGGTCAACTGTACGGTACAGGACTTCTCACCGCTGAAAAATCTGACAAAGCTGCAAAGGTTGGTCATTTATAAGGGCTATGCCATTGAAGGAAGCAGCTCTCTGGAGGGGCTGAAACCCCTGACAAATCTCCGGGAGCTGACAATCAATCTGTGGGATGATGAGGCCCTGTCCGTTGACCTCTCCCCGCTGTCCGGAATGACGAAACTGCAGCACCTGGAGATGGAGATTCACAGCAATAGCTCTGGACCTGCTGCTACAAATCTTTCCGCTTTGAGGAACCTGACAGATTTGCGCAATTTGGTGCTGCATGTAGACAATATAACGGACCTCTCCCCGCTCCGAAATCTAAAAAAATTGCAGACATTGGAGGTCAGCACAGGTAATCAGGAAGCGATTACAGACTGGTCCCCAGTGGACCATGTTCCCAATGTGATAACAGGCTAATAATCATCCATCCGCTTCCGGGAAAGGCCGGATGCCAAATTTGTCACTCCCTTTTTCCGCCCGCCAGAGGCGGCCTTCTGCCCTTTGGTGCGGTACCGCTCGGCGTCCGCCGTCCAAACCTATCTAGGAGAAAAGCACCGTATCCCGGCGGGGATAGGGTGCTTCTGCCTGATTCCGGGCCCGGCCGCCGGATTTACCGGCGGCCGGGCCCTTTCCACGTTTTGTGTCCGTCTTACTGTTCCGCAAAGCGGTACAGGAAGGTTACAATCTGCGCGCGGGTGCAGGAGGCGTTGGGGCCGAAGGCATCGGCGCTCACCCCCGCCGTGATGCCCTGGGCAGCGGCCCAGGCCACCGCGTCGGCATACCAGGCGCCGTCCTCCACGTCGGCAAAGCTGCCGCCCTCCGTTACCGCCGGGGAACCGGCGGCCCGGTACAGGAAGGTCACGGTCTGGCCCCGGGTCACCGTGGCATAGGGCGCAAAGCTGTCCTCGCTCACGCCGGCGGTGATCCCCTGCTCCACGGCCCACAAAACCGCAGTGTAGAAGTAGTCGCTCTCCTTCACGTCCGCGAAGGGGTTCCCGCTGCCGGCCGGCTGGGGTCTGCCCGCCGCCTGCCACAGGAAGGTGACGATCTGCGCGCGGGTACAGGCCATATCCGGGCTGAAGGTGCCGGCGCCGGTGCCCGAGGTGATGCCGTTCTCCACCGCCCACTGCACCGGCTGGGCGTACCA
The DNA here is from genome assembly GCA_019424865.1 of bacterium. Lineage (GTDB taxonomy): Bacteria > Bacillota > Clostridia > Oscillospirales > Oscillospiraceae > Lawsonibacter. Next base: position 3,190 of record JAHYYS010000034.1, read on the forward strand.
GGCGTCAGCAGGCACGTCCGTGAAGGGCACATCGGTCAGGGGGGTGTCGGGGTCTTCGATCCGGGCGGTGAAGACTGCGCGGATGGTGTGCCGCTCCCGCACATTCTCAAAGGTATAGCTGCTCACCGCGCCTACGCTCCGGCCGTCTGCCAGCACATCGGAGATCTCATAGCCCTCCTCGGCGCGGATGGTGAAGGTCTGGCTGTCGCCCCGCTCCACCCGGACAGTGCCGCTGGGGCTGATGCTGCCGCCCTCGCCGGCGGAGGCGGTGATGGCGTACCGGCTGGAGGAGCTGCCGCCGGAGGAACCGCCGTCATCGGGCTCCTCGGGCTCCTCAACCTGTCTGCCGGTCAGCTCGTATACCGCCACGGTGCCGGAGACCTCACAGGCGGCCAGGAGCAGATCCTTGCCGGTGTGGTTCTGCCCGGCAGGGACAAAGGCCAGGCCCTCGGGGGCCACGTCGCCGCCGGTAACCCACTTGTCCAGCTCGCCGTCCTCGTACTCCTCCGAACCGGAGACAATGGTGTCAAACCGGCGGGAATTGATATAGTTGACGAAGGAGGCCTCCGCCGGGTCTGTGATGTCATAGACCATAATGCCGCCCGTGCGCTCCAGCGCCACAAAGGCATAGGTCCTGCCCTCCACTTCACCCACGGTGACGCTTTCGGGCTCGGGGCCCTTTTTGCCGGAGCGGTCGTCCAGAACCGCGTTGTCGTTGGAGCTGTTGTAATACTCGGGCAGGTACTGATAGGTCAGCGCCTCAAAGTCGCCGCCGCTGGTGAAGACCTCGGTGATGCCGTCCCCGTTCACCTCATACAGGGTGAAGGAGCGGCCGCCGAACAGATAGTCCTTGCTCTCGTCCAGGCCGTCATAGTCCCCGCTCAGGAAGAACACGACCTTGCCCTCCAGGCCGGAGTTTTCCGCCGTAATGGCCCCGGTGGGGGAGGTATCCCCGCCGTCCTTGAAGTTGCGCTCATCCTCATTGAGGTAGGCGGTCCCCAGGTCCTCGTCGCCCCACTCCCGGGCGTCGCCCTCGTTGGCGGTGACCAGATAGGTTCTGCCGTCTGCCTCAAACGCGGCGATGCCGTCGGGCATCCGGATGCCCATCAGGCTCTCATAGGTCGCGGGCGCATAGGCCTCGTCCTTCTTGTCGATGTCCACGGGGGTTGTGCTGTAATCCTCAAACCCGGCGGAGTATACGCCGGTGAAGGTCCCGGCCTCAATGTCCAGAACCGCAATGGCGTTGTTCTCCTGCAGCGTGACATAGGCTCTGCCGCCGGAGACCGCCAGATACTCGGGCTCGAAGTCCACAGACGGAGCCGTGTCCTTCTTGATGACAATGCCGTCAGACACCAGCTCGTCCCGCCGGCTGTCAAAGCTGTCGAAGGTCACCACTTCCGCCACGCCGGCGGCCACATCCACCACGCTGACAGAGCCCTTGGGGTCGACGATGCCGCCGCCATAGCCCTCCCGGGGCTCGCCCTCGTCCGCGGTGAGCACGGTGCCGTTGTCCGCGAAGGTCACCATGTCGGGCTGCACGCCCACCTCGACCACCTTGCTCAGGGTCAGGGAGCCGTCCGCCCCGCAGGTGAACAGCGCCACCCGGCCGGTGTCGGCATAGCCCTGGGCCTGGAGGGCCGCGGCCAGCATCGTCCCGTCAGGCGAGACCGCCACGGAGGTCATGTCCCCATAGCGGAAGCCGCTCTCCGCAGCCTCCACCGCAGCCTTCACGTCGAAGGTGCCGCCGTCCAGGCTGGCCATGGTGTCGCCGCGCTCCAGCGCGTCCATGGGGATGACGGCCAGCAGGCCGCTCTGGCCGTTGACGGCGTAGGCCGTCTGATTGGCGCTGTTGTAGGCCACAATCTCCATCACGCCGCCGTCCACGCTGAACTGGCCGGAGGTATACCGCCCAATCGCGGTCAGATCCAGCGAGTTCTCGCCGTTGGCAAAGCCGTCCGCCAGGGGCTCCTCCGGCTCGGGCTCCGGCTCCTCGGCGGTGCGGTTGATGGTGAAGGTGTCCACCACGCTCATGTCGCTGGTGCGATAGGTGGTGATGGTGAAGCTGTTGTCCGTCACATCCACCCGGGAGATATTCGGGGTATGCCCCTGATCCTTCACCGCGGCATAGGGGAATTGCATGTTCTGAATCTCGTAGTACTTGCTGCCGGAGGCGGAGTTGGCGGTCACATACAGGATGCCGTCCGGGTCGGTGACTGCCTCGGGCACGCCGTCCCCGTCGGCGTAGGTGTACTTGTCGCTTTCGGTAATGGGGTTAAAGCCGTCCATCATATAGGTGCGGACGTACACATGGTCGTGGCCCTGCAGCACCACGTCGATGTCCAGCTCCTCAAAGACGGGCACCAGCTCTTCCCGCCGCTGGAGAATATCCCCCTCTGTGGCGTGGTTGGCCACGGAGTAGATGGAGTGGTGGAATGTGACCACCTTCCACTGGATATTCTGGTCCGCTGTGGCGGCGATGGCCTCCTCCAGGAAGGCCTTGTGCTCGGCAGTGCTCATGTTGTTGCTGTTGAGCACCATAAAGAGCACGCCGCCGTACACAAAGTAGTAGTCGCTGCTGGCGTTGGTCGCGCCATACCGGCTGTTGTTCGGCTCGTTGAAGTGCTGGCTGTAAGCCGCGCTGGAGGAGTCGTGGTTGCCCACCACAGTGGCCACAGGCAGGCTGTACAGCGCCTCGTGCTCCAGATAGCCGTTGTACTGGTTCTCGTCGCTGGCGGTGTTCACCTGGTCGCCGGCGGACAGGAGGAATTCAATGCCCTCAAAGGCATCGCTGCCGGCCACCAGGCCCAGGGTCTTGTCCCAGCCCTCGATGTCGCTGGCGGTGCTGCCCGCGCCGATCTGGGGGTCGCCGGCGTAAGCGAAGGAGAATGTGCCGTCGCTGCTGTCCCCGGTGGTGAAGGTATAGATGCCGCTGCGCACGCCGCTGTTCACCATCTGATAGGCATAGACGGTGTTGTCCTCCAGGCCGGAGATGGTGCTCTGGTTGGAGTATTTGCCGCCGTCGTCGGACAGGCTGGACCGGGCGTCAAAGCGGCTGGCAGTTTCCGGCATCTGGCCGTCCGTCAGCTCGCTCTCCTTTGCCACCAGCACATAGCCGGGGTTGCTGTCCGTGGCGTACCAGGTCAGGTTGCGCTGGCTCTCGTCCGCGCCCACGGACAGGGAGAGGTCCGAAAAGTCCACCTGAATCGCTTCCGCGCTCAGGCTCAGCCCGGTGAAGTGGAACCACACGTCGGAGCTGGTCCGGCGCCCGTTGTGCAGCTCCACGGCGACGGTGTTCTCCCCCTCCTTCAGCATGGACAGGTCGGTGAGGGTAAAGGTGTCGGTCTTCGGGGTGCTGGCATTGGCCCCGCCATACTGGAGGTTGGCGTCAAACCCATGGCCCAGCGAATTGCCGCCGTCGTCGCAGGCGACGTCGTCAAAGGCGGCCACGCGGACCCCGTTGATGTACACGATCACGCCGTCGTCGTGCTGGAGGGTGCCCACCAGCTTGGTCATCCCCTCCAGGGAGGGAATGCTGAAGGTGGTGCGGAAGAAGTAGGCATAGTAGTCGTTGCTGCCGTCGCAGCCGTTGAGCACGGTATTGGCGGTGTAGCCGCTCTCCAGCTCGGCCTCTCCCCGCTTGGAGCCGAAGGGGCCGGCGGCAGTCTTCCAGGCGCTGTCGTCAAAGTCCTCTGCGGTCCAGCTGGTGCGGTCCTCCGAGCCCGCGGCCGGGTCGGTGTTGTTGTCCAGATACTTCCACTCCATATCGCCGGAGAACAGGGGGGCCTCGGTCTCAAAGTTCAGGGAGAGGAAGTCAAAGTAAATGTCGGAGCTGTCGGCCCGGCCCTGATGGAGCTCCACGGCGATGGTGTTCTCGCCGTCCACCAGCAGATCCAGCGCCTCGCCCGACAGGCTGATGCTGCCGGTCTTGGGCTCGGCGGCGTTGGAGCCGCCGTACTGCAGGTTCGCCGTGATGCCCTCGTCATCAAAACCGGCGACCCTGGTCCCGTTCAGGTATACGGTGGCCGCGTCGTCATAGAGCAGGCTGCCCACGATCTGCTGCACGGCAGAGGCGTCGGGAACCGTGACGGTGGTGCGGAAGAAGTAGGCCTCCTTGTCGCTGCCGTCCTCCTTGTACTGTTCCAGAAGCGTACGGATGGCATAGCCTCCATCCATGCCCTCGGTGCCGCCTTTCTTGGCGCCGAAGCTGCCGGCGGCAGTCTTCCAGGCGCTGTCGTCAAAGTCCGGCTGCGCCCACTCGGTGCGGCCCGCCAGGCCGGCGGCCGGATCCGTGCCGTCGTCCAGATAGCTCCACACCGTATCCCCGTCAATCTGGGTCGCAGAGGCGTCCACACTGACCACCTCGGGCACGTTCTTCAGCACAGGACGGCCCCCGCCGCCCATGGTCCAGACGTTCGTGAAGTCCCAGCCGATGTCCTCGTACGTGCTCTGCTGCTTCAGCTCATCGGCGGACTTGTTCTGGCCGTTCTTGTTGTTGGCCGCGCCGTCGTTCACACTCTGGCCGTTGACAGTGATGTCCGCACAGGCCAGGTTGTTCTGATAGGTGGTGCCTTCGTTCACGCCGTTGTTGCGGCCGCAGATGCGGGCCAGATTGTTATTTCCCTGGAGGGAGCCGGAAAGGGCCACGTTGCCAATCATCCGGGTCCCGCTGTAGGCATAGCCGCTGATAAAGCCCATGTTGTTGTTCCGGGAGACATAGTCGCCGGCCGCATAGCAGTTCTCCACAGTGGCGGAGCCGTTGTGGTTAAAGGACGTGATGCCGCCCGTCTCATAGTTCGACTCCAGATCGCCCATGAAGTAGCAGTTGCGGATGGTGTTGTAGTTCTCAGACACCAGACCGCCGTTGCGGTGCCCGCCGGTAATCGTGCCCAGGGCATAGCACTCTTCGATAATGCCGTAGTTCCGCTGGCACAGGGCGGCGCGCCAGCTGTTGTCGGCGGTGTAGGGCCCCTCCATGTACACGTTGGTCAGACCCAGCTGTCTGATGGTGCCGTTGTTCTGAAGGATAAAGGCCGCCGCAGCGTCCATGCTGGTGACCGTCAGGCCGGAGATGGTGTGGCCGTTGCCGTTCAGGGTGCCGTTGAGGGTGGGAATGGGCTCAAACTCACCGGTCAGCTGGATGTCCGCGGTCACGTTGAAGTCGGCGTCGGGATGCTCCCGAATCAGGTCCAGGTCCTCGGCCGTGCTGATTTCAAAAACCTTGCCGGCGTCGGTCTCATAATGGATCTCATCCTGGGTCAGGCGCACCACATAGCCGCCGCCGGAGCGGATCTGGGCTTCCAGCTGGTCGGCGCTGGTGACCTGCTTCACCTGCCGGCGAATCTGGGCCGCGGAGGACATGCTGTCGTAATAGATGTCCGCGTACCAGGTGCCTTCTCCCAGGAAGTCCAGGTCGAAGGTCATCTCCCTGCTGCCGTGGGCGGCGTTCTGCACCGCCAGATACCACTCGTCGCCGCTGCGGCGCAGGAAGGCGGCCGCCTCGCCGATTTCAGACTGGTCCAGCACAATGGTCTCGTCCCATACGGTGGGCAGAACCTTGATAAAGTCGGTGTAGACCTGGTCGATCATATTCTTGGGGTTCTCGCTGAGCTGGAGATAGCTGGAGGTCATGATAACCGTGTTGGCCAGCATGTGGGTCCAGCTGGCAGAGCCCAGCTTGCTGCCGTTGGAAAAGTTCATGGGGGTGTAGTCCGCGCTCCCGGCCAGCAGGCGGGTAAAGGGCAGGATCGCGTTCTCGTTGGGGTTGCACTGATACTGCATGCCCCGGATCGCCTCGCGGGTCATCTCGTTGGGATAGGTGCGGGAGAGGCCGGTCGGCTTCATGGGGTTGTGGTAGCTGACCATAATCTGATATTCGGCGGCCAGCCTGGTGAAATCTTCATAGAAGCTCACCTTGTCGGGGGACTCGCTGTGGATGTGGTCGATCTTCACCCCAACCACGCCCGCGTCCTTGCAGCGCTGGAGGAAGTCCCGGGCATTCTCCTCGGTATACAGGCCGCCGTCATAGCGGGTGGTCGGCGCATCCTCCCACAGCCAGATTTTGACCGGATTTTCCAATGCCGCGCTGTAATCGACGATTTCCTTGATCGCGGCAAACTGCTCGTCCAGGGTGCCGCCGAAGTCGTCCCGGCCCTCAATCAGGTTGAACTCGATGCCGAGCTGGGAGGCGTAGTCGCTGTACTCCTTATAGCCCGCGATGGTGGAGGAACCGCCGCCCTGGGTTGTCCACACGGAGCGGCCCGGCTGAATCCAGCTGGTATCGCCGGAAAACAGCTCCTCGTCCATGGGGTCGGACACATTGGTGACCATGTCGCTGTTGGCAAAGTCGTTGAGGTTGTCGGCAATAATCGCCAGGCGCCAGGGGGAATCCTCCCCGGTGACAAACGTCTTGCCGTTGTCATCCCAATACTCGGCCTTCAGCACGCCGCTGCCCTCGGTGCGCAGACCCATCCCGGACCAGTCATAGATGTTGGCCTCGGTGATGCACACATAGGCAGCCTCGTCCGCCAGCTCGAAGGTGGGCAGGGTGCACAGCAGACGTCCCACGCCGATGCCCGCCACGGAAGAGGTCTCGGTGGGCACCTGCATATTCTTGATACCCTCGTAGTTGGAGCCGTCGCCGTACTGATAAAAGGCGGTGGCATTTGTGGGCAGGGCAAAGCGGGTGTCATCCCCCGAAACCGTGTGTTCTCCCTCGGGCAGGTCATACTGGATGGCAATTCCGTCGTCATACGCCCGCACGTTCAGGGTCATGGAGGCCCCGCCGCTTGTCACCGGGAAGGCGGACTGGCTGTAATGGTTGCGGGCCTGGGTGTGCATGCCCCGGGTCTCGTAGGTCTCGTCCAGCGTGGTCTGAACCGGCCCGCCCAGAACAGCGTCCTTCCCCAGCTCCACGCCGTCCACCGTCAGGCCCAGCGTGGCCCGCTCCAGCACGGTTGTGCCGTTCAGGGACACGGTGTAGCCCAGCTGTCCCTCCCCGTCCACATAGACGGTGGCCACCAGTTCGCCGTTGGGGCTCTCCACCTGGTAGCTGACCTGGTCGGGCTTCTCCTCGGGGATCGCCTCCCGGCAGCTGCGCAGAGCAGGGCGGCCCAGGTTCTCGTCCATGACCCAGACAGTCTCAAAATCCCAGCCGATGCTCTCATAGGTCTCCTGCTGTCTGAGCTCCTCGGCGGTCTTGTCCGCGCCCTGCAGATTGTTGGCCGCGCCGTCGGAAACCGTGGAGCCATTGACCGTCACGTCGCTGCAGGACAGGTTATCTGTAAAGGTAGTGTCACCGTTGTTGCGGCCGCAGATGCGGGCGTGGTTCCAATCGTTGACAGAGCTCAGCGTACTGCCGCTGAGAACCACGTTGCCCTGATATACGGTGCCGGTGTAGCCATAGCCGCCGATGATGCCGCTGTTGTTCGTCTGGGTGGCGATGTCACCCTCCACATAGCAGTTGAGCACCTTGGCGGTATTCTGGCACCAGGCAGTGATGCCGCCGCTCTCGCACCGGCCGGTCACATTACCGACAAAATAGCAATTTTGAATCGTGTCATAGTTCTCCGCCACAATGCCGCCGGAGCGGTGTCCGCCGGAGACAGAGCCCGTCACATAACACGCCTCAATCGTACCATGGTTCTGGAAGCACAGGCCCGCTCTCCGGCTGGTTTCCGCCGTATTGGGGCCGGTGACCTCCACGTCAGTCAGGGCCAGCGCCCGGATTGTACCATGGTTTTCCCGCACCAGGGCGTCTGTTTCCCGGTCGCCGGACAGCGTGTAGCCGCCGATGGCGTGGCCGGCGCCGTCCAGCGTGCCGGAAAAACTTTCAATGGAGGGGACGCTCTCGCCGTCAAGGGAGATGTCCGCATCCAGCTGGTAATATGCCTCAGCGGGCTCGCCTCCCCCATTGATGGCCTCGATGGCCTGGACAAGCTCGCCGGCGTCCGAGATCAGATAGGGGTCCTCCTCGGTGCCGAGACCGTCCAGCTCCAGGGCCGCCGGGGCTGCGCCGGGCTCCTCCTGCTCCGCCGGAACGGCGGCATAGGCCGCCGGAAGCAGCTGGAGCAGCATGAGCATGGCCAGACAGGCGGAAGTGAGCCGTTTAAGCGAATGTTTCATACGTTTCTCCTCACTTTTTACCATTTTTAGCTGTATGTAAACCGGATAAACCGGGAACCTTCTGCTTGCCGAAGCAGGCCGCGGCGGCCAGGGAGGCCAGGGGCACGGTGAGGATCACCGCGCAGGTCCCGCACAGGCCCTGGGCCAGCTCCAGGGCCACATAGTCCGAGCTGATCAGCTGGTTAGGCTGGACTCCATAGGAGAAGAGCACCAGAATTGTCATCAGCGCTCCGCCCACGAAGGCGAAGATCAGCGTGTTGCAGTTGGTGCCGATGATGTCCCGGCCCACATTCAGACCGGAGCGCAGCAGCTGTCCCCGGGTCGGCGCCTCCGCCGCCCCGGCCAGCTCCCACAGGGCGGACAGCAGGGACACCGCCACATCCATCACCGCGCCCAGCGAGGCAATCATGGTGGCAGCAAACAGCACGCTGCCCAGCTGGAGCCCCGTGTGCTGGGCCACTACCAGCAGGTTCTCCGCGTCGGAGGTTTGGAAGCCCGTAAGGCGGAGACAGGCAGAGAAAATCAAAAACAGAAGGCAGGCGACACATTCTCCCCCCAGCGTCACCCCGATGGCCAGCGCCCCCCGCAGGTTCCAGCCGTACAGCAGCAGGATGGTCACCGCCGTGGAAACCAGCACCGTGAGCAGCCCCATCACCACCGGCTGCGCCCCGTTGTAGATGGCGGGAATGGTCACCCGCAGCACCAGCAGCACCGAAAACACCAGCGCCGCCGCCGAGGCCGCCCCTCTGCGTCCCCCCACCAGCAGCATCAGGACCAGGAAGAACAGGACAATCCCCGCCAGGGGGAGGCTGCGGTCGTGGTTATATAAGGTGTAATAGGGTTCCACACCCTCCGGGGCATCCACGCACACCACCACCCGCGCGCCCTCCCGGACCAGGACGTTGTGGGTATCGGTGAGGTAGTTCACCAGCTCTATCCGCCGGCCGTCCTCCAGTCGGATGGCCAGCTCCTGCGTACCCAGCATCTGTCCGCCGGGCAGGGCGCTGGGCTCCAGGGATTCGTCCAGGACCTGCTCTACCCGGCCTTTTTCATAGAAAATGGAATCGTTCACCACGGTCTGGAAGGACACGCCCTGGGTGGGCAGCAGAAAAAGTGCCAGCGACAAAATTGTCACCAGCAGAATGGGCAGCCAAGGGGCAATTCGGGGCTTCAGATGGTTCATGGGCAAGTTCGTTCTCCTGTCTGGATAATCTCTTTTCATAACATGGACCGCCGGCGAAAGTGTCGCATCGGCGGCCCGCTGTTCAACGGTGCCATTATAATACGGGTGTAAAAACGGCACATCAAGTTCATGTTAAACTCTTGTGAAAAATCCATTCTGCCGTGCCCGCAGGACTCCGAATCCAAAGCCCACCGCTCAGCAAAAGCTTTCGGCCGCTTTGTCCTGCGCATAAAAAACGGCCCCAGACAGCATTGATGCTGTCTGGGGCTCAGCTTGTCGAAAAAGCTCTCCTGCAAGGAGTTGCGTCGTCCGCAGACGACGCAATTAAAACAAAATCACTTCATTGCCGGGGATATGCACCCTTGTGCGGATGGACGTGATCCCCGGCTGGTCACAACGACATCGGATCCCGCCCTGCGTGCTTGCTTTCTTGAAAAAGCGATGCACAGCAGCTCCGGACCGGCATTGCGCGCCTATTGAAAAATTGCATGCTCAATATTCAGGGGCTGTCCGCACTGGTTGTCAATATCCGTGCCGTTTCCCACAAACAGACTGTTGTCAAAATTCAGCGTCAGGTCTGTGGGGACATTTTCCAGCAGCACAGCGGTTCCGTTATTCCGGAACACGTTGTCGTTGTACATGCTGTGGCTGGCCTGGTCGCCCGTGCTGTTGAAGTGGAACCCCACCTCATTGTCCTCAAACAGGCAGCCGATGGCATTCACCCACGCTGTGCCATAGCCCAGCAGGCCGGTCTTCCAGCCGGTGAAGGTGCAATCCTCCGCCCAGACCCGGGCGGAGGTGGAGATGGCGACACCATCTCCGGCCCCCCGGAAGTCAATCTGTTTCACATAACAAATCCATCTGTTGGAATCCGCATCCATCCGTATGGGGCCGGTAAAGGTGGTGCGCCGCTCCCCTTCCTGGGTGCCGTACAGGTTCACCGGCCGGGATTCTATCACCAGGCCCCCCTGATAGGTCACCGCGGGCAGATGGAAATTCACCACCGCATCCGGCTCTACCGCGGCCGATACCTCGTCAATCAAAGCCTGAAGCTCCTCTATGGTATCCATGGGGGCGTCCTCCGGGTAATAGTCATAGGTCTGAATCAATGTGACGCTCAAATCCTGCCGCAGCCGGATGGCATCCCCGTCGCTCATGTGCACGGTCCACACCATTTGGGCAGTGAAGTCCTGCTGGGCCACATAGTCCACATAGCTGACCATAGCCGCTTCGGGCATATAGCTGTCGGGCGCCGGCTGGGTGCAGCTCACGGTTCCGCTCCCCTCCGGCGGCGGGAGAAGCTCCGCCTCCACGCGGTCCACCTTCTGCAAAAACAGCTGGCCCGCGTCGGCTCCGCTGTCCACATGGTTAATATACAGCCGCACTGGAAAGCGGTATTCTTCCCCTTCTTCGGCATTGTGAGAAACCGCGGGAACCGGTTCATACCGGTTATTCGGGTAGGCCAGCACCAGCTGATAGGTGCCGTCCGAGTCGGTATACACAACCTGACCCTGGCCGTCGTATACCCGGGGGCCGAGGGCCCAAACACAGCCCAGGGCCAGGCACGCCAGCACCAGCAGCACACCGCCCGCGCGCAGCGCCTTTCTCCATCTGTGCGCAGGCGGCTCCAACTCCACCCGCTGGTTGATGCTTTGGGCACAGTAGGGACAAAAGGAGGCCTCCTGCGGCAGCTGGGCGCCGCAGGATGGGCAAATCTGATTCAAAACAGGCTTCTCCTCCATGTTACAGCGCCTCCATCAGCCGCAGTACATTCTGATACCGCTTGTCCGGATTCACCCGGGTACAGCGCTCCACCACCCGGCCCAGCTTCCCCTCCGCCAGCTTTTTGGAGGGGTGCCGCCCAGTCAGCATCACATTGATCAGGATCCCCACAGCGTAAATATCGGTCCGGATATCTGTCTGGGACAGGCCGTACTGCTCCGGAGCGGCAAAACCGGTGGTGCCCAGAATCTGGGTGTCGTTCTCCAGCTCAGGCTTATAGAGCCGCGCCGCGTCAAAGTCAATGAGAACGGCATCCGCTCCCCGCAGGATGACGTTTTCCGGCTTGATGTCCCGGTGTACGGCGCCCATGGAGTGGAGCACCCACAGCGCCTGGCAGAGCTGGCGCACAATTTTCCGGGTCTCCTCCTGGGAAAACAGGGCGTCCTTCATCAGGAAGTCCAGGGTATCGCCCTGAATGTACTCCTCCAGGACCAGATTTTCCTCCCCCCGGGACGCCACCTCCAGTGTCCGGGGCAGGTTGCTGCAGGAATAGCCCAGCAGCTTCCGGTAGACCTCCGCATTTCCCGTATAGTGCCGGAGGATCAGCTTTTGGTCTGTTGCCTTATGGCGGATCAAAAATACACTGCCCCGTTCGCTCTCCTTCAGCGTCTTGGTCAGTTCACATTCCGTCTGTAAAACGTTCCGCAGCCATGTATAAATGAAAATCACCCCAAAACAGCAGCTATACTATGAGACTGTCGAAAAAGTGGCGAATGCCACTTTTTCGAGTAGGCTCACGAAATTTCAGGCTCGATTTCTTGTGAAATTGTCGCCCAAAATTTCGTGAGAGGTGTCATTTCCCAGGCACATGTCCTTGGAAATGACTGGATTTCATTTTATTCCGCCGTCTGCGGACGGCGGAACTCCTTGCAGGAGGGCTTTTTTGACACGCTGACTATGCAGCAGGCATACTGCGCCGCTCCAGAAAATTTCCAAAGTACAGGTATAAAACAGTATATACGACTTCACTTTGAATGTAAAGTGCACAAAATCCCCATATTTTAAATTCCTCTTGGGCTCGTCCTCCGGGCGGGCGGGCCATACCGGCAGGCCCCGCAGCTGGGCTGCTGCGGGGTGCCGGCGGAATTCGGCAAAATATTTTTCAGCTTTTTTGTAAATTTCTCCTTGCAAATTCCTCGTTATTGTGATAGAATAATAACTCGTTAAAGCACATGTCTCATCTGGCTTGATGCCGGCGGCAGGGACAGCGCTTGGGAGGCAAGGATGTCCCGGCCGGGGCATCCTTGCCTCTTTATATTTCAGCGTCTGCGGTCCGTCCGGCGCGCGGAAGGAGGAAGCTTATGAAAAATTCCCTTTTCTCCCCCGCCCGTGCGCCCCGCACACTGTCTTCCGGCGCCCGCTTTCCGCCCGGGCCCGGCGGCCCCTGCTGTCCAAAATCCGGCGCGGAAAATACCCCGCCAGCTCAACAGCCGCCAGACATTGCCAGGGCGCCACCCCTTTTCCGTCAAATCCCGATCGTCCATTTCACAAAATTTTTTTAAGAGAATCCTCTCTTCTGTTTCACAAACGAAAATCATTTGACTATAATTTTATTCTCATGTTCCCCGTAAAGTTGGACAAGTTCCCGCTTTTTTGCCCATTCTGCAATCTGCGGCCCCTCTTCGGCTTCCAATTTATGGGAATCTGAGGGCATTTTCCCTTTCGGAAATATGACCAAAAAACAATCGCGCCTGAAAATCGTTTTGGTGCTTTTGAGTCTGATTTGACGTTTTGACGACGCCTGTGCGCCTATAATTTGGCCGTGTGATTAGGGCGGCAGCTGACCGGCCCCAGTCGATAGAAAGTTTCAGAAAGGACAGAAGGTAGCTATGGATTTTGGTTTTAACGACGAATACAAGATGATACAGAAAATGTATCGCGATTTCGCCGAGAAGGAAATTAAGCCCCTGGCGGAGGAGATCGACGAGAACGAGCGCTTCCCCAAGGAGAGCGTTCAGAAGATGGCCGACAACGGCATGCTGGGTATTCCCTGGCCCGAGGAGTACGGCGGCGAGGAAGGCGACTACCTCTCCTATGTCTTCGCCGTGGAAGAGCTCTCCAAGGTCTGTGCCTCCACCGGCGTTACCCTGTCTGCCCACACCTCTCTGGGCAGCGCCCCCATCTATGACTGGGGCACCGAGGAGCAGAAGCAGAAGTACTTAGTTCCCCTGGCCAGCGGCGAGTGCCTGGGCGCCTTCGGTCTGACCGAGCCCAACGCCGGCACCGACGCCTCCCGTCAGAAGACCACTGCCGTGAAGCAGGGCGACCACTACGTCCTCAACGGCTCCAAGTGCTTCATCACCAACGCCGGCGAGGCCAAGTTCTATGTGGTCATGGCTATGACCAACAAGGAGCTGGGCAACCACGGCATCTCCGCCTTCATCGTGGAGGACGGCTTCGAGGGCTTCTCCGTCGGCAAGCACGAGAAGAAGATGGGTATCCGCGGCTCCGCCACCGCCAGCCTGGTGTTTGACAACTGCATTGTTCCCGAGGAGAACCTGCTGGGCCATGAGGGCGAGGGCTTCAAGGTTGCCATGCACACCCTGGACGGCGGCCGTATCGGCATCGCCGCGCAGGCTCTGGGCATTGCGCAGGGCGCTTTGAACGAGGCTATTGCCTACGTCAAGATCCGCGAGCAGTTCGGCAAGCCCCTGTCCGCTTTCCAGAACACCCAGTTCGTCATTGCCAACCTGGCCAACCAGATCGAGGCCGCCCGCCTGCTGGTTTACCGCGCTGCCTGGGCCAAGGACAACGGCCAGCCCTACTCCGTGGCTTCCGCCCACGCCAAGCTGTTTGCCGCTGAGACCGCCATGCGTGTCACCACCGAGTGCGTGCAGCTGCTGGGCGGCTATGGCTACACCCGCGAGTACCCCGTGGAGCGCATGATGCGCGACGCCAAGATCACCCAGATCTACGAGGGCACCAGCGAGGTTCAGCGCATGGTCATCTCCCGTTCCCTGCTTCGGTAAGGGTTCTTTTCCCGGTTTTGTCCTTTCGCAGGAGCCGTCTCTGCGGCTCTGAGCGGCGCTGCAGAGATTGTCCTGCCTGTTTGTGGGCGTCGCCCCCTGTGATAACGAAGCTGTCTGCCGCCGGCTTAATCCGTGCCTTGCGTCTCCCTGGCGCGGCCCGTTCCGCGCCGGGGCCGCAGGCACAAGGTTTGACAGCCCCGCGGCTCCCCTCCGTTATTTGTCCGGGCGATTACCATTGTACCTATTGCATTTCTTGTTGCGCATCTTTTTTTACAGTAATCGGCGGCAATCGATTTTGTTCTATCTTTCAAATATCTATACCGGCTGTACCGGCGGATACAATTTGATATTTTAGTTTGGATGAGCCTGTAAAATCTGATGTGTGATAGGAGGATGCTTATAGGATAAAATTTAACATGGAGGGATACTTAATGAGCGAGGAAGCTACCAAAAAAGTTGAGATCAAGAACTATGGTACCGCTGTGGCCAAGTTGTTCCTGATGTCTGCGTTCGGCATCATTTTCTTCTTCATCCCCATTGCGCCGGGCGGACAGGCTCCGCTGATGTGGTGTATTGACCTTGTCAGCGACGGCTTGGGCAACGCCGGCCTGGCCCTTACGGTTATCATGAACGTGGTGCTTTTGATCTGTACGATCTTCTCCAAGAAGATTCCGTTCCTGGACAAGTACCTGAGCGAGAGCGGTATTGTCAGCAAGGTGCTGTACGTGCTGGGCGCCATCTTCGGCATCCTGATCTTCCTGCAAATCGGTCCCGAGTGGCTGCTGAGCGCGGACACCGGCACCATGGCCCTGGGACTGTCCCGCGACGTTCTGTTCACCGTTCTCATCGCCGGCATGTTCGTCACCTGCATTGCAAACTTCGGTATGCTGCAGTTCGTCGGCATCCTGATTGAGCCCATCATGCGCCCGCTGTACCGGCTGCCCGGTTACGCCGCGATGGACGCCGCCACCTCCGTGGCCTGCTCCGCCGCCGTGGACGTGTTCATGGCCAACAAGATTTACCTGAACAAGCTGTACACCAAGCGCGACGTGTCCATTATCGCCGGCAACTTCACCATCTGCTCCCTGGGCTTCTTTGCCCTGCTGTGCGAGATTGCGGAGATCCCCCAGTACTATGGCCTGAGCGTGATTGTCTCCTTTGCCATCTGCTTCATTATGCCCATCATCACCTCCCGCATCCCGCCCCTGTCCTGGATCCCCAACGAGTATGTGGACGGGACTCCCTGGACCAAGGACGAGAAAAAGAGTGATGGCCGCAGCCTGATCAAGCGCGCCTGGGACGAGGCCATTGAGACCGCGGACCAGGGCAACTTCAAGATGGTTCTGGACGGCATTCTGGAAGCCTGCATCTTCGCCGTGAAGACCAGCGCCTACGTGACCTCCGTGGCCACCGTGGCCCTGATTCTGGGCACCTACACCCCGCTGTTTGACTGGCTGGGCGTACCCTTCATCCCCATCCTGAACCTGTTCGGCATCCCCTATGCCGAAATCGTTGCCCCCGCTTGTATCGTGGGTATCTCCGAAATCGCCATGCCCGTCATGGTGATTGCCGGTCAGGGTGTCTCCGAGGCCGCCGCGTTCTTCGTGGTTGTCCTGTCCACCGTGCAGGTCATCTTCTTCACCGAGAGCGCCAACGCCATCATCGAGTCCGACATTCCTCTGGGCTTTGTGCAGTGTATCATCATCTTTATTGAGCGCACAATCCTGGCCATCCCCATGCTGGCCATCGTCATCCACATCATGTTCTAGTAAGCCGGTTTCCGCCGGTTGTCCTGCGGCAAAAGGCTTCACGCAGCCGTGCTTCTGCGGCGGCGTGAAGCCTTCCCGCCGGGGCTTTCAAGCAAAGTTCCCTGCCGTCTGTACGTATTTCTGTTTTACGTGATTTTTACGAGGTGTTTCTATGAACAAAGTGCTAAGCGGTATTCGCGTGCTGGACTTCTCCCAGGTTCTGGCCGGCCCGTTCTGCACCATGAACCTGGCCGACTTCGGCGCAGAAGTCATCAAAATCGAAAAACCCGGCTCCGGCGACGGCAGCCGTATTTTTGGCCCCTTTGTGGCCGACCAGAGCGGCTACTACATCCTGGTCAACCGCGGCAAGAAGGGCATCACCCTTGATTTGAAGAAGGGCAAGGACATCATCTATGAGATGGTCAAGAGCTGCGACATCGTGGTGGAGAACTTCAAGCCCGGTGTCATGGAGAAGCTGGGCTACTCCTATGACAAGCTCAAGGAGATCAACCCCCGCCTGATTTACTGCTCCATCTCCGGCTTCGGCCAGGACAGCCCCATGCGCGACCTGCCCGCCTATGACATCGTGGCTCAGGGCATGTCCGGCATGATGAGCATCACCGGCTATCCCAACGATCCCCCCGCCCGCGTGGGCAGCTCCCTGGGCGACGTGAGTGCCGGCCTGTATGCCGTGACCGGCATCCTGCTGGCTCTGTATAACCGGGAGAAGACCGGCAAGGGCCAGTACGTGGACATCGCCATGCTGGACAGCGTGTTCGCCTTTATCGAGACCAACGTGGTCCGGCACACCATCGGCGGCGTCCATCCCACCCGCGTGGGTGCCCGCCACCCCCTGAGCGCCCCCTTCGACATCTATATGTGCAAGGACGCTTACGTTATCATCGCCGTGGCCAGCGACCACCACTTCGCCAAGCTGTGCGAGATGATTGGTCAGCCCGACCTCATCAAGAACCCCAAGTTTGACTCTGACCCCCACCGTTCCGAGAACGATGTGGAGCTCAAGGCCATCCTGGAGAAGTTCCTGGCCAACTACACCGTGGACGAGGCCATGAAGATGATGCAGGAGCGCTCCATCCCCTGCGGCCCCCTGTGCACGGTGGACGAGGCCTGCCAGAATCCCAGCATTCTGGCCCGGGACATGCTGGTGGAGATCGACCAGCCCGGCGCCGGCAAGCTGAAGATCACCGGCAACCCCATGAAGCTGTCCGACACGCCCCCCGACCCCAAGCACGCCGCTCCGCTGCTGGGCCAGGACACCAAGTCCGTTCTGAAGGACGACTTCGGCTTCAGCGAAGAGCAAATTTCCAAGTGGGAATCGGAGAAGATTTTCTAATCCGTCCAAATAAATACAAAAAATTCAAACAATTATTTTAGGAGGAAACTGTTATGGATTTCAAGTATACTGAGGACCAAATCGCCCTGCGCCGTGCCGTCCGTGAGTGGGCTCAGAGCTACCTGGCTCCCAAGGCCGAGGAGATCGACGTGAACAACCGCTTCCCCACTGAGACCATCAAGGCTCTGGGCGAGCAGGACCTGATGGGCCTGGCTTATCCCGAGGAGCTGGGCGGCGCCGGCTATGACGCCATCTCCGAGGCCATCGCCATGGAGGAGATCTCCGCTGCCTGCGCGGCCACCGGTTCCATCATCACTGGTCACTATCTGGGCTTTGACGCTCTGTATCTGGCCGGCACCCCCGAGCAGAAGGAGAAGTGGCTGCGTCCCGCTCTGGAGGGCGAGAAGTACGCTGCCTTCTGCCTGACCGAGCCCGCCGGCGGTTCCGACATGACCTCCAACAAGACCACCGCTGTGGAGGACGGCGACTACTATGTCATCAACGGCGTGAAGCACTTCATCACCGGCGGCGCTCACTGCGACTTCCTGTGCTGCTTCGCCATCACCAACAAGGAGGATCCCAAGCACGGCATGACCTGCTTCGTGGTGGAGCAGGGCACCCCCGGCATGAAGATCGCCTCCGAGGATAACAAGATGGGTATCCGCGGCGCCCGCACCGCTGAGATCGTCTTCGAGGACTGCCGCGTTCCCAAGGAGAACATGGTCGGCAAGCTGAACGGCGGCTATCGTCTGGCTCTGGACGTGGTGGACCGCGGCCGTATCGGCATCGCTGCTATGGCTGTTGGTATCGGCCAGGCCGCTCTGGATCTGGCTATCAAGTACTCCAAGGAGCGCGAGGTCTTCAAGCGCCCCATCTCCAAGTTCCAGGGCATCCAGTGGATGCTGGCCGACGCTGCCACCCAGCTGGAGGCCGCTCGTATGCTGACCTACTACGCCGCCGACCTGAAGGAGCAGGGCGTTCCCTTCACCAAGCAGGCCGCCATGGCCAAGCTGTTCGCCGCTGAGGCCTCCCACAAGGTGGTTGACACCGCTCTGCAGATCCACGGCGGTTACGGCTACATGAAGGAGTACCCCATCGAGCGCATCTATCGCGACCAGCGCATCACCGAGCTGTTCGAGGGCACCTCTCAGGTCCAGAAGATCGTCATTGCCGGTCAGCTGCTCCACTAATTCCCATAAACACAACCGGAAAAGCGTAACGCTCAGATCGCTTTATAGTGCGTGAAAGGATATGGGCAAATCTTGCTTTTACAGGGTTTGCCCATATCCGTTTGAAAACAACTGCGCCATCGCATCTGCCGATGGTTACATTAGGGAGGATAAAGTATGAACGTACTGGTATGTATCAAGCAGGTACCGGATAACTCCGTGGTGCCCAAGCTGGACCCCAACACCAACCGCGTCATCACCGAGGGCGTGGAGGTTATGGAGAGCCCCTTCGACCTGAACGCTGTTGAGGCCGGCCTGAAGCTGGTGGAAGAGAACGGCGGCGAGGTCTCCGTCCTGACTCTGGGCGGCGAGGGCACCAAGACTTCCCTGCGCTATGGCCTGTCCATGGGCGCTTCCAAGGCTTACCTGCTGAAGGATGCCGCTTTTGAGGATTCCGACTCCTGGGGCACCTCTTACGGCCTGGCCAAGGCCATCAAGTCCATCGGCGACTTCGACGTCATCCTCTGCGGCAAGCAGGCCATTGACGACGACGCCGGCCAGGTGGGCCCCGGCATTGCCGAGCAGCTGGGCATTTCCCAGATCACCTATGTGAGCGAGATCGTTTCCGTCACTGCCGACACCCTGACCGCCAAGCGCGTCAGCCCCGCCGGCGAGGAAGTGGTCGAGGCCAAGCTGCCTGTGGTTCTGACCTGCGAGAAGTCCCTGAACGAGCCCCGCTACCCCACCCTGAAGCGCACCAGAATGGCCAACCGCGCTGAAATCCCCGAGATGGACTGCGCCGCTGTGGGCGCCGATCCCGCCAAGGTGGGCAAGAACTCTCCCTCCGCCATCAAGAAGCTCTACACTCCCGCCCCCCGTCAGAGCGGCGAGCTGATTAAGGGAGATCCGGAAGAGATCGCGAAGATCGCCGTGCAGAAGCTTGTTGAGCAGAAGATCATCTGATTGAAGGGAGAAGCATAATATGTCTAACAAGAATAGCGTATGGGTCTGCCTGGAGCAGACCGGCGGAAAGATTGCCGGCGTCTCCTATGAGATGCTCAGCGGGGCCAGAAAGCTGGCCAACGAGCTGTCTGGCGAGGTGTGCGCCGTCCTGATGGGCCATCAGGTCCAGGAGCAGGCCAAGGAAGCCTTTGCCTATGGCGCGGACAAGGTCTATGTCTGCGACAACGAGAACCTGGAGTACTACAACACCGGCGCCTACTGCAAGGTGCTGGAGAACCTGGTCAAGGAGAATGAGCCCGCGATCCTGCTCCTGGCCGCCACCACCAACGGCCGCGACCTGGCCGGCCGTCTGGCCAGCCGTCTGGAGACCGGCCTGGCCGCCGACTGCACCGCTCTGGCTCTGGAGGACGGTCAGCTGATTGCCACCCGTCCCATCTACGGCGGCAACATCATGGCCGAGGTCGTCTTCCCCGAGAAGCGCCCCGCCATGTGCACCATCCGCGGCAACGCCCTGTCCAAGGACGAGCCCGATGCCTCCAAGACCGGCGAGATCATCAACGTGGCCTATGACGTGGACGACGCCGAGCTGCGCACCAAGGTGAAGGAGATCATCGAGAAGGCCAGCGGCGAGATCAGCCTGGCTGACGCTCAGATCATCGTCTCCGGCGGCCGCGGCCTGGGCGATCCCAGCGGCTTCGACCTGATCCGTGAGGCTGCCGCCGCTCTGGGCGCCGCTGTCGGCGCTTCCCGCGCCGCCGTGGACGCCGGCTGGATCCCCTATGAGCACCAGGTTGGCCAGACCGGCAAGACCGTGTCCCCCAAGCTGTACATCGCCTGCGGCATCTCCGGCGCTCTGCAGCACCTGGCCGGCATGAAGACCTCCGACGTGATCGTGGCTATCAACAAGGACGAGGAGGCCCCCATCTTCGGCGTGGCCAACTACGGCATTGTGGGCGACCTGTACAAGGTTCTGCCTGTCATGATTGAGGAGATTAAGAAGGTTATGGCTGAGCGCCAGTAAGACCTCCGGCTCTCTGACTTACAAAGCACAGGGCGGGCCCCATGATTGGGGCCCGCCTTCTTTTATCAAAAAGCGGCGCGCCATTTCAAACGAAATGGCGCGCCGCTCTGCTTGCTCTTCTTATCCCTGCCTGAACAGCTGGTTGAGCAGATTGATTTCGTACTTGTCCAGATGCTGGTTCAGATTTTTCATGGCTCTGCGGTAATAGTGGTCGGGGCTGTCCCGCAGCGTCTCTCCAAAAATCTCCCAGATCTCCTGATCCTTCTCCCCCATTTTACAGATCAGTGCCTCCGCAAAATACACCGTACCAAAATCGCTGGGATTTTTGATATACCCCATGTTCTGCCGGGCACTGACCAGATATTCCAGCGCCTTCTGATACTGATGCTGTCCAATCAGCGTCAGCGCCATATAGGAATCCAGAATGGAGCGCTTCCAGAAGGAGTCAAACTGCCCATACAGTCCGTAGGCCTTGTCAAAATACATCTGGGCAGCAGACAGGTTCTGCTGAAAATAGGCCGTCTTTCCGGCGTTGATATAGAAGACGGACAGGCTGGAAAGGGCGTTGCCCGGACAGAGGGAGATGGCCTTGCCGAACAGGTTCAGCGCATCGGTATATTTCTCCTGGGCCTGCCGGATCTCTCCGATATAGTTATAGGCCGCAGCGATATTGGCTGCATACTGCCGCGCCATCTCCTTGGTGACCGACAAAGACTGGATGGACTCCATCAGATAGGACTCCGCCAGGCGATAACTGCCGCCCATCATGTAGTACAGTCCGCGCAGCCGCAGAAATACGCCGATCTCTCTGTGATAGTTCCGGGCCACCGCCAGCTCCAGCGCCAGCTCCACATATTCCCCCATCCGCTTGGTGTCGTTAATCTGCAGATAGTAGAAAATCAGCTGTTTATAGCCCTCCAGGGTATAGTCGTAATTTTCAATCTGCCTGGACTTATCAATCACATACATAATGTCATTGATGCCGTCCTCATACCGCCCCTCCATGATATAATAGCGGCCCTTCATATAGAAGAATTCCAGCTCCAGCAGCGCCAGCTCCATCGAGCCCTGGGCCATGTCCCGGACCTCCCGGAAGCTGGCTTCAAGATTGCTGAACAGCGCTTCAATCTTATCTCTGGAAATATAGACCTTGACGTCCGAGTCCATCTCCAGATTGTCCAGGATGGGGAACATCAGGTGGCTGAAGTTGAGGTGGTCATTCAGATTTGCAATTCTGTATTTGAGTACCTTGAGATAGTCCCCGGAGGCGGAGAAATGGTAAATCAGCTTGGCATAGAGCTTGTTATCCTTCTTGCCGCTGCTGTTGATCTCCTCCTCCAGCAGTACCCCGACTTTCTGGTGAAGGGCCTTCTTTCGGGAGGCGGGCAGCGTCATATAGCAGTACTCCCGCAGTTTCCCATGGGTAAACAAAATAGCAGGTCCTTTATCGGTCTCCTGCTCCGACAAAATATCCCGGTTCTCCAGGTTCCCCAGCAGCTGCAGCAGCTCTTCCCCCGTCTTCCCGGTCAGCTGCTGCACCATGCGCAGGGGAATCTCGTCATAGAACAGGGAGATATCCCGCGCAAAGTCCAGCTCCTCCTGGCTGAGATAGAGAAAGCGCCCCTTCACGGAATCTGTCATCGCCTGGGTGATGGTGTTCATGCTGTCTCCGCGCTTCATACCGGCGATATATTCACTCAGCAGCAGGGGATTTCCCTCTGTCTCGCCGTAGATCCGCTCCAGCGTCTCCCCCTCCACCGCCTTTCCCGGCAGGGCCTTTTCAATCAGGTGGTGGCAGGCCTCAATGGTAAAGCGCTCCAGCTCAATCATCTGCAGGCGGTTATAGCGGCTCAGCTCTGTCAGGGTGTCCTCCAGCGCCCGGCTGTACTCCTTGGTGCAGGTGCCCAAAAGCATCACCTGGGTGGGATCGGTCTCCAGCAGCACCGCCGTCAGCAGACGCAGGCTGTCCGCATCCATCCACTGCAGATCCTCAAATACCAGAATGACCTGCCTTTGCGCAGCCAGAGCCCGCACCGACTCCCCCATAATATGAACGACAGCCGAAAACGGGAGCTTCCCTGTGGTCTCATTGGGAAGGTTGTCCATAAAATCAGGAAAAACCTGTACCATCAGATCCTTCCACGCTCCCGGCAGAATCTGGCGCTCCCGGCGGGTCAGTGTCTCAATCTCCTCCGCAGCTCTGCGCCAGGGACGCAGAAACAGCCCCTGTTCCACCTGGCAGCAGCGCACTTCCAGGACAATAAAATTGTCCGCCGCTTCTTCCAGAAATCTGCGCTTCAGCGTCGATTTTCCCGACCCCGGCTCCCCGCGTATTACCAGCGACCTGCCGTCCTTCTTCTGCTTGAAGTCCAGAAGCGTCTTTTCCAGCGCCGCAATCTCTTCCAGCCGCCCGTAGAAAAATGAGTCGTCCAGGGTGCGCTCCTTCCCCTCGCCAAAATTCATCTGCCGCAGGGAGCGCTCATAAATTTCCTTGGTCTTCTGGTCGGGCTCCACGCCCAGCTCTCTGCGCAGCAGCTTGGACAGCTCATAATAGGTTTCAATGACCTTGCCGTTGCGCCCTGTGTCCTGATAAAACCGCATCAGCAGGCGGAAGTTGCGCTCGTCGTATTCGTCCAGTTCAATCAGCCGCTGAATCCGGTCCTCTACATTGACATAATTCTGGTTTTGTATGTCCTCCTCAATTTTCAAATAGCACTCCGAGGAAAACTTTTCTTTCAGATAATTTCTGGTTTTTACAATCCAGTACTCATATGCCTCAGACCCCTTGAGGAAAAAGCCCTGGAGGAAATCCCCCGTATACAGGTCCATGTGCTCTCTGGGGGCGCTGGAGAAAACGTCCACATCGATCTCAATCTCCAGGTCCTGATTGAGGATCAGAACAGACTTCTTGGGGGAGACTATAATATCCAGTCCCAGAGAGCGCTTGGTCTGATAGACCGCGTTGCGCAGGTTCTTTTTTGCTGTCTCCTCATTCTCGTCCGGCCACAGCAGTCCGGCTATCTCCGTGCGGCTGACTACCTTGTTGATGAGCATATAGTAAAGCAGGGCGTTGATCTTTGCATAAGGCAGAAATACACTCTGTCCATCCTTCGTGATCTGGGGGACCCCAAACAGTTTACAAGAGATCTTACTCATACCCGGTTTCTCCTATTCCCAGCAAGACAGCTTCTGTACCGCGCTGTATCTTATAAAATGCGGTCAAAAGGCACCAAATCGGTACAGTTTTCACCAGTCAGGACTATTATAGCTCGAACTGATGCCGCTTGCAACCTATTTCTTCCCTTAAGGGCCGCGCTGTTTGGAGCAAATCTGGTTCTTTCCCGAAAAAAAGCATCGCAGGCCCCGAAAGGGACCCGCGATGCTTTTTCTTACGCCCGGCTGATGCCCTGTATCACACAATGACGCCGCGCTTAATTACAGTATCGGCCAGGTTGCTGCCCACGCGG
>JAHYYS010000035.1 GCA_019424865.1 bacterium
CTGGGCTGCTCCACCAACACCATGCTCCACCTGCCCGCCATCGCCCACGAGTGCGGCATCGAGCTGTCCTTTGACATGGCCAACGAAATCAGCGAAAAGACCCCCAACCTGTGCCACCTGGCCCCCGCCGGGGATACCTTTATGGAGGATCTGGAGCGGGCCGGCGGCGTCTATGCCGTCATGGCCGAGCTGGACAAGGCGGGCCTGCTGGACACCACCGGCATCACCTGCACCGGCAGGACCATTGCGGAAAATCTGGAGGGCGTGGTCAACCGGAACCCGGAGATCATCCGGCCCATCGACAATCCCTACTCCAAAACCGGCGGCATTGCCGTGCTCAAGGGCAACCTGGCCCCCGACGGCTGCGTGGTGAAGCAGTCCGCCGTGGCCCCCGAGATGATGGTCCACCAGGGCCCCGCCCGGGTGTTCAACTCGGAGGAGGAGGCCATCCAGGCCATCTACGCCGGAAAAATCGTGGCCGGCGACGTGGTGGTCATCCGCTATGAGGGCCCCAAGGGCGGCCCCGGCATGCGGGAGATGCTCAACCCCACCTCCGCCATTGCGGGCATGGGCCTGGACAAGGACGTGGCCCTCATCACCGACGGCCGCTTCTCCGGCGCCACCCGGGGGGCCTCCATCGGCCACGTCTCCCCCGAGGCGGCCTCCGGCGGCCCCATCGGCCTGGTGGAGGAGGGCGACCTCATCGCCATCGACATCCCCAACCACTCCATCACCCTGAAGGTGTCCGACGAGGAGCTCTCCGCCCGAAAGGCCAAGTGGGTGTGCCCCGAGCCCAAGATCAAGACCGGCTATCTGGCCCGGTACGCCAGGATGGTGTCCTCTGCCGACAAGGGGGCAATCCTGCTGTAACACCTTATTATATATATGGTATCAAAGGAGCGCCCCGGCGCGGCCAACAGCCGCGCCGGGGCGCTCTCTGCATTTTTCTGAACTTCTCATTCCGCCGGAGTGATCAGAACCAGGGCGCACCGGCCCCCGCCCGCCTCGCCGTACTCCGTCAGCTGGGCGGACACCTCCGCCGTCCGGGCCAGCTGCTCCAGCTCTTCCAGCTGCGCCCGGGTCACGAAGCAGAAGCGCTGCCCCGTCGCCTCATCCGTCTGCCAGGCGATATCCTCCCCCAGCACGCCGTCCGCCCCCCGGGGCAGGACATCCAGCATCAGCACGGCGTCCACTGCCTGGCCGGCCACCTCGCCCTCTGTCGGGGCCAGACTGGTGTTTACCCTGGGGGCGGCGTCATACAGAGCGGTCTTCGGGGCCTCCTCATCCGCCGGGTCGGTCTCAGCCAGGTTTGCCTGGGCCCCCACCACCCCATAGGAGCTCACGCCGGCGCCGTCTGTGTCCGCGGTCCCCGTCCCGGTTTGCCATACGCCGCCCTGGTACAGGCCGATGCACACCAGGGCGCAGGCGGCCAGACCGGCCAGCGCCCGCACCTGGGGCCGGCGGAACAGCGGTACCACCTTGGGCCTGTGCTCCTGGGCGCGGATGCGGTCCATCACACCCTGGGCAAAGCCCGCCGGGGCCGGCGTCTCCTCCAGCGCCGCAAAGGAGCCATGAAGGACAGACAGCTGTCCTTCCAGCGCCCGGCATGCCGGGCAGACCTCCAGATGCTCCTCCAGCTCCCGCTCCTCCGCGGGCGTCAGCTCCCCGTCCAGACGGGCGGACAGCAATTCCACATAGCGCGCACAATCGGCCATGCCGGGTCACCCCCCTTTTTTTGCTTTCTCTGCCTTATTAGACGCCGCTTTGTCAGAAAAGTTCCCGTCAGAGATCAAAATTTTCCGCAGGGCCAGCCGGGCCCGGGCCAGCCGGGACTTGACAGTGCCCAGGTCCAGCTTCAGCGCGGCCCCGATCTCCTGATAGCTCAGCCCCGCCATCTCCCGCAGCACCAGCACCTGCCGGAAATGCTCGGGCAGGGCGGCCATGCCCCGCTCCACCGCCCGGCTGCGCTCCGCGCGCTCCAGCTGCCGGTGGGGGTCCTGCTCCCAGTCGGCGGGCTCGGCCCAGCCCGCCTCCTCGTCATCCAGGGAGACGGCGCTCTCAACGCCCAGCCGCCGGTTCCGACGGCGCAGATAGTCAATGCACACGTTGGCGGTCAGACGGTAGAGCCAGGTGGAAAAGCTGCTCTCCCCCTGAAAGGCGTTCAGGCCCTGCCAGGCCTTGAGAAAGGCCTCCTGGGCCTGGTCGGCCGCCTCCTCCCGATCCCCAATCAGCCGCAGGGCCAGGGAATAGACCTTATTCTGATTGTCCACTACCAGCTGCTCGAAGGCCGCCTGGTCCCCCTGCTTTGCCCGGAGGACCAGTTCCTGATCGGTCACGGCTGCTCACCCCTTTCCACTGGGAATCAGGCGCTGTCATGTATGGGAACTGTGCAGGCGGAACGGGTACGGCCCCGCCGGCGTCAAAGTTCCGCATTCCCCGCGTCTGATTCAGCATAGATCCCGCTTGATCCCCGCCGTCACCCGATATACGTCGGCCAGCGTGGTGATTTTTACAATCTGCTCCTTATAATAGCCGGCGTGGGGCACCCCCTTCAGATACCAGGCGTAGTGCCGCCGGGCCTCCAGGCAGGCGATCTTCTCCCCCTTGTTGGCCGCCGAGAGCTCAAACTGCCGCACGGCGGTGTCGCACCGCTCTGACAGCGGCGGCATGGGCGGGATCTCCCGCCCCTCCAGCGCGGCCCTGCATTGGGCGAACAGCCAGGGGTTGCCGAACACGCCCCGGCCAATCATGGCCATATCCGCCCCGGTGTACTTCAAAATTCTGGCGGCGTCCGTGGGCTTGAACACGTCGCCGTTGGCGATCACCGGGATGGAGACGGCCTTCTTTACCTCCCGGATATAGTCCCAGTTGGCGGCGCCGGCGTACATCTGCACCTTGGTGCGGCCGTGAACGGCCACCGCCGCCGCGCCCGCCTGCTCCATGGCTTTGGCAAACTCCACACAGTTGATGGAGCCCTTGTCCCAGCCCAGGCGGAACTTTACCGTCACCGGACAGCCGGCCCCCCGGACCACCGCCTCCAGCACCTTCACCGCCTTGTCCGGGTCCCGCATCAGGCCGGAGCCGTCCCCGGAGTTGGCCACCTTGGGCACCGGACAGCCCATGTTGATGTCAATCAGGTCCGCCCCCGACACCTCGTGGGCGATGGCGGCCGCCTCCTCCATGCACACGGGGTCGCTGCCGAAGATCTGGGCGGCCGCGGGGTGCTCCCCCTCCCCCAGCTTCAGCAGGGGAATGGACTTCTTGTCCTGATAGCACAGCGCCTTGGCGCTGACCATCTCGGTGCAGGTCAGGCCCGCCCCCTGCTCCCGGCAGATGGTGCGGAAGGCCAGGTCGGTGACCCCGGCCATGGGGGCCAGGGCCAGGGGCGTCTCAATTGTAATTCCTCCAATGGACAGCATGCTTCCTCCATATCGTGCAGGGCTGCGGAGCCTTTTGACCCGTCGGCCCGGGCCCCGCAGGCCCGTTGTGTCTGGTTTTGTTATTGTATCACAGCCCCCATCGGTTGACAAGGCCGCCCCCAACCGGTACAATTGGGAAAATACAGAATCGAGCGAGGAGGCCAAGGAAATGGAATTGACTGCGATGCGGGCGGCGCTGCGGGGGCTGTCCGCCTTTCGGGCCCTGCGGGAGCGGCCGGTTATGGTCCACATGTTCAGCCTGCTGGACGCCCTGCGCCTGGAGCGGGGGGAGCAGGCGCTGGACGCCTATACCGCCCTGTTTTATGCCCTGCGGCAGGAGGGGTGCGCCGGCCTGGGGGACTGGCTGTGGGACGCCCTGCGCTATGGCGAGAGCCCCTATGCCCTGCTGGCGGAGGCGGGCGGTTCGGACCCCGCCCTGGAAAACGCCGCCCGGCGGGATACCGAGACCCTGGTCCTGCTGGCCGAGACGGACTGCGACCGGTACATCGACGCCATGCGCCCCCTGCTGCCCAGCGACTATGCCGCCGTCCTGGCGGGGCTGCCCCGCTGGCGGGCCGCGGCTCCCTTTGACTTTGCCGCCCTGACCGACTTCTTCCGCGTCCACGGGGCCGGACTGTATGCCCGGTACCGGGCCTTCCTGTGGGAGGAGGGGAAGCTGATCCCCGTGCCTGATCCGGACTGCCCCACGCCGGAGGAGCTGCTGGGCTATGAGCTGCAGCGGGGCCAGGTGGAGGCCAACACCCGCCTGCTGCTGGCCGGCCGTCCGGCCAACAATGTGCTGCTCTTCGGCGACGGCGGGACCGGCAAGTCGGCCACGGTCAAATCCATGCTCTATCTGCCCGGCATGGAGGACCTGCGGCTGATTGAAATTCAGAAGGAGAACCTCACCGGCCTGCCCGTGCTCACCCGATCTCTGGCCGGTCGGCGGCAGAAGTTTATTTTATTCATCGACGACCTGGCCTTTGACCAGGACGACAGAACCTACTCCTCCCTCAAGACCATCCTGGAGGGCAGCCTGGAGCGCCGGCCTGACAACGTGGCCATCTATGCCACCTCCAACCGCCGCCACCTGGTGCGCCAGAACTTCAGCGACCGGGGCAGCGACGAGGTGGACGCCGCCGAGACCATCGCGGAGAAAACCGCCCTGGCCGAGCGCTTCGGCCTGCGCATCCCCTATCTGACCATGAACAAGGCCGACTATCTGGCCCTGGTGGACTATCTGGCCGCCCGGGCGGGGATTTCCATGGAGCAAAGCGCCCTTCACGCCCAGGCCATGACCTGGGAGATCCGCCACGCCGGCCGCACCCCCCGGGTGGCCCGGCAGTTTATTGCCAGCCTTCAGGCATGAGCGCACTGTTTAACCGGAGCACAGCGGGGACAGACCGGCTCCCCCGCCTGTGGCTGTGGGCTGCGGTTGTGGTTGGGGCTGCAGCTCTGCTTCTGCTTCAGTCTATGACCACCTTCACCTCCGACGATTACTACTACGCCGCGTTTTGGCGGGACGGGTTGTCCGGCTTTCTGTCCCGCAACTGGGAACACTTCCTCTCCCGCAATGGCCGGGTACTGGTGCACATGGCGGCCGAGAGCATACTGGCTCTGGGCCCCTGGGCGTTCGCCCTGTGCTCCACGGGCTCTCTGGCGGCGGCATTGCTTTTGTTCCTGGACTATCAAATGGATCGCCGCCCCACCCGGACGCAGGTGCTTTGGGCGCTGGCCGCCTACTTCACCGCCCTGCTGTGGGTCGATTTCCGGGTGATGAAGGGCTGGTTTTTGTGCGTGGTGGACATGGCCAACTACATCCTGCCGCTGGCAATCATCGGATTGTTTTTGGTCTGCCTGGTCCGGATTCCGGGGCGGGCCGGCGGAGCCGCCGCCCTGTGTTTTGCGTTTCTGGCCGGGGCCACCACCGAGCAGGCAGGCTCCATGTCGCTGGGTCTTGCCCTGCTCCACGTCTTGTACTGCCGTCTGGCCGGGAACCGGTGGGACCGGCGGACTTTGGCCTGTCTTCCGCTGGTACTGGCCGGGCTGGTGACCGTTTTTGCCTCTCCCGCCACCCGGGATCGGGTGGGCGCAGAGTTTTCTGTGACAGGCGTTCTGTCCAGCTTTGTTCAATACGCCAACAGCTTCAGCGCCCCCGGCCTGTCCCTGAATATCCTGGTGCTGTTCTGCGTCCTCTCCGGCCTGCTCCCCCTGACCGGTCGGGCCCCCAAAGGGCTGCTGGCGGGACTGCCTGTGGGAGCCGTACTGGCCCTGGGATTTCTGCTGCCCCCCAACCCCCGGTGGAACACAGTAACCACGCTGCTGTTCTTCCTCTATCTTCTGTGGGCGGCGGCGCTGCTGATTTTCCGCTCCCCCCATGCCCGCAGCGGCTTTCTGCTGCTGGCAGGGCTGGGGTCGGCCGCAGCGGCGCTTCTCAGCCGAAGCTGCAGCATCCGGGTTACCACGCCCCTGATACTCCTTCTGCTGCTGTGCGCTGTCTATTTTCTTACCCTGCTGATTCCCGCCCCTGGCCGGCGTTCTGCCGCCGCTCTTTTCCTTGCCGTTTCTGCTGCGCTGCTCCTGTTGGCGCCGGTCTTTTCCGGCATGGGTGCGAATTGCGTCGTCCGCCAACAAAACCGGGCCGCAGTAGAGAAGGCGCGCGTCACCGGCGTGCTGGACTACTCGGATTATCGCGCTGCCTACTGCCTCCAGCCCCTGTTTTCCAACGAGATTATCACCAGCCAGTTTCTGAATTACCACCAGCTCCCCGGTGTAACAGTAAACAGTCATTACCATCCCGGCCCCTCCATCCAGCTGGCCGGGCAGCAGGAGCAGTTCCTCCTGTGGAACGGTCAGCGGTACCTCCCTTTGTCCGCCGTCACCGCCCACTGCGGCGGGCAGCTGACCCTGGTGGCCGACAACTATTTTGTCATCCGCCTGAACGGAGTGGACTGTGTCTACCAGGGGCCCCACTTCTGGATTCGGCGGCATGCCGCCGGCACAGCGGAGGATCTGCTCTCTTACAACAACCGCACCTATATCTCCACGTGTGCCTTAGAGGAAATCTTTGGCCTGACGTTCTGAGCCGTTCCCTAATTTTCTGCAAAAAAAGCCGCCCTTTCGGGCGGCTTTTTTCAGGAATCGAACTTCTGTCCACACAGGGCCTTCGTTCCGACGGCTCAGCACACCTTGACAGTCCAGCCGTGGGGATCGGGCAGGCGGCCCCACTGGATGCCGGTGAGCTCGTCATACAGCCGCTGGGTAACGGGGCCGATCTTGTTGCCGCTGACGGTGACCTTCTCGTCCCCTCGGGCCAGCTCGCCGATGGGGGAGACCACTGCGGCGGTGCCGGTGCCCCATGCCTCTTCCAGGGTGCCGTTCTCGGCGGCCTGGAACAGCTCGTCGGCGGAGATGCGGCGCTCCTCCACCTCATAGCCCCAATCCTTCAGCAGCTGGATGCAGGAGCGGCGGGTGACGCCGGGCAGCACGGAGCCGTTCAGATCGGGGGTGAGGATCTTTCCGGACACCTTGAACATCACGTTCATGGAGCCGACCTCCTCGATGTACTTGCGGTGCACGCCGTCCAGCCAGAGCACCTGGCTGTACCCCTGCTTCTCCGCCCGGTCGCCGGCGCGGAGGGAGGCGGCGTAGTTGCCGCCGGTCTTGGCCATGCCGGTGCCGCCCCGGACGGCGCGGACATCCTGGTCCTCCACATAGATCTTAACCGGATCAAGCCCCTCGGGGTAGTAGGCGCCCACGGGGCAGACGATCACCACATACTGCACGTGGTGGGAGGCGTGAACGCCCAGAGCGGGGTCCAGGCCGATCATAAAGGGCCGGATATACAAAGAGGTGTCTTTCTCCCTGGGCACCCAGTCCCGCTCCAGCTTCACCAGCTCGGTGATGCCGGCCATGGCCAGCTCGGCGGGGATCTGGGGCAGGCACATGCGCTCGGCGGAGTTGTTCATGCGCTCGATATTGCAGTCGGGCCGGAAGAGCTGGATGGTGCCGTCGGCGGTGCGATAGGCCTTCAGCCCCTCGAAAATTTCCTCGGCATAGTGCAGCACTTTGGCCGCCGGATCGATCTGCAGCGGGCCATAGGGGACAATCCGGGGGTCGTGCCAGCCCCGTCCGGCGTCATAGTCCACAAGGAACATATGGTCCGTCATGCTCTGACCAAACACCAGGGTGGAGGAATCGGGTTTTTCCTTCAGCGTGGCTGCTCGGGTAATTTTGATCTCTTCCATGTTGTGTTTCCTCCTGTATCTTCCTTAATTTGGCGTTGATTCCACACGAATCGATCCGGTGCAGGCTCCCCCGGCCGGGGCGCCCATATCACGCTCCCCCGGGGCGTGCCATGCGGAATGCGGCCTGCCCTGCTATTATATCAGCCTTTCCCCCGGGGCGCAACGGGCTGTCCCCGGCTTTTTCCCATTTTTGCGCCCCGCGCCGCCCGTCACAGGGGCGGCGCGCTGCGCTGCTGGGCCTGGAGGCGGGCGTCGTAAAAGCCCGCCCGGGTCACCCCCTGATAGGGCAGCAGCCACATCTTCACCGGTATTGTCACCAGCAGGATCAGCGCGTTGGGCACAATGCCGTTCATAGCCCAGTAGTAATAGCTCACCAGTTGTTCCGCCCCTATCCCAGGCAGCGCCTGGAAAAAGCCGGCGTACCAGAGGCAGGCAATCTGGACCGCCCAAGACAGGGCCAGCGCCAGCAGCTCCCACCCCACAAACGAAAAGTCCAGCTTGAACAGCTCCCACGACCACCCGCGCATCATCTCGACGCTGCGGCGGACAGCGGCGCCGGGTCCGTCATCCGGCCGGTCTGCCAGCAGATAGGGGGCCAGAGCATAGCGCAGCGAGACCACATACAGCAATATCTCCACCCCCGCCAGCATGGCCAGGACCGTCAGCGCCACCACCGGGCCGGTTCCGCCTGTGGCTCGCAGAAGCAGCATCACCAGGGGGCTGACGGCAAAGGAGAGGATCATGGCCAGAACCATCGACCACAGCAGCACGCGGACCAGAATGGAGAGCTCCATCACAATGACCCGGCCAGCAACCGAGAAGCTCTGAACCAGCGCGCCCATATCCGGATCCAGGCGCCGGTGGCTCCACAGGGTCCACAGCACAAAGCCGAAGTCCACCACCGCAATATACAGGTTCAGCAGGATCATCAGGAAAAAGTCTCCGTTCCCCGACCCGGATGCCGGAGTTGGGATCAGACTTACCGCCAGGGCGACGCCTGAGGTCATTCCCAGATAGGCCAGGGTCACCGCCCAGAAAGGGGGTCGGGGCCGGCGCATATCCTCCCTGGCCTGTCGCTTCAGCGCGCCGCGGTTCAATCTCATGGGGCAAAACTCCAATCGTTTCAAATGATCTTCCGGCCGTCAGGCGGCCGGGCGGGGCGCGGTCAGGCGTCCCACTTCTCCATGACCTGGCGCAGCTGATCGGCCAGCCTGGCCAGGTCCTTGTTGGGCCGGCCGCGGCTGCGGCTGATGAGCAGCTCCAGCTCCTTGGCCGTGTCCTGCAGCCGCACATAGGCCGGCGAGGCCGCCGAGGCGCCGCCCGTCCTGGGCCGGCTCTCCAGCACCACACCCTTGGCCAGCATGCGGTTTTCCGCCAGATCATATACCTCTTCATACAGCGGGGCGTGGGCCGGAATCCCTCTCTCCGTGAGGGTGTCGGCAAACAGCTCGGTCACCGGGGCGTCCCCGTGGACCACAAAGACCTGCTTGGGGGCGGGGGCGAAGTGCTCCACCCACTCCAGCAGATGCTCCCGGTCGGCGTGGGAGGACAGGCCCTTGAAGTTGACAATGCGGGCCCGCACCGCGATCTCCTCGCCAAAGAGCTTCACCGTCTTGGCCCCCTCCAGCAGGCGGCGGCCCAGGCTGCCCTCCGCCTGATAGCCCACAAACACGATGGCGCACTCGGGACGCCACAGATTGTGCTTCAGGTGGTGGCGGATTCGGCCGGCGTCGCACATGCCGGAGGCGGAAATGATGATCTTGGGGGTCTTATCCATATTCAGGGCCTTGGACTCCTCGGTGGACTGGGTGAGGGTCAGCCCGGGGAAGGTGAACAGGTCCTCCCCCTCCTGCAGCACGGAGATGGCCTCCTCGTCCAGATAGCCGTGGAGGTTCCCCGCGTAGATGCGGGTGGCCTCCGCCGCCAGGGGGCTGTCCACGCAGACCATGAAATCGGGGGCGGTTTTCACCATTCCCTCGTTTTTAATCTCCCGCAGGAAGTACAGCAGCTCCTGGGTGCGCCCCACGGCAAAGGAGGGGATGATAATATTCCCGCCCTGGGAAAATACGTCGTCAATCAGCTCCGCCAGCGCCTGGGTATAGCTCTCGGGCGGCTCGTGGCTGCGGTCGCCGTAGGTGGACTCCATAACCACATAGTCCGCCTGCTCCAGCAGGGCGGGGTCCCGGATAATGGGCTGGTCCACGTTGCCCAGGTCGCCGGAGAACACCAGCTTCCGGGTCACATCCCCCTCGGTGGCCCAGATCTCCACCTCGGCCGAGCCCAGCAGGTGGCCCGCGTCGCTGAAGCGGACCCTGACCCCCTCGCACAGGTCGAAGATTTCGCCGTATTCAAAGGTGCGCACCTGCTGAAGGGCCGCCTCCGCGTCCGCCAGGGTATACAGCGGCTCCACCTCCGGCCGGCCGGCGCGCTTGCCCTTCTGGTTCTGCCACTGGGCGTCGCTCTCCTGAATGTGGGCCGAGTCCCGCAGCATGATGGACATCAGCTGTCCGGTCAGGCGGGTGGTGAAGATCTGCCCCGTAAAGCCCTCCTTCACCAGCAGGGGGATACGCCCGGAGTGGTCGATGTGGGCATGAGTGACAATGCAGAAGTCGATATAGCTGGGGGCAAAGTCCAGCGCGTTGTCGTCGTGCTCGTCCCGCCCCTGCTGCAGGCCGCAGTCAATCAGAATTTTCTTGCCGTTTACCTCCAGGCAGTGGCAGCTGCCGGTTACGGCGTGGGCCGCACCGAAAAACGTCAGTTTCATGCGGGTTCCTCCTTTGTCCGGTGATGTCGATTGCGAAAAAGTTGTCTCCATTGTACACCGGAGTCCGGGAAATTTCCACATGATTTTGTAAAATTGCGCAGAAAATGCGGCTGTGCGGCCCCGGGGACTGCGCCGCCATTCCCAATCAGAGCAGGCCGAAGCGCTCCAGGGCGGAGACAATGCCGTCCTCGTCCACCGTCCCGGTGACGCAGCCGACCTGCCGCTTTACCTCCTGGCTGGCCGAGCCCATGGCCACGCCGATTCCCGCGTGGAGCAGCATGGACAGGTCGTTTTCCCCGTCTCCAAAGGCCATGGAGGCCTCCAGGGGGATATGGAAATGCTCCAGCAGGGCGTCCATCCCCAGATCCTTTCCCCCGCTGGGCGGAATCACATCCAGGAAATGGGGGTGCCAGCGGGTGGTCTTCAGATGGGGGGCCCGGTCCAGCAGCAGGCGCTCCCGCTCCCGGGTCAAAAAGGTGATGGCCTGATAGACGCGGCCCTCCAGCGCCCGCCCGGGGTCGCACACCGGGGGGAGGGGCAGGTTCAGATCGCCCATGAACTGCCGGGCATAGTCGTCCACATAGTTGAGATAGATGTCCTCGCCCTCCAGAAAGATACAGGAGAAGGTCCGGCTTCTGGCCGCCTCCACCAGCTCCTCCACCGCCTGGGGTTCCATGGGGCTGCTGCGCAGCACCTGGCTGCCGCAGTAGCAGTACTGCCCGCTGAGGGTTACATATCCGTCAAAGGGGAACAGGGACTGCAGGCTGCCCAGCATCCGCTGGTGCCGCCCGGTGGCCACAAACAGCCGGACGCCCCGCTCCCGCAGGCTGTGCAGCGCCCGCAGCACGGCCCGGGAGACCTGGTGGGTCTGAAAGCTGACCAGCGTCCCGTCCACATCGAAAAAAATGGCTTGAATTTCCTGCATGGTATCCTCCCGGCCGGTCCCGGCCCGTTTTGTTGTACGGGCTCCATTGTACCCCAGCCCGAGGGAAATTTCCATGTGCGAATTGGACAATCCTGACCCGGTCCGGCATAAACCGGCGGCCGGCTCCCATAAGATAGAGAAATGGGAAAGGAGGCGCCGCCATGGCATATGAGGACAACCGGCCCCGCCCGGAGGCGGGGCACCGCGTGGTGCTGGAGGACCGGGAGCACCTGACCATCTCGGGGGTGGAGGAGGTGGAGCGCTTTGACGAAAGCGCCATTCTGCTGACCACCGCTCTGGGGACACTGGAAATTCAGGGGGAGGATCTGCACATTGAAAAGCTGTCGCTGGACGGAGGGGACTTAAGGGTGGAGGGGACGGTGAGCGCCCTGATCTATGAGACGGACGAGCGCCCCCGGGGCGGCCTGCTCAGCCGCCTTTTGGGCGGATGACGGTGGATATTGCCCAGCAGGGCCGGGCGCTGTGCCAGGCCCTGCTGCTGGGGGCCGCCCTGGGTGTGACCTATGACCTGTTCCGCATTCTCCGCGTGCGGATCCGGGTCCCCCTGCTGGGCCCGCTGCTGGATCTGCTGTTCTGGCTTCTGGCCACCCCGGCCCTGTTTCTCTGGTCCCAGGACGCCTGGGGCGGACAGATCCGGCTGTACGGCGCGGCGTTCTGCCTGCTGGGCGGCAGCGCCTATTTCTGGGTCATCAGCCGCTGGTTTTTGAAGCTGGGCTATCTGTGTGCCGACGTGGCGGGCCTTTTATTGGGAATTTTGACCTTTCCGCTGGGGATCGCCCGCCGATTTTTGAAAAAAATCAGAAAACTTATAAAAAACACCTTTCTTTCCGGGGCGAAATGGTATAGAATAGGGCAGAAAACCAGTGACATGGAGCGGGCGGTCCGCCGCCGCGCTGCCCGGGAAAGGGGAGAGATGGGAAATGCAGTTCAAACAAGCCGGATTTCTGACCAAGATTGTGGTTTTGATTCTGCTGATCTACATGACCACCTCTCTCATCGACATGCTCGGCCAGATTCAGGACGTCGAAAGTCAGCGGGACGCCCTGGCCCAGGAGGTGTCCGAGTACCAGCTGGAAAATCAGGAGCTGGGCGAGTACATCGCAAACAGCGACGATCCTGACGTACTGGAGCAGGCGGCCCGGGATCGGGGCTATGTCAAGGAGAACGAGGATCTCTACGTCGACATAGCCAATTAGCAGGCGCTTCTGACCGGGCGCTTGTCTGTTGTGTGGGCGCCGGTCTGGAGGGAATTATACAAGGAGGATATTTCGGTCAGTGATGGAGTTTGGTGTTGGGTCCATTTTGGACGGGAAGGTAACGGGAATTACAAAATTCGGGGCCTTTGTGGCGCTGCCAGACGGCAAGTCCGGTCTGGTGCATATTTCAGAGATCGCCTATTCCTATGTCAATGAGGTGTCTGATCACCTGCAGGAGGGGCAGCAGGTCAAGGTGAAGGTCATCGGCATTGATCAGGCCAACCGGATCAATTTGTCGATTAAACAGGTGGAGCCCCCTCCCCAGCGTCCCGCCCGTCCCGCCGGCGGCGGACGTCCCCGCCAGGGCGCGCCGCGTCCCACGGGCTTTGTCCGTCAGGCGCCGAAGGAGCCCACCGACTTTGAGGACCGCCTGAAGCAGTTCATGCAGTCTTCGGACAGCAAGCTGTCTGAGCTGCGGTATCTGGAGAAAAAGGGCGGAAACCGCCGCGGAGGCGGACGCCGGTAACACAGCCGGGGAGACAGCCGGGGCGAACCCCTTTCTCCGCCGGCCCGTCCGGCATTGGCTGCCGCCCGTCCCCCAAATGCATTACAGGGCTGCCGCGTCCCGCGGCGGCCCTGCTTTATCTTCCCGCCCCCGGCGCCAAGGGGGCATATTTGCTGCCGCCCAAGAAAAAACGCCCCGGAGGGGCGTTTCAGGCCGCCGGGGCGGGATGGCCCGGGGCGGCGTCAGATTGGGTAAGCTGCCGCTTTAAAATACCACGTTTTTCCAGAAAATACAAGTATAACTTTTCCGGGGCCTGTCCGCCCCAGCAAGGAGGCTATCACATGCTGATCATCAACGGCACCGTCCACACCATGGAGGGGCTGACCATCCCCAACGGCTATGTGGCCGTGTCCGGGGACAAAATTGCCAAAACCGGCCCCATGGAGGAGTGCCCCGACCACTGGGAGGGGGAGACGCTGGACGCCGCCCAGGGGCACATTCTCCCCGGCTTTGTGGACGCCCACAGCCACTTGGGGATGTTCGGGGACGCCCTGGGCTTCGAGGGGGACGACGGCAACGAGTCCACCGACCCCTGCACCCCCCATCTGCGGGCCATCGACGCCATCAACCCCCTGGACCGCTGCTTTCAGGAGGCCCGGGCCGCCGGCGTGACCACCGTGCTCACCGGCCCCGGCTCCGCCAACCCCATCAGCGGCCAGTTTGCCGCCGTCAAGACCACCGGCAAGTGGGTGGACGCCATGGTCCTCAAGGCCCCCGCGGCCATGAAGCTGGCGCTGGGGGAAAACCCCAAGTGCGTCTATAACGAGCGCCACGAGACGCCCGTCACCCGCATGGCCACCGCCGCCATTATCCGGGAGAACCTGTCCAAGGCCCTGGAGTATGCGGACAAGCTCAGCCGGGCCGAGGCGGACGAGGAGGAGGACAGGCCCGACTATGACGCCAAGCTGGAGGCCCTGCTGCCCGTGGTGCGGGGCGAGCTGCCCGTCCACATCCACGCCCACCGGGCCGACGACATCGCCACCGGCATCCGGATTGCCAAGGAGTTCGGCCTGAAGTGCGTCATCGTCCACGGCACCGAGGCCCACCTGATTCCCGAGCTGCTGGCGCAGGAGGGCGTGCCCGTCATCACCGGCCCGGCCCTGGGGGACCGCTCCAAGCCCGAGCTGGCCAACATGACCATCGAGTCCCCGGGGGTGCTGACCCTCCACGGGGTGAAGGTGGCCATCTGCACCGACCACCCGGAGGTGCCCATCCAGTATCTGCCCCTGTGCGCCGCCCTGGCGGTGAAGGGCGGGATGAACCCGGAGGCCGCCCTGGCCGCCATCACCATAAACGCCGCGGAAATCGCCGGCATCGACCACCGGGTGGGCTCCCTGGCCCCGGGCAAGGACGCCGACATCGTGGTCACCAGCGGGCACCCCATCAATCTGCTCAGCCGGGTTCTGACCGTGATCATCAACGGCCGGCGGCTGTCCTGAGTGCGGCCTGTTTTCCAACAAGGGGCGGGACTGTCGAACAAGCGGCTGCTCAATTGAACAGCCGCTTGTTCGAGTTGTGTTGCACGAAATTTCAGGCTCGATGTCGTCGCAGGCTGCGGATCGCTCGCATCCATGTAAATCCGGATGCTTGTTCCCTCCGCCGCTCCTCCTCTCCCCCAAAACCATAAAATGGTTTTCTGGGTACCCAACAATTGCCGCCCGAAATTTCGTGAGAAGTGTCATTTCCGAGGCACATGTCCCCGGAAATGACAAGGTTTCGTTATATTCCGTCGTCTGCGGGCGAGGGAACTCAGAGCTTTTTTGACAAGCTGAAACAAGGGGTGAGCGGGAACTTAAGTTTCCGCTCACCCCTTGCCTTTTTTGCGCTGGTTCAGCTGCCCGATTTTCAACCGGCCGCCTAGGAAAAATAAAAAATTTTTTGCCCCCCTGCAATAAAGCGCCCCCCTCCTGCATTACAGAGATGTAGGGGAAATCAAAAGGTCCCGCAGACATTTTTTAAATTATTTTCTTCCCCATGCAATAAAAGCCTTTTCCCCGGCATTATACAGATGTAAGGCAAAAGCCCCGCGGGCGATTCCAAGACAATTGACTACAATTTATTTCAGGAGGAAACCATGATGAAAAAGAATTGGAAAGGCATTCTCACCGGCGGGACCATTCTCGCCCTGCTGGCCGGCACGCTGGCCGTCCCCACTCTGGCGAAAGTGGGCAGCCAGACCGCCCGTCTGGACTACCACAACATGAAGATCACCCTGGATGGCAAGGAGATTCAGCTCACCGACAGCCGCGGCAACTCGGTGGAGCCCTTCACCATTGACGGCACCACCTATCTGCCGGTGGCCTCCCTCAGCCGCATGCTGGGCCTGGATGTGGAGTGGGACGGCCCCAACAATACCGTTATCCTCACCACGGACCAGTATGTGGACGTACCGGCAGACGGCGACTACATCGGCCTGGCCAAGGCCAAGACCATCGCCCTGGACCACGCCGGACTGAAGGAGTCCCAGGTGACCTTTGTGCGCACCGTCCTGCGCACCTCCGGCGGCCGCGCGGCCTACAAAATTGTGTTCTATCAGGACAGCGACAAGTATTTTTATGATATCGACGCCCTCACCGGCGACATCCTCATCTATGACCGGGAGGATACCGGCTATATCCCCGGTTCCACACAGTCCGATGACGACATCGGTTCCGACAAGGCCAAGGCTATCGCTCTGGATCACGCCGGGCTGAAGGAGTCTCAGACCTCCTTCCTGCGGGTAAACCTGGACCGGGACGACGGCCGCCGGGTATACGACGTGGAATTTTACAGCGGCTCCCGGGAGTATGACTACGAAATTGACGCCGCCACCGGCGACATCGTCAGCTTTGACTTTGATGTAGAGGGTTATATTGCCGGCTCCTCCCAGTCTGATGCCGACATCGGCGCCGACAAGGCCAAGTCCATTGCCCTGGACCACGCCGGCCTGAAGAGCAGCTCCGTCACCTTCCTGAAGGCCAAGCTGGACTATGACGACGGCCGCCGGGTGTACGATGTGGAGTTTTACAGCAGCTCCAAGGAGTACGACTATGAGATCGATGCCGCCACCGGCGACATTCTCAGCTATGACTTCGACGCGGAGAGCTACACCCCCAGCAGCGGCAATGACAGCGGCAGCTATATCAGCGAGTCCAAGGCCAAGCAGATTGTGGAGGACCGCGCCGGCGTCTCCGGCACCTTCCGGGAGTTCAAGCTGGACTATGACGACGGCCGCGCCGTGTACGAGGGCGAGATGCGCGCCGACCGCATGGAGTATGAGTTTGAAATCGACGCGGTCTCCGGCGCCATCCTGGAGTGGGACGCCGACTGGGACTAAGTCCGTCTGACACCCCAGTCTGAAACAGGGCGGGAATCCGCCGCAATATATTTCCCGTCCCGACCCTTCTGTCTGTATCCGGAAAGCATGCGCATAAAACTGTCTTGACAAGCGGCGCATCACTTGCCTGCAAGTGATGCGCCGCTTTTTGCCCGTCTTTGCCGCCGCCGGACTGCCGACACCTCTCTTCATAAGCCGTGCCGGGCCCGCTGCATTCCATTTCCTCCGCCGGATGAAACAATCCCAACGGAGGATGCCCCCCAATATCCAGCCATGCCGCCCGATTTGACGGCATCTTACCCCGGCGGCGGGGATCCGCTTTTACCTGAAAATGGACAGGTCTGAATTTTCTTCCTGATTTCACTTGCGTTTTATCCGCCGCACTGCTATAATAAAGGGCGGATGCGGACAGTTGTTTTTCCTGTGGAGACATCATGTCCGCTACCCTAACTGAAAAGGAGGATTCCATGTCTATGAAAAAGATTCTTGCCCTTACCCTCTCCTGCGCTCTGTCCCTCTCCCTGCTGGCCGGCTGCGGCGGTGACACCGGCAGTCAGGGCGGCACTTCCACCGGCGAGACAGGCTCCGGCGACAAGGTAGTGAAAATCGGTGTATTCGAGCCCCAGTCCGGCGACAACGGCGCCGGCGGCAAGCAGGAGATTCTGGGCATGCAGTATGCCCACTCCCTGACCCCCACCGTTGAAATCGGCGGCGAGACCTACACGGTGGAGCTGGAGTATGCGGATAACCAGTCCGCCAATGACAAGGCCCCCTCCGCCGCCCAGACCCTGGTGTCCGCGGGCTGCTCGGTGGTGCTGGGTTCTTACGGATCCGGCGTGTCCATCGCCGCCTCTGACACCTTTGGCGACGCGGGTATCCCCGTCATCGGCGTAACCTGCACCAATCCCCAGATCACCATCGGCAACGACCACTATTTCCGTATCTGCTTCATTGACCCCTTCCAGGGCACCGTGCTGGCCAACTTTGCCAAGGATCAGCTCTCCGCCACCAAGGCCTACTGCCTGGCCAAGCAGGGCGACGACTACTCCATGGGCCTGCGCAACTACTTTGTAGAGGCCTTCGGCGAGGAAAACTGTGTGCTGGAGACCTTCCCTGAGGGCACCTCTGATTACAGCTCCTATATCACCAACGCCAAGAATTCCGGCGCCGATGTGTTCTTTGCCCCCGTGTCCATCGAGGCCGCCGCGCTGATTCTGGACCAGGCTGCCACCCAGGATCTGGGCATGCCCATGCTGGCCGGCGACACCTGGGACTCCAACGTCATCACCGAGGCCGCCCAGGGCAAGGACAACATCGACCTGTATGTCACCACTTTCTACCAGGAGGGCGGCAACGCCGAGTTTGACGCCGCCTTCAAGGAGTGGATCAACTCCGACTCCGCCAACCTGACCAATAACAACGGCAACGACATGATCGCCGCCGTCTCTGTTATGGGCTATGACGCCTATTATGTAGCTCTGGAGGCCCTGAAGGCCGCCGGCTCCACCGACCCCGGCGCTGTGATGGAGGCTTTGTGGGACGTGACCTACGACGGCATCACCGGCCATATCGAATTTGACGATGAAAACGGCGATGCGGTGCGCGATGTAGCCTATGTCAAGCACTGCAACATCGAGACCGGCGCCTGGGATCTGGTGGGCGAGCAGGGGGTCTGACCCGCCGTATTCCCCTGATTCTTTCCGCGCGCACGCCGCGCCCGGCGGGGCAGCCAGCTCCGCCGGGCGCGGCTTCAAAAGACTTCGGGCCGCCGCGCAAGGAGCGGAGGCTTCCATCCCGCCCCTTGCGCAGCGGCCTGAGCGGCCTTTGCTTTCATCAAACCAGAGAGGGAGGAGTCCCATGGAACAGTTTATAAATGTTGTGCTGCCCTATCTTTTGTCCGGAATTTCGGTAGGGGGCCAATACGCCCTGATTGCCATCGGCTATACTATGGTATACGGCATTCTGCGGCTGATCAACTTTGCCCACGGCGATGTGTTTATGGTGGCGGGCCTGATGATGGTCTATCTCTCCGCTTCCCTGCCGCTGTATCTGGCCATTCCCATTATGGTGATCTTAACCGTGGCCCTGGGCTTTCTCATTGAAAAGGTGGCCTATAAGCCGCTGCGCTCCGCCCCCCGCATGAGCGTGATGATTTCGGCCATCGGGGTAAGCTATCTGCTGCAGAACCTGGCTTTGTATGTCACCGGCGGTCTGAACAAAAACTATCCCACCATTCCCTGGATCTCCGACCAGGTGGAGCTGCTGGGGGCCACCACCAAGCGGGTTACTCTGATTACGCCGGTGCTGACCATTGTGCTGGTCATCGCCCTGGTTGCCCTGATTAACCACACCAA
Source organism: bacterium (assembly GCA_019424865.1). Taxonomy (GTDB): domain Bacteria; phylum Bacillota; class Clostridia; order Oscillospirales; family Oscillospiraceae; genus Lawsonibacter. The sequence goes on from JAHYYS010000035.1 coordinate 18,808, forward strand.
GGTGGGCATGGCCATGCGGGCGGTGTCCAAGGACTTTGAAACCAGCCAGCTTATGGGCATCAAGATCAACAATGTCATTTCCGTTACCTTCATCATCGGCTCCTTCCTGGCAGCCATGGGCTCCATGCTCTATTTTTCCAACTATCCCGGCGTGGTGCCCACCTCCGGGGCCATGCCCGGTCTGAAGGCCTTTGTGGCTGCGGTATTCGGCGGCATCGGTTCCATCCCCGGGGCGGTAATCGGCGCGTTTATTATCGGAATCTTCGAGTCTTTGATCAAGGGGCTGGACATCATCCTGACCACCTTCCACATTATCCAGTCCCCCCTGGAGCTGTCCACCTTCTCGGACGCGTTCACCTTTGCGCTGCTGATTGTCATCCTGGTCTTCAAACCCACCGGCCTGTTCGGTGAAAAGGCCACGGACAAGGTCTGACGGAAGGGGGATCGTATTATGGCACAGCAATCTAAAAGTAAAAAGAGCCCTGTTCCGCTGCTTCTGACCGTGCTTTTGCTGATCGTGGTCCTTATCCTGGATCAGGTCATTCAGCCCACCGACTATCTCTCCATGCTGCTCAAGGTACTGCAGAAGGCCTCGGTCTATGCCCTGGCGGCGGTGTCCCTGAACCTGCTCACCGGCTTCACCGGCCTGTTTTCCTTGGGCCATGCGGGCTTTATGCTTATCGGAACCTATACCTACGCCATCTTCACCATCTCATCAGAGAGCCGGGACGCGGTGTATCAGTATTACGACGCCGCTGTCCGCTTCTCCTTCCCCGAGGCCTTCAGCAGCGTGCTGGGCCCCCTGGGCACGGTGCTGGGCGTTGTCCTGGCCATTTTGCTGGCCGGGGCGGTATCCGCCCTGGTGGCCTGGCTGATCGGTCTGCCCGTTCTGCGGCTGAAAAGCGACTACCTGGCCATTGCCACCCTGGGCTTTGCCGAGGTCATCCGGGCGATCTTCCAGTGGGGCAAGCTGGGTCCCATTACCAACGGCTCCAACCCCCTGAAAAGCTTCGTGCGCATTGCGGACTTTGAGCTGGAGATCGGCGGCACTGTAATCAGCCTGTCCACCTTTATCCCCGTGCTCCTGTCCGCCGTGTGCATCGGCATCATTGTCCTGCTGATCAACTCCTCCTATGGCCGGGCTTTCAAGGCCATCCGGGAAAATGAAATTGCCGCCGAGGCCATGGGCATCAACCTGGCCCGGCACAAAATGCTCTCCTTCTGCATCTCCTCCTTCTTTGCCGGGGTGGCCGGGGCCGGGATGGCCATGGTACTCGGCATTGCCCAGGCCAATAATTTCAAGTCCGCCATGACCTATGAAATTCTGCTCATGGTGGTGCTGGGGGGCATTGGCTCCATCTCCGGCTCGGTTATCGGGGCCACCCTGTTTATCGCCGCCTCCGAGTGGTGGCTGCGCGGTCTGGACAACGGCTCCTTCCTGGGCATCGAGGCCCCGGGCATCTTCCGAAACGGCTTCCGCCTGGTGGTCTTCTCCGTGGTCATTATGGTGGTGGTCCTCTTCTTCCGCAAGGGCATCATGGGGGACAAGGAGCTGACAGACCTGCCAAGGCTGTTAAAGCGCCGCAGCAAGACCAAGGAGGTGGCGAAATGAGCGAAGCAATCCTGCGCGTGGAGCATGTTACCATGCAGTTCGGCGGCGTAGTAGCCGTGAACGATCTGTCCCTGGAGGTCAACAAGGGGGAAATTGTGGCCCTGATCGGCCCCAACGGCGCGGGCAAAACCACTGCCTTTAACTGTATCACCGGCGTCTATGAGCCCACAAACGGCCGGGTGTCCTTTCTGGGGCAGCCCATGGTGGAAAACCATCCCCAGGGCAAGATGCAAAAGCAGTATCTGGGCGAAAACAAGGGGATGTTCACCCAGGTTCTCCGTCCTACCCCGGACAAGATCACTTATCTGGGCATTGCCCGCACCTTTCAGAATATCCGCCTGTTTTCCTCCCTGTCTGTGTTTGACAATGTGCTGATTGCCAAGCACATGCGGGCCAAACAGAACGTCTTTTCCGCCACCTTCCGCCTGAACCAGGCGGAGGAGAAGCGCATGCGTGAGGAAGCCATGGCCCTGCTGGAGGAACAGGCTCTGGCCTCTCTGAAGGATGAGGTGGCCGGTTCTCTCCCCTATGGCCTGCAGCGCAGGCTGGAGATCGCCCGGGCCCTGGCCACCCAGCCCAAACTGCTTCTTCTGGACGAGCCGGCCGCCGGCATGAACCCCCAGGAGACCCAGGAGCTCACCGACTTTATTCACAAAATCCGGGATGAGTACGATCTGTCCATCCTGATGATTGAGCACCACATGGATCTGGTGATGCGCATCTCCGAGCGCATCTATGTCCTGGACTTCGGCAAGCTGATTGCCCAGGGCACACCGGAGGAGGTACAAAATAATCCTCGCGTCATCGAGGCATATTTGGGGGTGGCGGACGATGCTGAAGATTGATGAACTGAAGGTAAGCTACGGCGGCATCGAGGCCGTCAAAGGCATTACCTTTGAAGTGCGCGAGCGGGAAATTGTCACCCTGATCGGGGCCAACGGCGCGGGCAAGTCCACCACGCTCCGGGCCATCGCCGGTCTGGTCAAGCCGGCCCATGGCCGCATCCATCTGCAGGGGGAGGACATTACCGGCCTGTCCCCCGACCGGATTGTCTCCAAGGGCATTACCCTTGTTCCCGAGGGCCGGCACGTATTTCCCGATCTCACCGTGCTGGAAAATCTGAAAATCGGGGCCTATCTCCGGCGGGACAGTCTCACCGAGGATCTCAACTGGGTCTACGAGCTGTTCCCCCGGCTGAAGGAGCGCTCCTGGCAGGCCGCCGGCACGCTGTCCGGCGGCGAACAGCAGATGCTGGCTGTCGGCCGCGCCCTGATGTCCCGCCCCAAAATCATGATGATGGATGAACCTTCCCTGGGGCTGGCCCCGCTGGTGGTAAAGGGGATCTTTGAGATCATCAAAGAGATTAACCGCCAGGGCGTCACCATCCTGCTTATTGAACAAAACGCCAACATGGCGCTGCATATCGCCGACACCGCCTATGTTCTGGAAACCGGCCGGCTGACCATCCGCGGCACCGGAAAAGAACTTTTGTCCAACGAGGCCGTCAAGAGGGCCTACCTGGGCTGACGTGTCTCCCGCTCCGGCGGATCTCCGCCTCCGGCTGCTCCCTTGGCAGTCAGAACAGAGCGCGCCCCCTTTTTGGCTCAAATTTTAGAAAAGTTTTACAAAATGCTATGGCTTTTTTTCTCCGGTGTGGTATAATCAGAATAAGAGGAGGCCTGTCCCCACCCGTCCGCACCCCGGACGGCCTTCTTCAATCAGCCCTCTGGGCGAAAGGAGTGGAACTTATATGAAGTTTGTATTTACGGATAAAAAGGTGAACCTGCCCAATTCCATTCATGCATACGCGGAAAAGAAGGTAGGCAAGCTGGACCGTTTTTTTAAGGAGGACGCCACCGCTTCCATCACGTTCAGCCTGGAGAAGGAGCGCCTGAACAAGGTGGAAATCACCATCCGCTCCAGCGGCACCATCTTCCGTGTCTCCGAGAGCACCGCGGATATGCGCGCCTCTATCGACGCCGCCGTGGCCACTCTGGAGCGCCAGATCCGCAAGAACAAAACCCGTCTGGAGAAGCGGCTGCGCCAGGGCGCCTTCGAGCGCACCCTGGACGCCAGCGAGATTACCTCCTTCGCCCCCGATGAGCCGGAGGAGGGCGAGTACCGCATCGTGCGCAGCAAGACCTTCCCCATCAAGCCCATGACCCGGGACGAGGCCATTTTGCAGATGAACCTGCTGGGCCACAGCTTCTTCGCCTTTAAGGACGAGGAGGCCGACGGCTCCTTCGCCGTGGTCTACCGCCGCTATGACGGGGACTATGGCCTGATTGAGGACGAGCAGTAACAACCAGTTCCCACTGCCTGCGGAGCGGCATTCGCCGCTCCGCAGCGTTTTTCCCCTCCCGCCGCGGCCCCTCCGGTTGACGGCCGGCCGAAGGGCCCGTATAATATAACCATCGCCAGCAGTTCACCCATATCAGGGACATTTTTCACCATTGGAGGAGATCGCCATGCTTCAGGAAAAGGTTCTGGCCATGCTGCTTCAGGACCCCTCCCGCCCCCTCTCCGGCGAGGCCATGAGCCGGGCCCTTGGGGTCAGCCGGGCCGCCGTGTGGAAGGCCATCGAGGCCCTGCGCCGGGAGGGCTATGAAATTTCCTCCGCCCCCAACCGGGGATACCGCCTGGAATCCGCGCCGGACCGGGTGCGGGAGGGGGAGCTGGCCGGTCCCCTGTCCGGCTGTCTGGTAGGCAGCCGGCTGATGTGTCTGGACACCATCGACTCCACCAACACAGAGTGCAAGCGCCAGGCCATGGCCGGGGCCCCCGAGGGGCTTGTGGTGATGGCCGAGGAGCAGACGGGGGGGCGGGGCCGCCTGGGCCGCTCCTTCCAGTCCCCGCCGGGCCGCGGGCTGTATCTGTCGGCCCTGCTGCGCCCCCGCCTGGAGCCGGCGGAGGTGGCCGATTTTACCGCCTGGGTGGCGGTGGCGGTGTGCGACGGCATTCAGGCCGCCTGCGGCGTCCGGCCCCGGATCAAGTGGACCAACGATATTATCCTCAACGGGCGGAAGCTGGTGGGCATTCTCACGGAGCTGGGTCTGGTCAGCGAGAGCAACAGCCTGGACTATCTGGTCACCGGCATCGGCATCAACGTAAACCACCGCCCGGAGGACTTCTCCCCCGACATCCGGGACATGGCCATCTCCCTGTCCCAGGCGCTGGGCCATCCCGTCCGCCGCTCCCACCTGGCCGCCCAGGTGATCCTGGCGCTGGACCGGATGTACGCGGACTTCCCCCGGAACAAGGCGGAATACCTGGAGAAATACCGCTCCGACTGTCTGACGCCGGGCAATCAGGTACAGCTCATCACCCCGGTCTCCCGGCAGGAGGCCTATGCTCTGGCCATCGACGACGACTTCCGTCTGGTGGTGGAGCTCCCCGACGGCACCCGCCGCGCCCTCTCCGCCGGCGAGGTCTCGGTGCGGGGCATGTACGGTTATGTATAAATCCGGACAGGGGCCCGGGACGCAGCTGCGTCCCGGGCCCCTGTCTGTCCAAAAGAGAAGAGGGACGCCGGGGGCATCCCTCTTTTTTGCGGCGGGCGGTTTTCCAGCCGCTTGAATGGGCAAAATAAACAGTTTTGAACTGGACGAAACCGTCTGTATATGATAAAATGACAAACAGAGGATGGGGAGCGGGGGAAACCAATAATTGCCCCCTATGTAAACCGGAAGCGGTTGCCGGGCTGCGGCGGCCGCACTATAATCTGAGGTGAAGATGCAGGTGAGAATGACGGAGCGATTGATCCAGCTCCGCCAGGAACAGGGGCTTTCCCAGAGCGGTCTGGCGGAGGCGCTGGGGGTATCCCGGCAGGCGGTCTCCCGGTGGGAGACCGGAGCGGCTATGCCGTCTGCGGAGAATCTGTTTTGCCTGAGCCGGCTGTACGGCGTGCCCATGGATGAGCTGATCCGCGGCGAGGAGGCGGATCCGGAACAGAAGACGGAGCCCCCCGCCGGGACACAGGATGCGCCGAAGGAGGACCGCGCGCTCCGGCGCTGGAGAGCGGCCGCGCTGGTTTTGGCCGCCGTCTGTGTGCTGCTGGCAGGTACTGTGTTCTATATGGCAGCCGTACAGGATAAGGACGCAGCGGAAGAAGTAGTAATGTATGAAGATATTGCGGCGGACAGCATAGATGATTCGGAAATAAGGGAGTTTGATTTTGAAACCGGCTGGTAAATTGAAGAAATCTTAAAAATTAATCAGGAGGCAGCGTGGGAAAATGAAAAAGTTTTTGCGGGCGGTTTTGGTATGCAGCATGATGGTTTGGATCCTTGGGATCCCGGCCGGTGCATCTGGAACGGCGGCGCCCGCTGCGGGCCTGGAAGCGCAGCCATGTGAAGCGGCAGCGCTTCAGGAACAGATAGTTCCCCTTTCTGTCGCTGCACTTGATGTCGAGATTCCCGTGGGCAAATTGGCGAAAGCCAGTTCGGATTTTTATCTGGAGGCAGGCGAAGCCGTGCAGATCATTGTGAATTATTCACCGAAATCTGCAAGCATGGACTTTGGACTGATTGGACCGGACGGACTGTTCCATTATGTCCGCACGGATGTCGGAAACCTGGATAAAACAATTCGGGTGAACGAGTGGGGCTGCTACACCTTTGCCATACGGAACAATTCTTTTCTTGATACCGTCCGGGTGCAAGGTTTTGTGTATTATTAGAATTTTGAATTTAAAAGTTTACCCATGGAGGCTGAAGCCATGAAAAACCATGATTTCCTTGTTGGTATGATCATTTTATCCATTTCGATTGTCATTTTTGGCGTTCTTTTATCTCAGTCTATCGATCGGCTGGGGAGTAACCTGTTCAGTGCTATATGTGATCTAAACGACTTACGTCTCACCATCGTAGATACAAATTGACAGTGCAATCGGCGGGAAGAAATTCAGGAACGGTTATGAAGAAAAAGAAGTACGCGCTTATTGCAGTCCTGATAGGGATCGTTATCATGTTTTCTGTCGGCCAAATTACCAAGCGGGAGGAGATTCCCGAGGGTGTTGCGGCCGTTATCGCTGAGGCGGAGGGCGTTTCAGCAAACATGGAGTATGTTATCCACGGGAGATCCGCAGAGGAAATCGACTTGGCGATAGCGGGGACATTAAACTATTTCAATCGCCTGATGTTATATGCGGACGTCGTGCAAGTAGACGGCTTGGATAAAGAAGAAGCGGATGCAATGACGGCATTTCTGCCGACATTACAGCAAAAGTATAATAGCGTCCAGCATATTTTCGAAAGATATGATCAAAAAGGGCAAATGACGGAAGAGGAAAGGGAATTTCTGGAGTCTGTAAAGGATGCGTTTGATTCCTTCCTCAGCGCTATGCCGCAGAGGGACTAAAGGAGCATGAGTGGTATGGACGAGCAGAATATATTCCGCCGCATTGACCCGGCCAACCGGCCGATTCAGCTGATTATGGGGCTGTGCCTGCTGGCCTATTCCGTTGCAGGACCGTTTCTGCCCACACAGGGGGTGGCCTGGGCGGTGATCAATTTGCTGGAAGCAGTCTGCATCTATTCGGCGGTAGACCTGTACCGGAAGATGTACAGCCGCCTGTCCCCCCTGGCTGTATGTGGGCATCGCCGCGGCCATCTGGTGCGGCCTGATGCTGTGCGCCTGCCAGGGCTGGGCGCCGGCGGCGGAGCCCTTTGCCCTGGGGCTGGGCCTTGCACAGCTGGGGGTATTCCTGTTCTCCCGCCGGAAACGGGAGGCGGTTTGACGCCGGGCTCCTTATGCAGATGAGAGGAGAGATCGCAAATGCAGGAGTGGAATGAACGAAGAGTAAACACCTGGCGCGGTAAGCTGGAGCGGAGCTGGTTCCGCCGGACGCGGGTGCAGCGCATCGCCGCATCCTGCGTGCTGGCAGCCTCGGGGCTGGTGGGCTTTGTTGCGCTGGTGTGTACGGCGGCCTGGAGCGGGAATTATCACAGCTATGACGCAGGAATCTGGGATTTTATCCAGTTCCACCGGGATTACATCGTGCTGCTGGCGGTGTTCCTGCTCCTGTGGGTGCTGGGCCTGTTCCTGCTTTTGTATCCGGAGAAGCCGG
>JAHYYS010000036.1 GCA_019424865.1 bacterium
TGTGCTCCCTGGAGTATGAGGACCACCGTCCCCTGTACGACTGGGTGATCAACAATACCGACGTACCCAGCAAGCCCCGGCAGATCGAGTTTGCCCGTCTGGGCATCAACTATACCGTCATGTCCAAGCGGAAGCTGCGCAAGCTGGTGGAGGAGCACTATGTCTCCGGCTGGGACGACCCCCGGATGCCCACTTTGTGCGGCCTGCGCCGCCGGGGCTATACCCCCGCCTCCATCCGCAACTTCTGCGACCGCATCGGCGTGGCCAAAAACCCCTCCACCGTGGAGTACGCCTTCCTGGAGCACTGCCTGCGGGAGGATCTGAACGACCACGCCCAGCGGGTCATGGCGGTGCTGCGCCCGGTGAAGCTGACCATCACCAACTACCCCGAGGGGAAGAGCGAGACCTTCCCCGTGGAGAACAACCCCAACGATCCCCAGGCCGGCACCCGGGAGGTCACCTTCTCCCGCCACCTGTACGTGGAGGCCGACGACTTTTTGGAGACGCCCATTCCCAAGTACAAGCGCCTCTATCCCGACGGCCCGGAGTGCCGTCTGAAGGGCGCCTATCTCATCCGCTGCACCGGCTGCGTCAAGGACGAGGCGGGCAACGTCACCGAGATTCTGGCCACCTATGACCCTGAGAGCAGCGGAGGCAACCCCGCCGACGGCCGGAAGGTGAAGGGCGCCACCATCCACTGGGTGGACGCCGCCACCGCTGTGGACGCCCAGGTGCGGCTGTACGACAACCTGTTTTCCGACCCCGATCCCGACGGCGGGGACAAGGACTTTCTGGACTGCCTGAACCCCGCCTCTCTGGAGGTGCTCACCGGCTGCAAGCTGGAGGCCTCTCTGGCCTCCGCCCAGCCCGCCGACCGCTTCCAGTTCCTGCGTCTGGGCTACTTCTGCGCAGACAGCCGGGACTCCGCCCCCGGACATCTGGTCTTTAACCGGGCGGTGAGCCTGAAGGACAGCTTCAAGCCCGGCAAATAAGCTTTGTCCCGGAAGCATTGCAGAAAAAGAGAGACTGTTGAAAAAGCAGCGCGCCGCTTTGTGAAAAGCGGCGCGCTGCTCTTTCGAAATGACAGGAGCCCATTTTATCCGCCGCCTGCGGACGGCGGAACGCCTTGCAGGCGGGCTTTTTCGCTTCCGTTGGCCGCTTCCTACATCCCCTGGGCCAGCATGGCCTCTGAGATGCGCTTGAAGGCGGCAATATCATTTCCGGCGATCAGGTCATAGCCCAGGCTGTATTCTTCCGCCGTGGCCGCGGACGCGTCGTAAATGGAGCCCATAATGTCCCGCAGCTTCTGTTCCACTTCCTGCCGGGACCAGCTGTACCGGATGCTGTTCTGGGCCATCTCCAGGGCGGACACCGCCACACCGCCGGTGCCCGCCGCCCGGGAACCCGCCGTCAGAATCTTGGGGCTCAGGCGCAGCAGCCTCAGGGCGTCGGTGGTGGCGGGCATATTGGCGCCCTCCACATAGTACCGCACGTCATTGGCCAGAATGCACACCGCGTCCTCCACATCCAGCTCATTCTGGGTCGCGCAGGGGATGACCACATCCGCCGGCACCCGCCAGGGCCTCTGCCCCGGGAAGAACTCCACGCCGAACCGCCGGGCATAGGGGGCGACCTTATCCTCCCCGCTGAAGCGCATGGCCAGCATAAAGTCCAGCTTTTCCCGGGTGCATACCCCCTCCGGGTCGTAGATATAGCCGTCAGGGCCGGACAGAGTGACCACCCTGGCCCCCAGCTCCGCCGCCTTGGAGCAGACGCCCCACGCGGTGTTGCCGAAGCCGGAGACCGCAATCCGGACGCCCTCCAGCCCCTCTCCCTGGCGTTCCAGCATGCGGGCCAGGAAATACACGGTGCCAAAGCCGGCGGCCTCCTGGCGGATTACGCTTCCGCCGTAGGTCAGCCCCTTGCCGGTGAGGGCGCTGCTCTCCGCCCGGCCCGCAAGCCGCTTGTACTGGCCGTACAGATAGCCAATCTCCCGGGCTCCAACCCCGATGTCGCCGGCGGGAATGTCGGTATCCGCACCGATATAGCGGTACAGGGCCGTCATAAAGCTCTGGCAAAAGCGCATGATCTCCCGGCTGCTCCGCCCCCGCGGGTCAAAGTCGGCGCCGCCGGCGGCCCCGCCGATGGGCAGGCCGGTGAGGGCATTTTTATAGGTCTGCTCAAAGCCCAGGAACTTGACCACCCCCTCGTTCACCGTGGGGTGAAAGCGCAGCCCGCCCTTATAGGGGCCGATGGCGCTGTTGAACTGCACCCGATAGCCCCGGTTGGTGTGGACCGCCCCCTGGTCGTCCGTCCAGGGGACCAGGAAGGACACCATCCGCTCTGGCTCCACCATGCGGGTGAGCAGGTCCTGCTGCTCGTAGCGGGGGTCGTCCAGGGCCGGCTCGATCATCTCCAGCCAGGTCAGGACGGACTGGAGATACTCCGGCTGACCGGCATAGCGCTGCTTCAGGTGCTCCGACACGCGGGCAGCATACACGTTCATGTCCCCGCCCCCTTTACACCACGCCGTAGGCCAGCATGGAATCGGCCACCTTCAGGAAGCCCGCGATATTGGCCCCGGCCACCAGGTTGCCCGCCATGCCGTACCGCTCCGCCGCCTGGGAGGCGCTGCGGTACAGATCCGTCATGATCCGTTTCAAGTGATCGTCCACCTCCTGGAAGCTCCAGAAGAAGCGCATGGAGTTCTGGCTCATCTCCAGTGCGGACACCGCCACGCCGCCGGCATTGGCCGCCTTGGCCGGAGCAAAGAGGATGCCGGCCGCCTGGAAGGCCTCCACCGCCTCGGGGGTACAGGGCATGTTGGCCCCCTCCGCCACCGCAAAGCACCCGTTGGCAATCAGGGCCCTGGCCGAGGCGCCGTCCAGCTCGTTCTGGGTGGCGCAGGGCAGGGCGATTCCGCAGGGGATCTGCCAGATGCCCGAGCAGCCCTCGCGGTACTGTGCACTGGGGCGGCGCCGGGTATACTCCGCAATGCGCTGGCGCTCCACTTCCTTCACCTGCTTCATCAAAGCCAGGTCTATCCCGTCCGGGTCATACACATAGCCGTTGGAGTCGGACATGGCCGCCACCCTGCCGCCAAGCTCCGCGGCCTTTTCACAGGCATAGAGCGCCACATTGCCCGAGCCGGAGATGACCACGGTCTCCCCCTGGAAGGAGCGGCCGGCGTCCTGAATCATGTTGTCTGTGAAATAGCACAGGCCGTAGCCGGTGGCCTCCTTCCGGGCCAGGCTGCCGCCATAGGAAAGGCCCTTCCCGGTGAGGACGCCGGTGAACTCGTTGCGCAGCCGCTTGTACTGACCAAACAGATAGCCAATTTCCCGGGCCCCCACCCCGATGTCGCCGGCGGGCACATCGGTGTCGGGCCCGATGTATTTGAACAGCTCGTTCATAAAGCTCTGGCAGAAGCGCATAACCTCGTTGTTGGACTTGCCCTTGGGATCAAAGTCGCTGCCCCCCTTGCCCCCGCCGATGGGCAGGCCGGTGAGGCTGTTTTTAAAGGTCTGTTCAAAGCCCAGGAATTTGATGATGCTCTCATTGACCGAGGGGTGGAAGCGCAGCCCGCCCTTGTAGGGGCCGATAGCGCTGTTGAACTGCACCCGGTAGCCCCGGTTGACATGAATGCGGCCCTGGTCATCCTCCCAGGGAACCCGGAACTTGATGGTCCGCTCCGGCTCCACCAGACAGTCCATCACGCCCTCGGTGATCAGCTCGGGACGGGCATTGACCACCGGAGCCAGCGAGGTCAGCACCTCCCGCACCGCCTGGTGAAACTCCGGCTCGGCGGGGTCCCGCCGGACTACCCGCTCCATCAGGCCGTTCAGATACTCATTTTGAATGCTCATATCCGTTCCTTCCTCCCCATTTCATAATTTTCTATTTTGCTATACCGTTAGTTTATTAAAGTATACATTACGTCTTTTCGCAAGTCAATGAATTTTATCCTGCATTTTATTCATTTTTCTTTCCGCTTATATTTTCGACGTTTTATCGACTGTTTTGTTTCCTTTCACGAACTCTGCAGGATTCCTATTAGTTTATGGCTATACCTCCCCTGATATACGGTGTTTTCCTATGGCCCTCTCTCCAGCTGACAGATGTATAAGAGACCCCAATGCACGGAAAAGGTCCCGTTCCGCAGTTTTCATTGCAGAAAATGTCAATTCCCCCGCTCCAAGGACCAGCTGATCCGCGATGTACCCCAAAAATTCTTATCTGAAACGCTGAAACACAAAAGAACAAGCGGCGCATCACCCGAAATCAGGTGATGCGCCGCTTGTCTATCCTCTCAGAGGCCGCCCGCAGGCGGCCCCTGAGCCTGTCGAAAAAGTGGCTTGTCAATTTCTATCAATTGACAAGCCACTTTTTCGAGAAAGGCAGCACGAAAGACAGTCCTCGATTTCTTGAGAAAAAGTCGGACTGTCTTTCGTGAGAGGTGTCATTTCCGACGTACACGCCGCCGGAAATGACGGATTCAATTTTATTCCTGCGGCTACGACCGCAGGAACTCCCTGCGGGAGGGCTTTTTCGACAAGCAGAAGCGGCCCCAGGGCACCGGGGCCGCTTCTGCTGCTTTCTGTGCCAACAGGCCGGACGCTCCGTCTCAGTCCGTCTCGTGGGAGAGCACCGCGCCGGAGGTTCCGTCAATGACATACTCATATTCCCTGCCGCCGGCTTCAAATTCCACCTCGTACTCCAGGCGGCCGTCCTCATAGTCCCGATCTACCTTCCGGTCATGTGCCGCGTCCTGGGACACGCCGGCGTGAGCCAGTGCATACTGCATCGCCGCCTCTCCCCCAATGTCGTCGGCTTCGGAAGCGGACTCCGGCTGACTGCGGCCGTGCTCCTCCTTCTCGCTCTCCAGAACCGCGCCGCTGCCGCCGTCAATCTTGTACTCATATTTGGTGGAATCCACCCAGAACTGCACCTCATATTCCAGGCGGCCGTCTTCATAGTCCCGCTCCGTCTCCACCGAGGACGCCTGGCCCGCGTCCACACCTGCGTGGGCAAACGCAGCCGCCTTGGCCGCCTCCCCGCCGATATCGCCGGAGGCGGTACTGCCGCCGGAGGTGCTTCCCCCTGTTTCGGCGCTGCTTCCGGTGCCGGAGGCGCTGCTCCCTCCGCCGGACTGGCCGGTGCTCCCCCCATAGAGCTCCTGTTTCTGCTTGACAATCTCCCCGGTCAGGGCGTCGATATCATACTCATACTCCCCCGCGCTGGTGTAGAACTCCAGCTCATAGACCATCCGGCCGTCCTCATAGTCGTATTCAATTTCCTTCACCGTCACATCCGCCGCCGACAGCCCCGCATGGGACAGGGCGGCGGCCAGGGCCGCCTCTGTCCCAATATAGGCCCCGTCGCTGGCCTGCCCGGTGGACTGCAGACCCGAACTCACGGTTCCGGAGCCTGTACTCTCCCCCTCGCCCGAGGGCGCCTCCGTCCCCGGGTCTGTCTGGGTGCCTTCCGCCTCCATCGAGGTGTAGAGCAGGTTCAGCTCGTTAATGGACAGGCCCACCAGCTCCTCAAAGGTATGCAGGCCGCCGCTGCCGTCCACAATGGTCTGAATCAGCGCCGCCTTGCCCGCGGAGATGCCGTACTCCTCCGCTTGCTGCCTCAGCTGCGCACTGTTCTGGATGGTCTGGGACAAAATGGCCCCGTTGACCTGGGCCCCGGCCAGAATGGCGTCGGCCTGAGCGGTAAGCTCCTGCTGCAGCCGGGTACCCCGGGCAGCGTCGTCATCCTCCACCGTAATCAGGATGGAGTTGGCCAGCTCGTCCACATATCCATTTTTCAGCAGGGAACCCACAATAGCGTTCAGCGCCACGTCCAGCTGGGTACCCTTCAGTTCCATCCCCTCCAGCACCACCGCCGCGTCATCGTTCATGGGCTGGGCGGAGAGTACCTTTTCCTGCCGGTTGACCGTCAGGGCAATGCTGGGATTGACATCCAGCGATATCACCGAGGCCACCGCATGGCTCACCTGGTAATAATATCCTCCGCCCCCGCCCAGCACCGCCAGCACCAGACAGGCGGCCAGCACCGCCGGCATCCACCGTCTCTTTTTGACTTCCGGCCGCTTCCGGGGCTGCGCCTGGAGGGGAACCACCTTCTCCTCCGCGGCCCCACAGCGGGCCAAAATCTCTTCCAAATCGTCCGGAACCGCCCGGGACACGGCCTTGGCCAGGCGCAGCTCCAATTCCTGATCTGTCACAGGGCGTCATCTCCTTCCAATTGAACCCGTAATTTTTTCAGCGCCCGATGGTATTTGGACAGCACGGTAGCCAGCGGCATCTCCAGCAGGGCGGCGATCTCCCGGTGCTTCAGCCCGGTCACCGCGTGGAGCAAAACCACCTGCCGCTCCACGTCTCCCAGAGAGGCCAGGGCCTGCTGCAGGACCTCCCGGTCCTCCGGCGTCACGTCGGGGCCGTCCGCCGGAATGGCGTTCCACTCCTCCTCGCTCAGCTCCCCCTGCCGTGCCCCCTGGCGCAGCTTCATCCGGGACAGATTCCGGGCAATGGTCAAAAGCCAGGCCATGGGAGATCCCTGGGCCCGGTACTGCCCCGCATTTTCCCACACCCGCACATAGGTGTCCTGGGTCACATCCTGGGCATCGTGGGCGTTTTTCAAATAGGACAGCGCCAGGGCGTATACCGCCGCCCGGGTCCGGTGGTACAGCTGTGCCAGATCCTCATGCTCTCCGCCGGCGATGCCCGCGAGCAGGCGCTCCAGCTCCCTCTGGTCCCCGCCCCCATATTCCGCTGTCCGGACCATCAACCCCATCAACATCGTTCCCATACTCCTGTCATATCAGAAATGCCGCGGCAGGCTTGTTTATTGCACCTAATAAAAAATTTTTTATTCACGCCTGCCTTCCGCGCCCGTATCCATCGTCGTACAGCACTATTATACGGCCAACCCCTGGAAAAAGACAAGCGCTGTTTTTGCCATATGCATCATTTACAGCAAACCGGAGTCTGTAAAGCCGCCGGGGCTCCTCCAATTTTTTATCAAAAAAACGAACCGCTGCGGAAAGAACTTCCGCAGCGCAGCTTGTGACGACGACATCGAGGACTGTCTTTCGTGCAGCCTTTCTCGAAAAAGCGGCTTGTCAATTTCAATCAATTGACAAGCCGCTTTTTCCACAGTCTCGCGGTCCTTTTTCTCTGATTTTCTCCATCCCCGGCTGCGGCTTCAGCCCGCGGGGGAGAGCTTCGCCTGGGCCAGCCGACTCTGCAGTACCGGCCCCACGGCCAGCGCCGCCGCTATCTTCACCAGATCCCCCGGGACAAATGGGAACACGCATACCCCCAGGGCGGCAGCCACTTCATATCCCGCCTGCACGCAGATCCAGGCTGTGCCAAGCGCATACAGCACCGCGGTAGCCAGTACCATCCCCAGCAGCTGCATGGCCCGGCTGCGGGGGAAGCGCTGGACGAACCACCCTGCAATCAGTGCCAGAGGGATATAGCCGATAATATACCCCCCCGTGGGGCCCGCCAGCTTACCCAGTCCGCCCGCAAAGTTACTGAAAACCGGCAGTCCCACCGCGCCCAGCAGGACATAGACTACCACCGCCATAGTGCCCCGCCGCCAGCCCAGCACATACACGGCAAAATAAATGGCCAGTGTGCACAGCGAGATGGGTACCGGGCCGATAGGCAGGGCAAAGGGCGCAATAACTGCCAGCACAGCGGCCATCACCGCTGTCATGGCCATCCAATGTACTTGATTTTTTGTCTTTGATTCCATGGGACGGGATCCTCCTTTTGCTCTCTTGATTGTAAACCTTTTATTTTTTACAGTATACATTGTGCGCCGTCATTTGTCAACTTAAATATTTTTCAGTTAACATTTGTGGGCTTTGGCCTATCTTTCGCCTCTCGCCCAGTCAAACGACATCTTCTCCTTGCATATACGCCCCATTCTGGGTATAATAAGGTCCGATCATGCATCATTGGTGGCCAATTGGCACACCGCTGCTGAAAGGAGTACTCATGACAATGCGCAAACGATGGCTGAGCCTGTTTCTGCTTCTGGCTTTGTCCATAACTGCGGCCGGCCCTGTCCGGGCCGCCGATCCGCTGGCAAACAGCTTTGCCGCCTTTTTGATTGTGGGGGATTCTATGGACTTTCCCCAGCAGGATCTGTCCGTGGAGATCTACCGCCGGAATGCAGACGGCGCATTCCAGTCGGATGACTTCGTCCGCTATACCTGCCAAATCAACCGCACAGCCGGGGATGTGGTGTTCTATGTCCAGCCCCAGACCGACGGCGTCTGGGTGGAGGTAGACTATCTTACCGATCTGGATCAGGACGGCGTGTATGAAATGCTGGATGGGGCGGACGCTCCCGTCTCGGACTGTATGACCGCCCAGGGCGCCTTAACCGCCTGGACGGCGCAGCCAGACACCCTGTCGGCGGGCAGCACCTATATCCTCTCCGCCCAGTCCCTCTCTGCCGGAGCCGCCGCCGCACTGGCGGCCCGCAATACGCCGGGCAGCGCCCAGTCCCTGGTTCAGACCGCCGGCACACTGCCCAGAACAGATACTGTACTGTGTCTGGTTTCTCTGCACTACCTCTCTCCCAGCGACGGGGAGGAATATACGCTGAACTACTATCTTCAGGTATTTGAAAGCGTCATCATCCCCTCTGATGTGCCATCCGGGGCCTGGTATTATGATGCAGTGGAATACGTTCTGGAGCGGGGACTGTTCTCCGGCACGGACGAAGATTCCTTCTCTCCCGGCGGTCCGGTGACCCGGGCTCAGCTGGCCCAGATCCTGTGGCAGCTGGGCGGCTCCCACAGCCCGCGTCAGCCGGTTTCCTTCTCGGATGTCTCTTCCGACCAGTGGTATTATCAGGCTGCCGCCTGGTGTGCGCAGGAGGGGCTGATGAGCGGCACCGGGAGCGGCTTTTCTCCCAATGCCACGCTGAGCCGGGAGCAGCTGGCCCTGATTCTCTTTAACTTTACCCGCTACTCCGGCGTCGCTCTGTCCGAAGGGGAGAGCCTCTCCGCCTTTTCCGACGCGGACACCGTCTCCTCCTGGACCCGGGAGAGCATGGAGTGGGCTGTTGGCTGCGGATTGCTCTCCGGCTATGAGGACAGCAGCCTGCGTCCGGGCAGCGGCATCACCCGCGCCGAGCTTGCTGCGGCGCTGCGCGCCTACTGCACAACCATTCTGGCACAGTAATCCGCCCCTTCCCCATAAAAGAAAAGCGCCGCCCCGGCGCTGTCCCTCTCTTCTGCCACCTTTGCTGTACAGCGCAAGCTGAACGGCAAAGCAGAAGATGTTTTCGGACAGCCGCCCGGGGCGGCGTTTTTGCCTGCGTTCCGCGGGGCTTCCCCCGTCGGACGGGCGGGACACAGGGACCATGGGCGAAGTGTTTTCACACAGCGCCGCCCTTGGCTCTCAGCCTTTCGCCAACGGACTTCTTCCCCATTTCTGTCTCTGTTGAGGCAGCCTTTCCCTCTGAATCAGCCTTCAGGTTGTCTCCGGCCGCCCGCACAGCAGGGATATTCCCTTCCGGCGGACGGGCCGGATGATATGGTGGGAGGGGATTGTCCAGCACCGGCCTGGAGAGCCGTTTCCTGTGTCCGAGCTTAGTATGGCCCGCGGTTATTTTCCTATTCGCGACTAAAGGCTGGAATATTTGTCCAAACTATCCATAGAATATTACACCGGACACGATCCACAGCTTTGCGAAAGGAGCGACGCCCATGACCGATTCTCCCCGCCTGTTTGCCCGCCGGCGCAGCGGTCCCAAGGAGACCGAGCGCCAGGAGCTGATGGCCTCCCTGGCCCGCACACGCACCTTGATCAACCAGGCATACGGCGGCTTCAACACCGTCAGCGACAGCGACCTGATTGAATCCTACGTCTTTGAAATCAACGCCCTTCACGCCCGATACAATTACCTGCTGCGCAAGGTCAAGGAGCTGGAGGCCGTGCCATGACCCAGCTGCCCGGGTATGTGGCCTGGTGCCTGTCCGGGCTGCTGCTGTGTGCCGCGCTGCTTCTGCTGCGCCGGCCCGCTGCCCAGCTGATCCGTCTGGCGGTGCGCTCCTCTGTGGGGCTGGCGGCGCTGGCTCTGTTTTCCCCCTTCGGCCAGGCGCTTGGGGTCTCGCTGGGGGTCAATCTGGTCAACGCCCTGGTCCTGGGCCTGCTGGGCGTCCCCGGCTTCGGGCTGCTTCTGATGCTCCAGTGGGTGCTGCGATAGCATCCGGACTCCGCCTCTTCCCTTCGGCCCGGCATGGACTGCGGTACATTTTTAAAATTCAAGATTCTCCGCTTTAGGGCCCTTTTCCCCGCGCCGATATCCAGAGGGCCACCCTTGATTTGGTTATCTCATTTTGCGTGAGCGGTGTCCCGGTCCGGGACACCGCTCACTTTCATTCCGCTCTTTCCCTGCGGTAGCGTCTCTTGCCGGCGGGCTTTTCGACGCACAGAAGGAACCTCTTATTCCGTACGGCGCAGCCGGTCCCGCAGGCCGGAATATCGCCGGGTCTGGCGGTTATTGGCCACCATCTGCGCCACCGCCTGGTCGTCCCCCACAATAATCAGCAGCTCTTTGGCCCGGGTGATGGCGGTATACAGCACGCCCCGGGTCATCAGCATGGGCGCGCCGTCCAGGGCCGCCAAAATCACGGCCCGGTACTCGCTGCCCTGGGCCTTGTGCACTGTCACGGCAAAGGCGGGCTCCAGCTCCCCCAGCATATCCGGGGCGTACTCCACCACCTTGCCGTCAAAATCCACCGTGATGACCTCCCCGTCGATGGAGCGGATCACCCCAATGTCCCCGTTGAACATCCCCATGCCGGAGTCGGCTCCCCCCTCCTCCCGCCAGAGAATGTCGTAGTTGTTCTTCACCTGCATCACCCGGTCGCCGGCCCGGAACACCCAGTCCCCAAAGCGCCGCTCCCCCTTTCCCTCCAGGGGCGGGTTCAGCGCCGCCTGAAGGGCCTGGTTCAGCGCCCGGGTACCTGTCCCCCGTCTCCGGGTGGGGGAGAGCACCTGAATCTGATCGGCGGGAATCCCCATGCGCTCGGGCAGCCGCCGGCGGCACAGGTCCACAATGGTGTCCAGGGCACTCTGGGGGTCCCGGCGGGCCAGGAAGAAAAAGTCCCCCCGGTTCTTCCGCAGGTCGGGCAGCTCCCCCCGGTTGACCTGGTGGGCGCTGCGGACAATGGCGCTCTGGGCCGCCTGGCGGAAAATCTCCGTCAGACGCACCGTGGGTACCACGCCGCTGCGGATCAGGTCGGCAAACAGGTTGCCCGGCCCCACCGAGGGCAGCTGGTCCGGGTCCCCCACCAGCACCAGCCGGCAGTCCCCCTGCAGGGCGGAGAGGAGCGCGGCCATCAGGGGCACATCCACCATCGAGGTCTCGTCCACAATCACGGCGTCCGCCCGCAGCGGGTCATCCGCGTTCCGGCTGAACACCAGCCGTCCGCTGTGGGGGTCAAAGCCTGTCTCCAGCAGGCGGTGGATGGTGGAGGCCTCGGTGGAGCACAGCTCCCCCAGCCGCTTGGCCGCCCGGCCGGTGGGGGCGGCCAGGGCCGTCTCCAGCCCCATGGCCTCAAACAGGGCCAGCACCCCCCGCAGGCAGGTGGTCTTGCCGGTGCCCGGCCCGCCGGTGAGCAGCATCACCTGCCGGCAGGCGGCCAGTTCCACCGCCTGCCGCTGTTGGGGTGCATAAGTAAGGTGCTGTTCCCTTTGGATGCGATCAATCAGCTTGTCCAGCCCCTGGGGGGGCAGCAGCTCCTCCGCGCTCATCTCCCGGATGCGGTGGGCGATAAAGGTCTCGGCCTCGTACAGGGCGGGCAGATATACCCCGTCCTGGCCCGCCACCTCCTCCCGGTCCGCCTCGCCCCGCTGCACCAGCCCCTCCAGCGCCTCCTCCAGCTTCTCGACCGGTGCGTCCAGCAGAATGCCGGTGGCCTCCAGCAGCTTCCGGTGGGGCAGAAAGGTATGTCCGTTGTTCAGGTTGTTGTGGGCCAGCTCAAACAGCAGTCCCGCCTCCAGCCGCTGCGGGTCCTCCGGCCCAATGCCCAGGGCCAGGGCCAGCGCATCCGCCTGGGAGAACTCCACGCCGAACTCCACCCCCACCAGCAGATAGGGGTTGGCCTTCACCACCTCCAGCGCCACGTCCCCATAGGCCCGGCGCAGGGGACCGGACAGCTCGGCCGGCAGTTGGTGGGCGGTCAAAAACTCCATCAGCCGCCGGGAGCCCATCTGCTGCCGGAAGAAATCGCCAATCTGCCGGGCCCGCTTGGGGGTAATACCCCGGATTTTGCTCAGCTGCTCCGGGCTCTCCTCCATTACGGTGAGGACGTCCTCCCCAAACTCCTCGATCAGCAGCCGGGCGGTGGCCTTGCCCACCCCCTTTACCGCCCCCGAGGCCAGATAGTGGTAGATCTCCTTCAGCCCCTGGGGCAGACGGCGCTCCGCCGTCTCCGCCTTAAACTGGGCGCCGTAGACGGCGTGGCGCACCCAGCGCCCCCGCACCGTCAGGTACTCCCCCGGGGTGACGCCGGGCATGGTGCCCACGGCTGTCACCTCCTCCCCGTGGACATCCAGGCGGAGGATGGTGTACCCGTTCTCCTCATTCTGAAAAATGATGGAGGAGACGCTCCCCTCCATCTGCTGCAGCTCCTTCTCTTCCAAAAGGACGTCTCCCTCCCCGTTCCCCGGTCAGCGCCGGGATATGTAGTCTCCCAGTTCGCCCGCCGGCCACAGGATTACCTCCGGCCAGCGCAGGGTCAGCCGCAAGGCCAGCTCCCGCCCCCGGGCGCTCAGCCCCACGTCGGCAATCACAATGGGGCAGTCCAGCAGCCCCAGGCCGCGCAGCCAGACAAAGGCCCGCACCGACTGCTCCAGCGTCTCTCCGTCTCCCGCTCCGGGAATCAGGCCATAGAGCCGCTGGCTTGGAATGGGCCGCAGCAGACGGCCAAACAGCCACCAGGCGGCCAGCCCCAGTCCCATCGCGCACAGCACGCCCCCGATGATCTCACCCATCCGGCAACACCTCCGGGCCATCCTATGCCATCCCGCGCCCCGGCGTGCCCCCATGATGTACAGGGGAGTTGGCCATGGAGCCGATTCCCCCCCTCGTATCCGCCCGCCGGGTGTATGCTCCCGCCCGGCGTATTGTTCCCCTTCCGCAGAGGCGCACACTGTGCGCCCGCAGACGAAGCACCCTCAAGCCGCCATTCCCAAGCAGAAACCGGCAGCCGGATGTCCCGCCGGCTCTCGGGTGCAACGCCCTGTCCCCTCCGTAGGGGCGGCTATCAGCCGCCCGCCGGGTGTATGCTCCCGCCCGGCGTATTGCTCCCCTCCCGCAGGGGCGCACACTGTGCGGCCCTGCGCTCGCCCTCGCCCCGCCCCAAGCACCCCTGCGCGCGGCCTTAGCGCTTCTTATTGCACCGTGCCGGAGAACAGATTGATCCCTACGTGGGTCAGGGTCAGCATAATACATCCGGCGGTCAGGACGCCCAGGAGAATGGCGGGCAGGGCCCGCCGCAGCCGCATATCCAAAAAAGCTGCCGCCAGGGACCCGGTCCAGGCCCCGGTGCCCGGAAGGGGAATGGCCACAAAGAGCCACAGGCCGATATATTGGTACTGCTGCACCTTCTGCCCCTTCAGGTGTGCCTTCTCCTCCAGCTTGTCCACCAGTCCGTTGAGCCGGGGCATATACCGGCGCATCAGCAGGAAGATCTTCCGGATATAGACGACAATGAACGGCGCAGGAATAATGTTTCCAATCACAGCCGCCGGAAAGGCCAGATGATAGGGCAGCCCGAGGGCCACGCCGAAGGGCAGCCCGCCCCGCAGCTCTACGATGGGAATCATGGACACCAGCATGGTAAACATACACTTTCCCATGGTGGTACCCGTCAGCCACTGAAAAATATCCATGTAATGCCTCGTTACTTCTTTTCTGTATTGCAGTCCGCCATCACGGTCTCCCGCAGAAAACGGGAAAAATCCTCCCACCGCGCCCGGCTCCAGGGCTCCGGTCCGGTCATGACCACCAGCTGGTGCCCGGTATATCCCGGCCGGTAGGGGGGATGGATGTGGGGCCAGGGGTTGGGATAAAAGCCCGCGCGCCGGTAAAACCCCTCCCGCCGCCTGGCCGTCTCATCCACCGGCGGGTCGATTTCCAGCACAACAGGTTTTCCCTGCCCCATCAATTTTTCCATCACTCTGCCCCCCAGGCCGCTGCCCCGCAGCTCGGGTTGGATGGCAAAGTGCTCCACATAGGTAAAGTCTTCCCCTTCCCACAGCGCCAGCAGTCCGGCAAAGGCCCCCCTCTCCCGCAGCGCCAGGGTCCGGCAGGCCGGGTGGGCGAGGATCGCCTCCTCCTTTTCCCGGGTGCGCTGCTCGTGCAGGGGGAAGCCGCTCTGATACAGTCGGAACAGCGGCTCAAAGTCCGGATCCTCCGGAGTTGTCACAGGATGCCACTCCATCCTCTTTTTCCTCCTCTCTTTCCCTGCCCAGCAGGTAGTCGGTGGTCACGCCGAAAAAGTCCGCCAGGAATATCAGCGTTGTCGAGGGAAGGTTCACCTTTCCGTATTCTATTTTTTGATAATGGCGATCGGTGCAGTGCAGAAGTGCCGCCATCTCCACCTGGGTCAGACCTCTCGCCTTTCGAAGTGGTTTCAGGCGTTGGGCAATGCCCGGCAAAATAACTTCCATTTTTCCATCCTCACTATTGACATCTTTTTAGTTCGTGCTATAATAGCATCATAAAAGTTCGTGTCAGGAGATGTTATTTATGACAGAACGATTAAAAAATCTCTACTCACTGGAAATCGAGCAGGCCCGTCTGAATTTTGAGGCCGATCCCGCCTACCGAGACTATCTTACACAATCTCAGGTGCTGTGGGAAGACCAGGACATGCCGGACCCCATCTTTCATCTGCTGGACACCAGCAATTTTCTCAGCTTTGTCCACGGTTTCCGCCTGGGGCTGGAGCTGGGGCGCTGGGCAGAAACGGGTACCGCAGGACGCAGCCATAAAACGGCGGGCGGCTGACAGCCGCCCCTGCAAACGGAGCGCCGAAGCAGAGCCCATACTGGGAAGAGCGGCGGGGGCAAGCCCCCGCCCTGCATGCAGGCAGGTAAAATCCCAGCCCGGCAGAACATCGCCGGGACAGACGGGCGCACACTGTGCGCCCCTGCGAAAGACGCCGGGTCTTTTCCGTAGGGGCCGGTCCAAGACCGGCCCGCAGGAGGCAGCCTTTCCCCGGCCCTCACCAAGCCATTGGAACCGTCTCCCCATTCCACATGCTATATGACTTTTCCAGCATCCGTTTCGAACGCTGGCCCGTATAACGGGCGCACACTGTGCGCCCCTACGTAAAACCTGGTACTGGGATTTCCCGTAGGGGCCGGTCCAAGACCGGCCCGCAGGAGGCAGTGTTTTCCCGGCTCTCACCAAGCCATTGGAACCGTCTCCCCATTCCACATGCTATATGACTTTTCCAGCATCCGTTTCGAACGCTGGCCCGTATAACGGGCGCACACTGTGCGCCCCTACGTAAAACCTGGTACTGGGATTTCCCGTAGGGGCCGGTCCAAGACCGGCCCGCAGGAAGCAGCGTTTTCCCGGCCCCGGCGCCGGCGGCGTCAGGACAGCATCCGCTTTCAATCCTGTCCGGTATAGGACCGCTCACACTGCGCAACCTCCTCCGGCGTACCGGTGGCCACGATCTGACCGCCGCCGTCCCCGCTCCCAACTCCGGCGCCGCCGGAGTTGGGTTCCCCTTCTTTTTCATTCCTCGGCGGAAGTGAATTCCGCCTGCGGAAATTCTCCGCTCCGCTCCGAATTTTTGGGGGCGCCGGCGGCGTCAGGACAGCATCCGCTTTAAATACTGCCCCGTATAGGACCGCTCACACTGCGCAACCTCCTCCGGCGTACCGGTGGCCACGATCTGACCGCCGCCGTCGCCCCCTTCGGGGCCCAGGTCAATCAGGTAATCCGCCGTCTTGATGACGTCCAGATTGTGCTCGATGACCACTACGGTGTTGCCCGCCTCCACCAGCTTCTGGAGCACCTCAATGAGCTTGTGCACGTCATAGCTGTGCAGGCCGGTGGTGGGCTCGTCCAGGATATAGATGGTCTTGCCGGTGGAGCGCTTACTCAGCTCGGTGGCCAGCTTCACCCGCTGGGCCTCGCCGCCGGACAGCTCGGTGGAGGGCTGGCCCAGCTTCACATAGCCCAGGCCCACCTCCTCCAGGGTCTTCAGGCGGTTATAGATGCGGGGGATGTTCTCGAAGAAGGGCAGGGCCTCGTCCACCGTCATCTCCAGCACCTCATAGATACTCTTGCCCTTGTAGCGCACCTCCAGGGTCTCCCGGTTATACCGCTTCCCCTTGCACACCTCGCAGGGGACATAAATATCCGGCAGGAAATGCATCTCAATCTTCAGCAGGCCGTCCCCCTGGCAGGCCTCGCACCGGCCGCCCCGGGTATTGAAGGAGAACCGGCCCGGCCCATAGCCCCGGCTTTTGGCGTCGGGGGTGGAGGCGAACAGGTCCCGGATGTCGTTGAACAGCCCGGTGTAGGTGGCCGGATTGCTGCGGGGGGTGCGTCCGATGGGGGACTGGTCGATGTTGATGACCTTGTCCAGGAACTCCTCCCCCTCGATGCGCTCGTGCTTTCCCGCCCGCACCTTGACCCGGTTCAGGTCCGCCCCCAGCTTCTTGTACAAGATCTCGTTGACCAGGGAGGACTTTCCGCTGCCCGACACCCCGGTGACGCAGGTAAAGGTCCCCAGGGGGATGGTCACGTCGATGCCCCGCAGGTTGTTCTCCGCCGCGCCCACCACGTTCAGACAGTTCCCGTTCCCCTTCCGGCGCTCCTGGGGGACGGGAATTTTTCTGCGCCCGGCCAGATAGTCCCCGGTGATGGAGCCGGGGGTATTCATGACCTCCTCCGGGGTGCCGGCGGCCACAATCTGTCCGCCGTTGATGCCCGCCCCGGGGCCTACATCGATGATATAGTCGGCCTCGCGCATGGTGTCCTCGTCGTGCTCCACAACCAGCAGGGTGTTGCCCAGGTCCCGCAGCTCCTTCAGCGTGGCCAGGAGCTTGTCGTTGTCCCGCTGGTGCAGGCCGATAGAGGGCTCGTCCAGGATATACAGCACCCCCATCAGGGAGGAGCCAATCTGGGTGGCCAGGCGGATACGCTGGCTCTCGCCGCCGGACAGCGTGCCCGCCTCCCGGCTGAGGGTCAGGTACTGCAGCCCCACCGAGCGCAGGAAGCCCAGACGGTTTTTGATCTCCTTCAAAATCTGGGCGGCGATCATGGTCTGGGTGGGGTTCAGCTCCAGGTGGTCCATAAAGTCCAGGGCGTCGTTGACGCTCTTGTGGCAGTAGGTGTCAATGTCCAGCCCCCCCACCGTGACGGCCAGGGACTCCTTTTTCAGCCGGCGGCCCTGACAGGTGGGGCAGGGGCACTGGGACATGCACTCCTCCAGCTCCCGCTTCACGGCGTCGGACTGGGTCTCCCGATAGCGGCGCTCCAGGTTGTTGACAATGCCCTCAAAGGGCTGGTACAAAGTGCCCTGGCCCCGGGGCTGGTCATAGTGGAGGGTCAGCTTCTCCCCCTTGGTGCCGTAAAGGATGATGTCCAGCACCTCGGCGGGCAGCTCCTTCACCGGGGTGTTCAGCTTGAACTTGTACTTTTTGGACAGGGCGTCGAAGTACATCCGGGAAATTCCGTCGGACTTGATGTTGCTCCACCCCGAGGCGGTGATGGCCCCTTCGATAATAGACAGGTTCTTATTGGGGATGATCAGGTCGGGGTCAATCTTCATCTGGGAGCCCAGTCCCATACAGGTGGGGCAGGCCCCGAAGGGGTTGTTGAAGGAGAACATCCGGGGGGTGAGCTCCTCAATGGACACGCCGCAGTCCTCGCAGGCGTAATTCTGGGAGAACAGGATGTCCCGGTCCTCCCCCACAATGTTGATCACCACCAGACCACCCGCCAGGTTGGAGGCCACCTCCACGCTGTCCGTCAGGCGGCGGGTGATGTCCTCCCGGATGACCAGCCGGTCCACCACAATTTCGATGTTGTGCTTTTTGTTCTTCTCCAGCTTGATCTCCTCGGACAGGTCATAGGTGATGCCGTCCGCCCGGCAGCGGACATAGCCCGACCTGCGCGCGTCCTCAAAGATTTTGACGTGCTCGCCCTTCTTGCCCCGGATGACCGGGGCCATCACCTGAATCCGGGTGGCCTCGGGCAGAGCCATCACCTGGTCGATGATCTGGTCGATGGTCTGCTGCTTGATCTCCTTGCCGCAGATGGGGCAGTGGGGGGTGCCCACCCGGGCCCACAGCAGGCGCAGGTAGTCGTAGATCTCCGTCACCGTGCCCACGGTGGACCGGGGATTCTTGCTGGTGGTCTTCTGGTCGATGGAGATGGCGGGGGACAGCCCGTCGATATAGTCCACGTCCGGCTTCTCCATCTGGCCCAGGAACATCCGGGCATAGGAGCTGAGGGACTCCACATACCGGCGCTGCCCCTCGGCATAGATGGTGTCAAAGGCCAGGGAGGACTTGCCCGACCCGGACAGGCCGGTGAGCACCACCAGCTTGTCCCGGGGAATTTTGACATCGATGTTCTTCAGGTTGTTCACCCGCGCACCTTTGACCGTAATATGAGTATGCATGGTTTGGTTCTCCTTATTGTTTCCCTTTTGGCGGCCGGGCCTTCAGCAGGATCAGCCGCTGGACATCCTCCAGCTGTTCCTCCTGCTTCACATCCAGCACCAGCCACTTGCCGCCGTTAAACAGCCGGGTATTCTCAATCACGCGCCGAACCGGCTCGGAAAAAGCGGGCAGAAGGCGGTTCAGCTCCTCCATCTGCTTTGCCCCCACCGTCACCATGGCGGCAAACCAGCCCGGGCGGACATAGCAGACGCACAGGGAGCGGCTTCCCTTTTTATACTTCACGTTCCAGCCCCGGTCCATGGCGCACCTGCTGAACTCAATGGAGGGCTGCACCCCATAGGTGTCCTCCATCCAGCTCTGGAGCCGGGAGAACAGCGGGCTGCCCACCCAGCCGGCGATATTCTCCATGGCGGGCCGGGCATGCGCGGGCCAGGCCGCGTCCCAGGGGATTCCGGCATCCGGCCCTATCTCCTCCGGCCGGGGCGGCCGGGCGTGGCGAACCAAATCCTCCCGCACTGCGCCCCACTTTCGGTAGTTCTCCCGCCCCTGGCGGAGGGTCATGCCGCGGTTCTCGTCGCTGGGGTCGTCCTCCCCCGGGTCGAACACGTCGTTCTCCCAGTAACACACCGGGCAGATATAGGCCAGGGCCTCCTCCCTGGGAACCGGAAAGGTGAGATACCCGCAGCAGGGGCAGGGGTACTTCCCCACGGGCTCCGCCCGCTCCGGTTCCGGCTTGGACTCCGGCAGGGGCTCTCCCTCCTCCACGCGGGCGGCTTCCGCGTCCGCCCCGCCGATCACAAAGCCGACGCCGGCAGCCTGGGGCAGATGGAGGATTTTTTCCCGCCTGGCGGCGGGGCGGCGCTTTTTGGGCAGCGGGGTGTTCTCCGACACCAGCAGGGCCGCCCGGCGCAGGGTCTCCCCGTCGTCCGGGTCCAGGACATAGTGGAGCTTTGTCCCCTCGTACCCCTCATAGGGGAGGGCCATGGGCCGCTCCTTCAGCAGCTCCGCCACGCAGGGCAGGGGCTTGATAAACGGCGTATTGCCGCACACCAGCACCGCCGGCCGGTCGTTGAGGTAGATCCAATATTCCCCGAACATCTTCCGGAAGCGGACTTCCCCCGTCCCCTCCAGCTGCTCGCAGAGATAGCGCACAAATTCCGGGCTGCTGGACATGTCTGCCTCCTTCCTCACGAAAAAACGGTAAACAGGCCGTACCAATAGAGCACCGGCACCAGCAGCGCCAGCAAGACCCACTCCGCGTGCTCCACTGCAATATAAAACTCCGACGGCTCTGCATCGTCCACATTCCGCACATGTCCCCACAGGCTCAGGCGGAAAAAGAAGCCGGGAAAGCAGATCTGCACCGCATTCAGCAGGGCCAGCAGCGTTACCCCCAGGTAGATCCCCACGCTGCCCCGGCGGACCAGCTCCGGGTCCAATGCGGCCCGGGCCAGGGCGGTCAGGCTGGGCTGCTTCTCCCGGATGTTGACCTGGCCGGCCTCCCCAATCACCGTTTCGCCGCCGGCGCCGGAATAGGGGATGCGCGTATCCCACAGGGGCTCGCCGTTCTCCTGATACAGTATCTGGAACGCGTCCTTCAGATAGCCGCCCCGGAACAGCACCTGATCCCCCTGCCGGATCTCAAGGCCGATCATGGCGGATCCAAATCCCTCCGGCGCGGCGTCGGGTACCACCGACACCTGATAGGGGCCGTAGGTGTACTCCCCCCAGCGGTACTCCACCCGGCCGTCAGGCCAGACGGTGAAGGCGGCATCCTCCCAGTCCACCTCTCCCTCGTAATACCGCACCTCACCCTCCTGGCGCAGGCGGAGGAAGTCGTCTCCATACTCAATTCCTTGAGCAGCGCGCACAACGGGCATGGCGATGCCAAAGCCCAGGATCATGGCCGCCATCCACAGCAGCAGGATGCGGCGGAACCAGGACATCTCCGTCCATTTTTCTCGCACAGCGGTCACAGCACGTCCTCCTTTCGGAATCCGCGGAGCTTATACTGTCAAATCGGCGGTTCGTGCCCCCACCAGCTCCATCAGCGCGCCGGGGGCCAGCTCCACCTGATAGCCGACCTTTCCGGCGGAGACCACAATGGTGTCCAGAATCTCCGCCGTCTCGTGGAACACGGTGGGATACTGCTTCTTCATCCCGATGGGGGAGCAGCCCCCGTGGACATAGCCGGTGAGGGGCAGCAGCTCCTTCTGGTGGAGCATGGCGACGGACTTCTCCCCCACCGCCTTGGCCGCCTTTTTCAGGTCCAGGCTGTCTCCCACCGGGATGTCAAAGACATACAGCCCGCCGGAGGCCCCCCGGGCCACCAGGGTTTTGAACACGCACTCCGGGTCCTGGCCCAGGGACCGGGCCACCGTCAGCCCGTCGGGGGCGGCGTCCCCGTCGTGGGGGTAGGTATGGGGGGTATAGGGGATGCCCTTCTGCTCCAGCACCCGCATTACATTGGTTTTCTCGTCCTTTTTTGCCATTTACTCCGGCTCCTTTTCCTCACGCAGCACAGCGGTCCAGGCGGACATGCGTCTGCCGTCTTTCAGGGCCGCCCCGGCGTTATAGTAGCTGCCGTCCCCCTGGAGGGTCAGCACCTCACAGCCCGAATACACCCGGTCCGGCGAGCGGTAACGGGACAGGATGCTCTCCCCGGCAAACTCAAAGGTGCCCTCCAGCACTCCCAGGGCCGGGTTGACGGACTGCCAGGCCAGGGTGCAGGGGAGGTCCGTCTCCCGGATGCCATAGCGGTTGGTGACCCGGAGGGGCTGGGGCGCGGCCGTCTCCAGCTCCCCTTCCAGCCGCCATTGCTCCTCTGACCGCACCAGCTTCGACCGCCCGGTCAGCGGAAAGGCCCGGCCCGTCTCATCGTAGTAGGTGCCCTCCGCCCTCCAGGTTCCGGGGCGGAGCAGATAGGTGTGTTCCATTTCAGCGCCCCTCCTCCGGGCAGTAGTAGCGGTCCTCCCGCCATTTGGCGGGGTTGGTCTCCATGTAGTCCCAGATGCGCAGATAGTCGGCGTCATTTCGAACCACGTGGTCGTGATAGCCCTTTTGCCAGATGGGGATGCCGATGGATTTTGTCACGGCTTCTTTCATCATTTTAATCACGCGCGCAACGGACGGATTTTTTGTAGGGGCGCACAGTGTGCGCCCGCCATCATTGAGCCGCAAAAGAAGATGCACATGATTGGGCATCACCACATATTTGTCCACCGATATCGTCTCATAGTGTTCCGCTATCCCCTTGATCGCCTGCTCCGCCGCACGGCCCGCTTCTGTCAATGGCGGCAAATCAGACGCGGGCGCACACTGTGCGCCCCTACGCAAAAGGGGCAGGCGCTCCTTGGTGCAAATGGTCACAAAGTAGCACCCCGGCTGGCTGTAATCGTACTCCCGCAGGCGGTTGGGCTTTCGTACGGGCCGCTCCATGTCAGCGGTTGACCTCCCGGTTGTCTGTGCGGCCCAGCAGGTAATCCGTGGAGACGCAGAAAAAGTCTCCCAGGAAAATCAGGCTGCTGCCCGGTGCGTCTATCTCCCCATACTCCCACCGCTGATAGTTTCTGGTTTTCATTCCCATCAATTCAGCCATATCGCTCTGCTTCATCTTTTTTTCCTCTCGAAGCAGACGCAGACGCTGGGAAAAAATCATCATTTCAGGCCGCAAAACAGCAACGCCCCCTTGACATGATACAATACATCGTTTATTATATACCATATATGATGCAACACATCATCTATGGGAGGTTCTAACCGTGAATCAGTTCTATGAATGGCTCTATGACCACTACGCGGAGCCCAGGTATGACGACAGCCGTTTTCCCGCCCCTTATCAGGACAAGAAGCGACAGTGGGAGCAGGTGCTGCAGAAGCTCCCGCCGGATGACCAGATCACCGCCCTGGACATGCTCAGCAGCGCGCAGATACACTGGGGCACCCAGGCCTTTGCCTACGGGGTTCACATCGGGCTGTTCCTGATCTCCGACCTGCCCGGGGAGATATGAGCCCATTGGGCAGGGCGCTTCGTCCAACAGCCGCGTTTTTGGGGTTCCTTTTGCATCGCTGCAAAAGGAATTTTCTGCCGCAGCGGCGACCCCCCTGTTTCGTTTTAAGGGTTGTTCCGCCTGCGGGCGGGCTGCTTTCCAGGGAAGGAAAGCAGCTGCGTCGGCACAAAGTCCGCTTTACTCGAAACGGCCTGACGGCCATTTCTCGCCCGCTCCCTTGCGCCTCCTTTCCAACCGTGACCCGCTGCTCTGGGCTCACGATTTGGTGCCAATGCCGGGCCTGCGGGCCCGGACCCAGGGGCGTTCTTCTGATACCCTGGCATATGCAGTCGGCGCGTTACCCTCTTGAACGGTGTCTAACCGTTATCGCTGCCGCTTTCCTCAATGACCTGTTCCGCTGCTTCTGCAAGATAATCTGCGCCTGAGAAAAGCAGCATACACCGCAGGTGATAAACGGCGGGCGGCTGATAGCCGCCCCTACGAAAGCCATAGGCGGTACGGGAGACGCCCCGGATTCGGTATTGCCCTCCCGTAAAAAGGTGAAGCCGGTACGGCATCGCCGGATGGGCAAGGTGCTCAGGCGCTGCGCCGTTGTTCACATCACATTCCCCGCGTGTTTTCCGTCTGTAGGGGCGCACAGTGTGCGCCCGTAGGATACTGCTGCATTTATTTCGTAGGGGCGGATATTATCCGCCCGCTCTTCCAGTTTGATCCCCCCTCGCAAGGGCCGGTCTGGGACCGGCCCCTACGAATCACCGTGGCCCGGCACCCTGCGGGCGCACACTGTGCGCCCCTACGGAGAAAACGGGGTGCATGGGCGCGCTGTGCGCGGGTGGAAAGAGGCGCCCCGTCACTTCCCCCGCAACTCGATAATCTGATCCCGCAGCGCAGCGGCCAGCTCGAACTCCAGCATTTTGGCCGCCGCCCCACGGGCAGTGCCCGCGGGGGCCCCGATGTTTTTAAATCCTCGGCGGAACTGAATTCCGCCTGCGGCAATTCTTCGCTTCGCTCCGAATTGACGCGCCCCGTGGCGCGCCCGCGCTGTGCGCGGGTGGAAAGAGGCGCCCCGTTACTTCCCCCGCAACTCGATAATCTGATCCCGCAGCGCGGCGGCCAGCTCGAACTCCAGCATTTTGGCCGCCTCTTTCATCTCCTTCTCCAGTCTGGCGATGCGCTCGGCCTTCTGCTGCTTGGTCAGGGCCTTCACCTCGCCCCGGCGCTCGGCGGTGTCCTCCTCGTCCTGGATATTGATGTCCAGCAGGTCCCGCACCGACTTGATTACCGTTCTGGGGGTAATGCCGTGGGCCTTGTTGAAGGCGTCCTGCTTCTCCCGCCGGCGCTCGGTCTCGTCCATGGCCCGGCGCATGGAGGGGGTAATGGTATCGGCGTACATCACCACCATGCCGTCGGCGTTTCGGGCGGCCCGGCCGATGGTCTGGATGAGGGAGGTCTCAGAGCGCAGGAAGCCCTCCTTGTCCGCGTCCAGAATGGCAACCAGGGACACCTCAGGCAGGTCCAGGCCCTCCCGCAGCAGGTTGATGCCCACCAGCACGTCGAAGGTGCCCAGCCGCAGGTCCCGGATGATCTCCATGCGCTCCATGGCGTCAATGTCGTGGTGCATATAGCGCACCTTGATCCCCGCCCCCTGGAGATAGGCGGTCAGATCCTCGGCCATCTTTTTGGTCAGGGTCGTGACCAGCACCCGCTCATTTCGGGCGGTGCGCTGGTTGATCTCTCCGATCAGGTCGTCAATCTGGCCCTCCACCGGCCGCACCTCGATGCGGGGATCCAGCAGACCGGTGGGCCGGATTACCTGCTCCACAATCTGCCCCGACCGGGTGCGCTCATACTCTCCGGGGGTGGCGGAGACATAGACCACCTGGTTTACTCTCTGTTCAAATTCCTCAAATTTCAACGGACGGTTATCATAGGCGCAGGGCAGACGGAAGCCGTAGTCCACCAGGCTGGTCTTCCGCGCCCGGTCCCCGTTGTACATGGCCCGCACCTGGGGCAGGGTGACATGGCTCTCGTCGATGAAAAGCACAAAGTCCTTGGGGAAGTAGTCCAGCAGGGTGTGGGGGGGCGACCCCACCGGCCGCCCCTCAATGACCCGGGAATAGTTCTCAATGCCCGAGCAATAGCCCAGCTCCTGCATCATCTCAATGTCGTACATGGTGCGCTGCTTGATGCGCTGGGCCTCCACCAGCTTGTTCTCCCTCTCGAAGAAGGCCACCCGCTCCTCCAGCTCCTTGTAGATCTCCTGGATGGCGGCGTCCATCTTCTCCTTGGGTGTGACATAGTGGTTGGCCGGCCAGACGGGGACGGTGGTCAGCCGGCGGATGGGGGTCCCGGTGACCACATTGATTTCGCTGATGCGGTCGATCTCATCCCCAAAAAACTCCACCCGGATGGCGGCGTCCTTCCAATAGGCGGGCCAGATCTCCACCGTGTCCCCCCGGACCCGGAACATGTTGCGCTCAAAGGCGATGTCGTTGCGCTCGTAGCGGATGGCCACCAACCGCTTTAAAAATTCGTCCCGTTCCAGGATATCGCCCACCCGGAGGGAGACCATCATCTTGGCAAAGTCCTCCGGCTCGCCCAGGCCGTAGATGCAGGACACGGAGGACACCACGATCACGTCCCGCCGCTCCAGCAGGGAGGCGGTGGCCGACAGCCGCAGGCGGTCAATCTCCTCGTTCACCGCCGAGTCCTTCTCAATGAAGGTGTCGGTGTGGGGAATATAGGCCTCTGGCTGGTAGTAATCGTAGTAGGAGACAAAGTACTCCACCGCGTTGTTGGGGAAGAACTCCTTGAACTCGGCGCACAGCTGAGCGGCCAGCGTCTTGTTGTGGGCCAGTACCAGGGTGGGGCGCTGGACCTGCTCGATGATCTTGGCCATGGTGAAGGTCTTGCCCGAGCCGGTGACGCCCAGCAGGGTCTGCTCGTCCAGCCCCAT
>JAHYYS010000037.1 GCA_019424865.1 bacterium
CGGGTGACGGTGATCAGGCTGCCGTGGCCCTCCCGGGCCTCGTCGATGGCGTTGGACATAATTTCAAAGACGGCGTGCTCACAGCCATCCAGCCCATCGGAGCCGAAGATGACGCCCGGGCGCTTGCGCACCCGGTCGGCCCCCTTCAGGGCGGAGATGGATTGATTGCCGTAGCCGGTTTTCTTTTGAGCCATGTTGATTCTTCCTCGCATTCACAGGGTAGCCGAAGCGGCGGATCCGCTGACTGCAGCGGGCCCGCCGGGAACAGCGCTATTTTCACATGTTAATCATATCAAATCCGGGGCCAATAAGTCAAGGGAGCTGCCGGAGACAGAAAGGCCCCGCGGGCGGCGGAACTCCCTGCGGGAGAGCTTCAGAGCAAGCAGAACCCCGCCGCGGTCTATGGTCCGCGGCGGGGCAGTCAGGCAGATGAAGTTGGTATCCGCTTGTTCCTTAGCGGGACAGGCGGGCAGCGCGCTTCTTGCCGTACCAGATGATTACAACGGCGTAGAGCGCAGCCAGGATAATACCGGCGGCATAGGCCACAGGCCAGGACTGGCCCAGGCCGATCCTCGCGTTGGTGATGTAGGAGACGCAGATAAAGGCATAGAACACGCCGGGAATCAGGGGCACCCAGCAGTACTTGCTCTTTCCGTTTTCAAACATCCAGATGGTAATGGCCAGGAACGCGAACAGGGACAGGGCCTGATTGGACCAGGCGAAGTAGCGCCACAGGGTATTGAAGCCGTTGACGTCCAGCTTGGCCCACACGATGATGGCGGCCACCAGAGCGAACACGGGGGCAGCCAGAGCCAGGCGCTTGCCGTTGGTGGACTGATTCAGGTGGAAGGACTCGGACAGGGTCAGGCGCAGGGCACGCAGGGCGGTGTCGCCGGAGGTGATGGGCAGGACGATAACACCCAGCAGAGCAATGATGCCGCCCACAGGGCCCAGGATATCCTTGCACACCACGCCGATGGTGTCGGTAGCCAGATTGGCGTCGGCAGCCTGCAGGCCCAGGTTGTACACGCCCATGGCGCCGGCAGCCCACACCATGGCAATGAAGCCCTCCAGGGTCATCATGAAATAGAAGGTGGTGCGGCCCTGGCGCTCGCTCTTCATGGTGCGGGAAATAATCGCGGTCTGAGTGGAGTGGAAGCCGGACAGGATGCCGCAGGCCACCGTCACGAAGAAGACGGGCAGGAAGTGCATCTCAGAGAAATATCCGCCGTAATCGAACAGCGGGGTGCTCCAGGCGTCCCACACGTTCAGCAGGGGATAGCCGTGGGCAAAGATGCCGATGAACACGCCCACCGCGGAGAACATCAGAATCGCACCGAAAATGGGGTAGATGCGTCCGATGATGGCGTCGATGGGGAACACAGTGGCGATGAGATAGTACAGGAAAATCACGCCGTAGATCACCCAGGTGGAGACCTCATCCGCAGCCCCGGAGAAGCCGAACACCTGCTTGGCGGCGATGTCGCCGGGGGTGTAGACAAACACGGCGCCCACCAGCAGCAGCAGCACGCACACAAAGATGTTGTAGAAGGTAAAGATGCCCTTGTTGGAGTACTTGCGGATCATCTCGGGCATCTGGGTGCCGCCGTCGCGCAGGCAGATCATGCCGGAGAAATAATCGTGCATGGCGCCGCCGATGACGTTGCCGATGGGGATGGTAATAAACGCAATGGGGCCAAACAGGATGCCCTGAATGGGGCCCAGGATGGGGCCGGTGCCGGCGATGTTCAGCAGGTTAATCAGGCTGTTCTTCCAGCACCGCATGGGCACATAGTCCACGCCGTCCTGCTTGGCGTACGCCGGAGTAGACCGGTCATCGGGGCCAAAAACCTTCTCACAGAACTTGCTGTACAGAAAAGCTCCCCCAAACAGGATGACCAGGCCAATGAGGAAAGTTTCCATAAACACACACTCCTTTTTTCTGTTACCCCTCGTATACGGAGCGCGTCCGAACACGCCGGCAGGTCCTGCCTCTCCGGCAGCCGCCATAGATTCGGCTTGGGAATGGAGACGGCGGGGATCCGCCCACTCCAGGAAAAGGCCGGGGAATCTCCCCGGATCGCCAAGCATATTCGGGCTTGGCTGTGCCGCGCTTTCGGCCCGCACAGGCGGCCGGAGCACAGCGCAGTCTGCGCCGCGGGACAGCGGATCCATTCCGCCGTCCGGCTGGGGCGCCGGTTCCTTTTTATCCGGCCGATGGCCAAACAGCCGGACAAAAAAGAGATTGAAAATGACCGAAAAAGTCCGTTCATTTTCCAGCGGGGCTATTATACACGACCAGTTTCAATTTGTTAAGAGGCTTTTTACAATTATGTATAATTTGTGAATAAATTCGTCGAAATGGCAAATATCTCTGGGAAAATAGCCGTACTGCCCGCTGATTCCATCCATTTTCAGGCGGGATTATTCCCCGTTTTTTTGTGCAGAATATCAAACATATGCCGGAAGACGGCTGCAGAAGCAGGCCTATACGCTGCAATGCCTGCCGCGGGTCCAAAGCCGCTTCCTTGCCCAGGGGAGCGCCACAAGGCGGACGGGATGGCGGACAAACTGTCCCCTCCGGATGGGTGCATGTATATTCGGGAGAAATTTGCAGAAAACTGTCTTCATGCGTATGCAGAAAGGCGTGGGAGCAGGATGGAGTTTTTTCAGGTGGTAGAGCGGGGCGAGGGAATTGAGGGCGCGATTTTGAAGGGGCTGTCCCGGCGGGGCGGGCTCCGGCGCACATATGTCAGCGGCCGCCATCCGGCTCTGCTGGTGGTATCGCCCCGGGCGGCGGAGGCGGGACTGACCCTGTCGGGCACCTGCCGCACCGTGCTGCTGCCCGGGGACGCCGGCGCCGTCCTGGGTGACCTGCAGGCGGCCAGCGCGGTAAGCTACGGCGCCTCCCCCAGGGACAGCCTGACTGTCTCCAGCCGGGAGGAGGGCCGGCTCTGGGCCGCGCTGCAGCGGGAGCTGGTCACAATAGACGGTCAGGTGGTGGAGCGGCAGGAATTTCCTGTGACCCTGTGGGATACGCGTGAGGAGCTGTCCGCGCTGGCCGTGGCCGGGGCGCTGCTGCTTCTGGGCGTACCCCCGGAGGAGCTGTCGCTCCAGTGACCCGCAGGCAGGGGGAACCAGGCCTTTCAAGGCCGTCCGGACAGCACAAAAGCTGAGGCTGTCAAAAAAGTGACTTGCCAATTGATTGCAATTGACAAGTCACTTTTTTGAGAAGAGCTGCACGAAATTTTCGCCTCAATTTCTTTCGAAATTGTCGGCAAAAATTTCGCAAAAAGTGTCATTTCCGAGGCACATGTCCCCGGAAATGACAAAATTTCATTTTATTCCGTCGTCTGCGGACGACGGAACTCCTTGCAGGAGGGCTTTTTTGACAAGCTGAAAAGCTGGGGCAGCTGCGTTGCAGCTGCCCCAGCTCTAAATACACGCTCCGCCGCAGAAGCGGCGCGGACGGGCTCTCCCCTATATCTCCTGGGAATCCTCTTCCGGGGCGCCGAACACTCTGACGGCCCGGGCGTCCTCAGCCCGCCGGTCCTCGATGGCCTCCTTCAGAAGCATATCCTTCACCTTCATCAGCCGGATGGTATTGGCCCGCTCATTTTCATCCAGCTTCATGGAGATATATTTGATATTTTCCTGCATCTGGGGTATTTTGACATACTCCAGCGCGTTGACCCGGCGGCGGGTCTTCTCGATCTCCTCCGCCAGCAGCTGGGAGGTCTTCTCCACCTCCGCCAGCTTCAGCATATCCTGAAACACCTGGGACATGGCGTCCACGGCGTCATCCAGCTCGCCGCTGGTCTGGGCAAAGCCATAGGGATAGAGTTCGCCTCCGCTCTGCCCCGTGGTGCGGAAATGGTACTGGGGCACATCCACTGACATGACATTCTGAAAGGTCATATCCAGCTCCACCCGCTGTTTGGGGCAGAGGAGAGCCTGCTCCAGCATCTCCGGGGACATCAGTGCGGCGGCCACCGTGAAGGAACCGTGGGCCTTCATCAGCCCCTCCTCCACCCGGCGGCGCAGCGCCCGGTTCTCCCGGACCACCTCCATAAACTGTTTCATCAGCTCGTCCCGCTTATCCTTCAGCAGCTTGTGGCCCCGCTGGGCGGTTTTCAGCCGGCCCTTCAGCCGGGTGAGCTCCATTCGGGTGGGATTGATCGTCGTACTGGGCAATTGGGTTCACCTCTTTCACATGAGACAGCCTGCGGCACAGGCAGGGGCGGAAATGAGCCGCCCCTACTTTTTGGGCAGATACTTGTCGATCAGCTCCGGCTTGATGCGCTTGAGCTCCGACCGCGGCAGGATGCTCAGCAGCTCCCAGCCCAGGTCCAGCGTCTCCTGGATGGAACGGTTCTCCTCTGCGCCCTGGGCCACGTACCGCTTTTCAAACTCGTCGGCAAACTTGGCATAGAGCAGGTCGGTGGGACTCAGCGCCGCCTCGCCCAAAATGGACATCAGCTCCTTGTTCTCCTTGCCGGTGGCATAGGCGGCGAAGAGCTGGTTCATGGTTCCCGAGTGGTCCTCCCGGGTCTTGCCTTCGCCGATGCCCTTGTCCTTCAGACGGGACAGGGAGGGCAGCACGTCCACCGGGGGATTGATGCCTTTGCGGTACAGCTCCCGGGACAGGATGATCTGCCCCTCGGTGATATAGCCGGTCAGGTCGGGGATGGGGTGGGTCTTGTCGTCCTCGGGCATGGTCAGGATGGGGATCAGGGTGATGGAGCCCTCCTTGCCCAGCTGGCGGCCCGCCCGCTCGTAGATGGTGGCCAGGTTGGTGTACAGGTAGCCCGGATAGCCCCGGCGGCCGGGGACCTCCTTCTTGGCGGCGGAGATCTCCCGCAGCGCCTCGGCATAGTTGGTGATGTCGGTCATAATGACCAGCACGTGCATGCCCTTTTCAAAGGCCAGGTACTCCGCCGCCGTCAGCGCCATACGGGGGGTGGCAATACGCTCCACCGCCGGGTCGTTGGCCAGATTGGTGAACAGCACCGTGCGGTCGATGGCTCCGGTGCGCCGGAATTCCTGGACAAAGAACTCCGACTCCTCAAAGGTGATGCCAATGGCGGCAAAGACCACCGCAAAGTTGCTGTCCCCGTCCAGCACCTTGGCCTGACGGGCAATCTGGGCGGCCAGGGCCGCGTGGGGCAGGCCGGAGCCGGAGAAGATGGGCAGCTTCTGTCCCCGGACCAGGGTATTCAGTCCGTCGATGGTGGAGATGCCCGTCTGGATAAACTCGTTGGGGTAGTCCCGGGCGGCAGGGTTCATGGCCAGGCCGTTGATGTCCCGGTACTCGTCGGCCAGAATGGCGGGGCCGCCGTCAATGGGCCGGCCCATGCCGTTGAACACCCGGCCCAGCATGTCCATGGACACGCCCAGCTGCAGGGGATGTCCCAGGAAGCGGATCCTGGACTGGGCCAGATTGATGCCGGCGGAGCTCTCAAACAGCTGGACCACGGCGGAGTCGCCGTTGACCTCCAGCACCTGGCAGCGGCGGACCGTGCCGTCGGTGAGCTCGATCTCACCCAACTCGTCGTAGGTGACGCCCTTTACCCGCTCCACCACCATCAGCGGGCCGGAAATCTCCTGGATGGTCTTGTATTCCCGAATCACAGCGCATCCTCTCCCTTCTCGGCGACAGCAGCGATCTCCCGCTCCATCTCCTCGGCCAGCTGGTCATAGACCGTCTGGTACTGGTCGGCCGGCACCGACTTGGCCCGGCCAATCCCCTCCCGGGCGGGAATCTGGAACAGCTCCGCCAGGGCCCCGCCCTTGTCGGCGGCCCCGCGGCACTCCTGGTCATAGCGGCGGATCAGGGCCAGCAGCCGGGCCTGACGGTCATACTCGGAGTAGGAGTCGATGTCCACAAAGGAGTTCTGCTGCAAAAAGTCCTCCCGAATCATCCGGGCGGTCTCCAGGGTAATCTGGTCCTTGGGGGACAGGGAGTCCTTGCCCACCAGCTGGACGATCTCGTTCAGGCTGGCCTCCTCCTGAAGAACGGCCATGGCCCACTCCCGGTTGATCAGGAAGTCCTTGCCCAGATGCTCGTCGTACCAGGGCTTCAGGGAGTCCAGGTACAGGGAGTAGGAGTTGAGCCAGTTGATAGCCGGGAAGTGCCGGCGGTAGGCCAGGGAGGAATCCAGGGCCCAGAAGACCTTGACGATGCGCATGGTGGCCTGGGAGACCGGCTCGGACAGGTCGCCGCCGGGAGGCGACACGGCGCCCACCGCGGTGAGGGAGCCCCGGCGGTCCTCGTCAGAGCCCAGACAGGTCACCGAGCCGGCCCGCTCGTAGAACTGGGCCAGACGGGAGGACAGGTAGGCGGGGTAGCCCTCCTCGCCGGGCATCTCCTCCAGACGGCCGGACATCTCACGCAGGGCCTCCGCCCAGCGGGAGGTGGAGTCGGCGATAACCGCCACGGCATAGCCCATGTCCCGGAAGTACTCGGCAATGGTGATGCCGGTATAGATGGAGGCCTCGCGGGCGGCCACGGGCATGTCGGAGGTGTTGGCGATCAGCACGGTGCGCTTCATCAGGGACTCGCCTGTGCGGGGGTCCACCAGCTCCGGGAACTCCCGCAGCACGTCGGTCATCTCGTTGCCGCGCTCGCCGCAGCCGATGTAGACCACCAGATCCACGTCCGACCACTTGGCCAGGGCGTGCTGCATCACCGTCTTGCCCGAGCCGAAGGGGCCGGGAATGGCCGCCGTGCCGCCCTTGGCCACCGGGAAAAAGGTATCCACAATGCGCTGGCCCGACTGCAGCGGCACCACGGGGGGGTGCTTGCGCTTATAGGGCCGGCCCACACGGACGGGCCACTTCTGCATCATGGACAGCTCCACCTGAGCGCCGTCCTCCCGCTCCAGCACAGCCACCGTCTGCGTGACCGTGAAGGCTCCGGACTGGATGGAGACAATTTTGCCCTTCATGGTGGGGGGAATCATAATCTTGTGGAGGATAGAGGGGGTCTCCTGCACGGTGCCGATGATGTCGCCGCCGGTGACCTGGGTGCCGGGCTGGACCACAGCAGTGAAGTCCCACTTCCTGTTCCGATCCAGGGCGGGCACCTCCACGCCCCGGGGCAGGTTGTTGCTCCCGGTTTTCTCCCGGATCACCTCCAGGGGGCGCTGGATGCCGTCGTAAATATTTTCAATCAGGCCGGGGCCCAGCTCCACCGACAGAGGGGAGCCGGTGGTAACCACCTCGGCCCCGGGGCCCAGGCCGGAGGTCTCCTCATAGACCTGGATGGAGGCCGAATCGCCGCTCATATTCAGGATCTCGCCGATGAGGCGCTGTTCTCCCACGCGGACCACGTCGGCCATATTGGCCTCCTCCATCCCGGTGGCCACCACCAGAGGGCCGGAGACCTTGACGATCTTTCCCATAGGCTTTTACCTTCTTTCCTTTCGACTTCTCCTCGTTCCGTCCGCCGCCCTCAGAGCTGATACTGCCGCAGATTGCCCACGTACCAGCCCTCGTCCACGCCGCCGGCCAGCCGAAAGCCCAGCCGCTCGTAGTAGTCGTTGAGCTCCTGGTTCCGCCTGGGGCAGTCCAGGCGGAGATACCGCTTATGCCTGGTTCGGGCAAGCTCCATACACCGGCGGATCAGTTCGGTCCCCGCGCCGGGGCAGTTCAGCGCCGCCGCCAAGTTATGGATATAAAGGGCGGGCGTTTGATCCTCCCAGCGCTCATCCTCCTCCAGCAGCACGGCGCAGGCCATCCGTTCCCCCGCCGCGCCGTACAGGAAGTACAGCCTTCCCGCCTCCGCCTCCCGGCGAAAAAATTCCGCGGGATAGTAGTTCAGATAGCCGGAGCGGTTCCACTGGTCGATGCCCTTCTCGTCCATCCAGGCCACCCGGCGGCGGATCAGCTCCAGCGCCGCGTCGCCTTCCCCGGGACCGGCCGGACGGAGAGCGCAGTTCTCATAGTTCATAGGATATCCGCTCCCACTGCCCGCTCCACGGCATTTTTTACATTGTTCATTCCGATGCCCAGGGAACCCTCTTTCCCCGGGATCAGAATGACCGCCGGGGTCAGAGCGTCCTGGTACCGGGCAATTTCAGCGGGGATCTGGGACGCCAGCTGCTCGGTGATATAGATGATGGCGTAATTCTCCCTGGCCATGCGGTGCAGGGCCTCCCGTCCGGCC
The DNA here is from genome assembly GCA_019424865.1 of bacterium. GTDB lineage: Bacteria > Bacillota > Clostridia > Oscillospirales > Oscillospiraceae > Lawsonibacter. The sequence goes on from JAHYYS010000037.1 coordinate 8,168, forward strand.
TCGGCGCTGTCCACGGGACAGACCTCCAGTCCCAGGGCCTTGAAGCCCAGCACGCTGTCCAAGTCGCCCATCACGGCGATTTTATACATGTCCGCCCCCCCTTATACATAGGTGTCCCGCAGGCGCCGGCGGATGGTGTCCCCGTCCAGGCCGGCCGCCCGGCCGGCGAAAATGGTGCGGACGGCGGTCAGCTCCTGCTCCTTGGCGTACAGATAGCCCACCACCGCCTGCTCCCCAAAGGGCACCCGCCGGGCGGCGGCCAGATAGGCGGTCAGGGCGTTGTCGCACTCCCGCTCAAAGTCGGTCAGGGGCCCTGCGCCCGGCTGGGCCAATCTGGCCCCAAGCTGGGCGGCCTGGGCCAGCGGTCCGGCCCGGAACACCTCTCCCAGGGCATCTCCCCGGGCGGCGGCAATGGTCTGTTCCGACACACTGCCGCCGGGCAGCAGGGCCTGCCGGAGGAACTCTCCCTCCCGGCCCATGCGGTGCACCCGCACGGCGGTGCGCAGGTTGGCCACATCCACCGCCAGCCGGACATAGCCCTGAAGGAACGCGCTGTCCAGATCCCGGGCCAGGGAGGCCATTTCCTGGTAGCAGGCCCGGTCCAGAATCAGATCGGCCAGCTGAGGGTCCCGGCTCTCCGCCAGAATCCCCGCAGCCTGCTCCATGGCGCGGCGGAACGGCTCGGAACAGCCCCGCAGCTCCTCCCGGTTCCAGCCCTCCAGCAGCTCCTGGGGCTGGTAGCGTCCGCCCGCCATCAGCAGGCGGGCGGGATCCGTCCCGGCGGCCCGCGCCTTCAAAATGGTCTTGGCGTTGTGATAGTCATATTTGATTTGGAATATCTCCACCAGGCGCGGGTCGGGCACGGAGCGCTCCATGTCCTGAAAGGTCTCGGCCCTGGCCTGGGCCAGGGTGCTGTCCAGACCGGCGGCATCGGGGTACCCGCACTCAGAGAGCACCTTCAGGGCCTCTGCGTCATCCCGGGCCTCGATCATCCGGTCCATCCGCTCCCGGTTCAGCAGCCGGCCCTCCATCGCCCGGATGCGGGCGGATATGGTGAGATAGTCCGTATCCTTTTTGTGGGACAAAATACCACCACTCCTTTGCACAAGGAATCGGGGGTTGGGCGCTGCTGCCTGCTCCCGGTTCCTCTCTTACTGCCTGCGTGTTCTTCCCTGATGATGCAGAGGTCTAATCTTCAAAGAGGATCTCCGCCGCCCGGCGCTCCAGTTTCTCCCGCTGCAGGCGCACCAGCGTCTCAAAGGCGCAGTTGACCTCCACATCCCCGTCCACCAGGATAAAGCCGCCCCTTATGTTCCGGGTCTCCTCGCTCAAGGTGAGCAGTCCGGTGCCGGTGACCATGGCGGCGGTGGAGTTGACCACCTTGCCCAGGAAGGCCCCCACCTTGGTCTCGGTGATGGCTTCGGGCAGATCGGGCACCACGCCCTTTACCATGGCCTCGTTGGCGGCCACCACAACCTGCTTGCCCACCCGGGCGCGGTCTTTGGGGGAGAACACCAGCTGCTCCTTTCCGGTGGAGGAGGCCTCCAGCACCAGGCGGGTAAGCAGCTCCACATATTCTGCGTCCGGCAGGGCGCACAGCTGATCCAGCGCCTGATCAAAGGCCTGGGAGAGCACCTCCTGCTTCATGGCCAGCACCAGCTTGCGTGTCTCCATCCCTGCGGCGGATTTCAGCCGCTCCAGGCGCTCGTCGGCGGCACGGCGGCCCCGGGCCAGGATATCCGCCCGCTCCCTGTCCGCCTGTGCCTGCGCCTTGTCCTGCATCTCCCGAATCTGCTCCTGGGTCTGCTGGTTCAGGCGGGCAATTTCGGCGTCGGCGTCCTGGGCAATCCGTGCGGTAATTTTTTCAATTCCTTCCATAGGCCGATTCCTCTTTTCCCTATCAGGCGCTGATATTGATGAGCATCAGCATGGAGGCCAGCAGGGACAAAATGGCGTAGAACTCCACGGTGATGCACAGCACCATGCCCTTGGACCAGTCGTCCGGCTTCTTGGCCAGCAGATTGATGGAGGCGGCGGCCACCCGGCCCTGGGCAATGGCGGAAATCCAGCCTCCCAGCGCCATGGGCAGGCAGGCCACAAAGTACTGCATTCCCTGGGCGATGGTCAGATCCGGCAGTGTCCCGGACAGAAGCCCCATGCGGAAAATGGCAAAGAACCACACCACCAGGCCGTACAGGCCCTGGGTTCCGGGAATAACCTGCAAAATCATGACCTTGCCGAATTTCGAGGGATCCTCGCACAGCAGGCCGGCGCCGGCCTCACCGGCGATGCCGGTGCCCTTGGCCGAGCCGATTCCGCTCAGTGCAGCGGCCAGGCCCGCGCCCAGCAGGGCAATGGCCAGTCCGCCGATGCTGCCCAAAAAGGTCAGCGACTGCTGCATTTCCACCAGTTGATTCATGTCCATAGCCTTATCCTCCTTATGATTTAGCCACGTCGTAATATTTTGTATTGAACCGGAGGGGGCGGAAGGGCTTTCCGCCGTCCACATAAAACGTTTTGAAAAACTCCAGACACTGCAGGCGCAGGTCGTGGACATAGCATCCCAGCAGATTCAGCGCAAAGTTCAAGGCGTTGCCCGCCAGAGAGATCACCAGGAAAATGACCACATTCCCCGGAATGGCCCCCAGGGTATTGAACACCTGGGCGATGACCGACCCGGCCAGCATCAGCGCCATCAGCCGGGAGTAGGACAGGATATCTCCAAAATAGCCGGTGACATTGTTGTACAAGGTGGCAACAATTCCCGTTATCTTGCCGATTCCCTTTCCAGTGACCAGGGATCCCGCCACGACCATCGCGCCGCCCACGGCCAGCACAAGGGGGGTGATGCCCAGAATGGCCAGCGCCAGCCCGGCAAAGATGATCCACCAGGTAATTTCTCCCCATACAGCGTCCATTACCTGGCCCCGGCGCAGCTTTTCCGCCACACTAATGGCCATGCCGGTGACAATCTGAATAAAGCCCAGGCACATGGCCCCCACCAGAATCATCATGGTGTCATCCAGGGGGGTGAACAGGGCCGGCAGGGCAAAGGTGCTCTCTGGATTGATGACTGCGGCCAGCTGGGGCAGGAAATCTCCGAAGAAGCCGCCGGTAATGGCGCCCATGATGAAGGTGCTGACACCGCACAGGCCCATCAGACCGAAGAAGTGCTCCATGGTGCCTTTGGGTTTCTTGCGCTTGAGCACCACCACGGAGGCCAGAATCATCAGCAGGCCGTACCCCATGTCCGCCAGCATGATCCCGTAAAACAGAATGAAAAAGGGGGCCATCAGGGGGTTGGGGTCCAGCGTGCCGTAGGCCGGCAGGGAGTACATCTCCGTCACCATGTTCAGCGGCCGGGTGAACCAGTTGTTCTTCAGCTGCACGGGCACCTGGGGATAGTCCTCCTCCGGCGGGTCGGTCACTTCCCAGGCGCAGGGGTAGGGAGACAGCGCCTGCTGCAGCTCCTGCCAGCGCTCCGCCGGAACCCAGCCCTCCAGGAAGAAGGTCTGCCGGGTGTCCAGCAGGCGGCATCGGTTCTCCTCCCGGCTGACCTCCACCGCCGCCCAGTCCCAAAGCCGGCGCAGCTGGGCCTGCAGCCCGCCCTTTCCGGACAGGGACTGCTCCAGCTCCGTCCGCTCCCGGTTCAGCGCCTGTTCCTCCTGTGCAAGCCGATCCAGATTCTCTTTGGCTGTGCCGGCAAAGTCGCGCAGGTTGGCGCGGCTCCAGCCCAGCTCCTTCAGTGCCTGGAGCGTCCCGTCCGCCTGGCTGGAATGGCACACCAGCAGCAGATAGCGCTGTTCCCGGTCGGCAGAGGCCTGGGTCAGCTCCCCCAGATCCCCCTCTGCCCGGACCGCTCCCTGGGCCTGCTCCAGCAAAACCCCGGCGGGCAGGGTGCCAAGCTGGACCATCACCTGCCCGGTGGGCTGTACATCCAGGGGGATGTCCAGCTCCTGCCACGGAATCAGCGCGGCCCGCTGGGACGCCAGCTTGCTCAGCTGCGCCTGAATGGCATGGATCCGGCGGTCGGCGGCGTTTATCTGTTCCGCCTCCGCCAGTGCGTTTTGGGCCGCCCCTTCGTCCAGCAGCTCCCCCTCCTTCAGGGTGGGACGGGGCTGAAGCAGCCCGCCCTTCACGGGGGCATAGTGCTTTAATACCTCCAGGGCGTGTCCCGCCCGCTCCTGCCGATCCCGGGCGGCCGCCAGACGGCTCCCGTCCGGACGGGTCAGCGCAGCCAGCTGCGGATCCTCCCCCTGGGCGGGGGGCTCGCTGATTTCCACGCAGCCCATGCTCTGGAGCAGCCGCAGCAGCTCCTCCCGGTCGCCGGTCATGGCGGCCAGCCGCAGACGTTTCATTTTGACAATGGCCATCAGCGACTCACAACCTTTTCTACAATCAGTTGGACGGCCTGGTCCAATCTGTCCTCAGCCCGCTGTCTGCGCTTTTCACAGTCCTGCCGGGCCTGCTCCAGAATCTGGGCGGACAGCTGTGCCGCGTCCGCCTCGGCCTGGGCCATCATCTGGCGGGCCTGCGCTTCCGCCTGCTGGCGGGCCTGTTCCACAGTCAGGCGGGCCTGTTTCTGGGCCTGCTGCAGCTGCAGCTTTGCCTGGGCGGCCGCGGCCTCGCAGCGCTCCTTCGCTCTGGTCTCCGCCTCGGTCACCTCTTGCAGGGCTTCCAATGCCATACCATCACCACCTTTTTCCAGGCATATAGTTGAAAACTGCTTAACAGTTATTTTATTCGAACTTTGTCCAAAATGCAAGAATTATTTTATGAATCTTTCATGTCGTTTTCCCGCCCGTTCCCTTTTCTTCCCGATCGCCCCCCTCTATTTTTTCTATTTTATCCTCCATTTTATGAATGCGTTTTTCTCTTTTATTGCTTTCGCCGATTTTCCAGCCTCTTCGACTTCCCTCAAAAAAGCAAAATGGCATCCGGCGCATAATTTTAATGCACCGAATGCCATTTGTTCTTAACATATTCTGTATGTGCCGCGTTATGCGGCGCCCTCTTCCAGGACGGCCCGCAGCTGCGCACTGCTCTCCTCCAGAGAAGCGGTAATCTCCACCAGCCGGTCCTGCGGATCCGTAATTCCCGCCTGGGTCAGCGCCGGAAGGGGATCCGGCTCCCCGTCCATCCAAATCCGGTCCGCCTGCTGTTCCAGCAGCTGGGGGCTCAGGCCGCTGCCATCCTCTCCCGACAGGGCGCCGGCCTGGATCCGAACGGAAACCCGTGTGTCATAGGGCTCTGTCTGGGCCCGCACCTGCTCCAGGAAGGCGGCAGTTTCCTCGCCCGCCTGGCTGGGGTCATACCCCTCCCGCCAGGCGAGGGCCTCCAGATTCCCCTGTGTGGGAAAGGCGCAGCACTCCAATACAATCTCGTCAAAGCCCAGCTGCGCCAGCTCGCCGCACAGCCCGGCCACATAGGCCTGGGCGTCATCGCCGGACGGGTCCAGCCACCGCAGCCCCAGCTCATCCCGCCAGTTCCCATAGCTGGCCCGCAGGGCCACGCTGTTGCGGTGATAGGGCACGGCGTTGTCCCGGAAGCAGCACACCCGGGCCACGGTGTACACATCCCCCTGGTTCCACTGCTGCAGCTGCTCGTTAACCGCCTGGTCTCCATTGACATCGTCCCACTGGGCCAGAGGCTGCTGGGAGTACCAGGCCAGCGCCCCCTGGGCGTTCTTCATCTCCAGCACCAGGGCGTCGGCCCCGGCCTGGGCCAGCTGCTGCTGGGCCGTGCCGTCCAGAACCGCCTGAAGGGGAAGCTGAAGGGCGGACATCGTCTCCGCCGTCTCCCCCGTCTCCTCCGGGGCCGGATCTGCCGGCTCTTCCGGCACCGGATCCGCGGGCTCGCCGCTGCCGGCCGGCTCTTCCAGAACGCTGATGTTCTCCCGGTTCGGCGCGGACGGAGGTGTCTCCTCCCTCTGGAAAAAGGGCAGATCCACCCGGATTCCGTCCTCCGTATAGACAATAAAGCGCTGCACCGCCAACAGCAGAGCAGTCAGCAGCACAACCAGCACAGCCAGTACCACCGCTATGATCTTCAGAATATCCGTCAGCGTCCTGCGGCCCCGATAGCCGCCCGCACCGCCCCTATACCGGCGCCGGCGCATAGGCTCCCCTCCTTTCGGCCCCTGCACTGCCGCCTCCCTCAGGCGTCTCCCCGGAGACGGCCGCAGGCTGTGTGATGTTCCCTTTTATCATGGTCATTATAACAATTTTTCATTCCACTGGCAACGGCCCTTTTCCGCCCGTCCCCTCTATCCGGAAAAGCCGCCGTCCACCCCCAGCACCTGACCGGTGATGAAGCCGGCCCGCTCCCCCGCCAGAAAGGCGATGGCCTGGGCCACCTCCTCCGGGGTCCCCACCCGGCCCAGCGGGGTCTCCTCCGCCAGGGCTTCCAGGTCCTCCGGAGCCAGGTGTCCGTTCATCTGCGTATCAATCACCCCGGGGGCCACGCAGTTCACCCGGATGTTGGACGGCCCCAGCTCCCGGGCCAGGGCCCTGGTGAGGCCAGCTACTCCCGCCTTGGCCGCGGAATAGGGCGCCTCGCAGGAGCCCCCCACCGTCCCCCAGATGGAAGAGACGGTTACAATGCTCCCCGCCTTCCGGTGGACAAAGCCGGGAATGGCCGCCCGGATGACATAGAACACCCCGTCCAGGTCCACCCCCATCACCCGCCGCCACTGGCTGTCGGTGGTGTCGGTGAGCAGCTGCTGGGGCAGGGCGATGCCCGCACTGCAAACCAGGGCGTCCAGAGGGCCCAGCGCCGCCTCCGCCTGCGTCACCAGCGCGGCCGCCTGCTCCGGACAGGACACGTCCCCCTCCAGCGCCGCCGCCCCGCCGCCCAGGGCGCGCAGCTCCTCCGCCAGGTCCAGAGCCTGTTCCCGGCTGCGGCAGTAGTTGATCGAGACCCTCCAGCCCTCCCGGGCAAACTGCCGGGCCGCCGCCGCCCCGATGCCCCGGGAGCCCCCGGTAATCAGCACATGCCGGCTCATCCTCCGCTCCTCCTCTCAGCCAAACACGCCCTGGACCAGCAGCATATACAGCCCGGTGGCGCCGAAAATGGACAGCAGGTCGTTGCCCTTCCACAGGTGCAGGAGCACCGCCGCCGCCGAAGCCAGCAGGGCGGGCACCCAGCCGGCGGGCTGGGCAAAGCTGGTCCCCCGCAGACAGTAGATAATCAGCATGGCGATGATCGCGGGGGGCAGTACCTGCCCCAGATAGAGCACCAGCTTGGGGGGGCGCTCCCCCCGGTCAAAGAGCAAAAAGGGCAGGGCCCGGGTCAGAAAGGTGACCCCCGCCATCACAGCGATGGACGCCAGCGCATGTCCCGTTGTCATAGGGCCGCCTCCTTCTTTTTCGTCTTCTCATCTTTCCTGGTCTGTGCCGTCCGCTCCAGGCGGGGACGCAGCAGGGTCAGCGAGAGCACAATAATCCCCAGCGCCGGAAGGAGCATGTCCTCCGCCCCCACCAGCAGCAGGCTGATCAGGGTGGCCCCCGCCCCCAGCAGGGCGGGCAGGTGGCTGCCCGCCGCCTTCCACTGTCCCACGGCGATGACCAGGAACAGCGCCGTCATGGCAAAATCCACCCCGGTGGTGTCAAAGCCCAGGGCGCTGCCCAACAGGGAGCCCAAAACCGACCCCAGCACCCAGTAGCTCTGATCCAGCAGGGCCACCGCGAAGTAGTAGTCCCGCTCCTCCACGCCCGCCGGCGGCCTGGCCGAGCTGAGCAGGGCATAGGTCTCATCAGTCAGGGCAAAGATCATGTACAGCTTCCGCATCCCCATGCCCCGGAATTTTTCCAGCATGGACAGCCCATAGACCAGGTGGCGGAAATTGATCATCAGAGTCAAGAAGGCCACCTGGGCCAGCGGCGCCCCCGCGGCCAGCAGGGACACCCCCAGGTACTGGCCGGAGCCGGCATAAATGGTCAAGCTCATCAAAAGCGCCCAGGGCGCGCCGTATCCCTCTGCCTGCAGCATCAAACCAAAGGCCATTCCAATGGCCAGATATCCCATGAGCACCGGCACTGTGACCGGGAAGGCCGCCGCCCATATCTTACGGTTCATTCTAATCGTTCCCCCTGCCGAAATCAGCTGTTTGCCTCATTTTGCAGCGTCTGCTGCGAAAGTGAAATGTCGCGTCTTTGTATTTATGCGGCGGATTCAGCAGACATTATTGTAACGGCTTTGCCGCCCGTGTGCAAGTCCCGTTTTTTCACCGGGGCGGAGAAAAAACGCGGCCGCACAAAAATTTAACATTTTGTTCTTGATTTTTCCCATATTCTCTCTATAATGATATTTTACAATTTTATCATATCTGAACAAGGAGGTTCTGTGTGTGAACCGTCTCCTTTTTATTTATAATCCAACCTCCGGCAAAGGCCGGGCCGCCAAGGATCTCTCCACCATTCTGGACGTGTTTACCAAAGCGGGCTGGCTGACCACCGTCTATCCAACCCAGTGCAAGGGGGACGCCTCCCGGGTGGCCCGGGAGCTGGCCCCTTTCTTTCAGCGGATTGTATGCGCCGGCGGTGACGGTACTTTAAGCGAGGCCGTGGCCGGGCTGATGGATGTCAAAGATCCGCCTCTGCTGGGATATATCCCGCTGGGCTCCACCAACGACTGCGCCACCACACTGAACCTGCCCAAGTCGCCCGCAAAGGCCGCAGCCGTCGCCGCGGGGGAGGGAATTGCCTGTCCCAGCGACATCGGACGCCTCAACGGCCGTTCCTTTGTCTATGTGGCCGCCTTCGGCGCCTTTACCAAAGTCTCCTATGACACCCCCCAGGACCTGAAAAACACTTTCGGCCACCTGGCCTATATTATGGAGGGGATCGCCTCTCTGCCCACCATCAAGCCCTATCATCTGAAGGTGGAATATGACGGGAATGTGATTGAGGATGATTTTTTCTTCGGCATGGTGAGCAACGCCCTGTCCATCGGCGGCATTCAGACACCCAAGAGCGAACATGTGGTCCTGGACGACGGGCTGTTTGAGGTGGATCTGGTAAAAAAGCCGGTGAGCCTGGCCGACGTGGCAAACGGCTTTCAGAATCTGCTCAGTCAGTCCCCGGTTGGCGCGGGAGCCCTGGTTCACTTTCAGGCTTCCCGGCTGGTGTTCACCTGTGACCAGCCCATTCCCTGGACCATCGATGGGGAATACGGAGGCAATCACCCGGTCAACGAAGTGCTCAACTGTCCCAAGGCCCTGAAGATTATCCGGGGGGCCTGACACAGTTCCAGCTCCCGGCGCATCCCCCGCCCTTGACACGCTGCCCGCCCCGATGTAAGATGTAACAAAGAGACCCGGCCTTTGGCCGGGACGGCGGCGGAGGGGCCTATGAGTGCAGAGGAATTGTTCAGCGGTCATGATGTGGGGGCGACTCCCTCTTATAAAGAGCAGGCGTACCGTCTGATCAAGGACGCCATCCTGTTCAACCGCTTTCGGGTAGGCGCAATCTATTCCCAGGAAAATATCTGCAAGGAGCTGGGCATCAGCCGTACGCCGGTGCGGGAGGCACTGCTGGAGCTGCAGAAGGACGGCTATGTCTCCTTTTCCCGGGGCAAGGGCGTCCAGGTAGTTCCGGTTTCCGACAGCGATGCCCATGACATTTTGGAGGCCCGGATGTATGCCGAGCGCATCAACGCCCGGCTGGCCGGAAGCCGGGCCGCCCCGGAGGATCTGGACGCCATGCGGAAAAGTCTGGATCAGCTTCAGGCCCAGCTGGATACCCGGGACGGGCAGCACCTGTATCGGCTGGACCACATTTTTCACCGCGGTGTGGCTGCCGCCGCCCACAACCACCTGCTCTACCGCCAGTGCGAGATCCTGCTGGATCACTATCTGCGCTTTGAGGTAAAATCTGTCTACAACAATTCCATTGACGCTCAGGTTGTGTTCAACGAACACGTAGCCATCTATGACGCCATTGCCGCCAAAAGCCCTGAGCGGGCGGAACAGGCTATGGCCCGTCATCTGACCAACTCCTATCGCCGGACGGTCAGCCGGTACTGGCCTGAATAGCAGCACTCCCGCTTTCACAAAAGCCCAAAACTTTATTCCGGGATCCGGCCTGCGCCTGGGTCCCGGACTTTTTCTGTCTGAAGCGGGGCTTCTCTCTCCATTCGGGGCCGCAAGAAATATATTTCATATTTCTTCCTTCACAATTTGTTTAATATTTTTTTCAGTTTCTCTTGACAATTCGTTAAAGTTTTATTATAGTTATGGATGGAAGTTATATAGTTTTTCAGGGGCAAATGGAACACAAACCAGAAAGCCCCATTTTTTCTGGCTTATGTAATATATTACATATTTATTATGGAATCTGAAATGTAATATATTATCCTTCCGTCCCCCCCCCTGTTTTCTTCTCTATTGGCATTCGCGGGTGCCGGCGTCTCCTTTCCAGGCGGGACTCTCCGGCAGCCCGATGCAGATACACCGGCATATTTTAAAACAGAAAGGGAGAAAGTGTATGTTAATTGCAACATGGGTTGTGACATTTGTCATCATCGTGGGCATCGGTGTCTATTCCGGCACCAAAATCAAAAGCTCCAGCCAGTGGTCCGGCGGTGACAAGACCATGGGGCCCCTCACGCTGGGCTGTGTCTTCGCCGCCTGGCAGATCGGCGGCATGGCCGTGGTGGGCGCTGCCCAAAACGGCTACAATCTTGGCGTCTCCGGTGCCTGGTACTCCATTGCGGGCTCTTTCTATTTCATTGCCCTGGCTATTTTTGCGAAAGTGATTCGCAACGGCATGCCAGGCGACTCAGTGCCCATCTATCTGCAAAACCGCTTTGACACCCGCACCAGCCGCCTGTACTCCTATGCCTGGATCGTATACGGCTTTTTGTACATCCCCTATCAGCTCAGAACGGTGGCCTCCATCATCCAAATTGCCATCCCGGGCCTGAACATCACCCTGGCCATGCTTATCGGGCTGACCGTGGCTGTGGTCTACACCAGCTTCTCCGGCATGCGCGGCATGTCCTCCGTGGGCCGGGTGGTCTGCTTCGGCACCTATATTCTGCTGGCCATCTTTGTGTTCATGACCCTGCCCAAGTTCGGCGGCTTCAGCGTCATGATGTCCGAGCTGCCCGCCGAGTACTCCTCCATGGGCAACATGCCCACCCAGCGCATCATCGCCTGGATTCTGGGCGGCTGCCTGTCCACCGCTGTGATGCAGTCCGTGCTCCAGCCTCTGCTGGCTGCCAAGAGCGCCTCTGCCGCCCGCACCGGCTCTATCCTGGGCTATGTGCTGGCTGCCCCCATCTGCCTGCTCACCGCCACCTGCGGCATCTTTGCCAAGGCCTCCGGCGCTGACCTGGGCGACGGCACCAACGCCTTTGCCTATGCCATCCGCACCTTCAGCAGCCCCGCTTTCGCCGGCGTGATCTTCGCCTTCGCCACCATGATCATCGCCGCCACCATGGCCACCATGATGCTGGCCACCGGCACCATCATCACCAACGTGTACAAAACTGAGATCAATCCCCATGTGGATGACGCCAAGGTCCTCAAGCTCTCCAAGATCATCACCTTCGTCTTTGCCTACCTGACTCTGATTCCTGCGGTTCTGCTGCCCAGCGCCACTTTGACCAACGTGTTCCTGACCCTGCAGCATGTGGCCGCCGCTCCCGTCAGCTTCGCCATTCTGGTGGGTCTGACCTGGAAGCGCTGCACCCGTCAGGGCGCCTTCTGGGCCATGGCCACCGGCATGGTAGTGGGCGTGGCCTGGATGCTGCTGGGCCTCACCGACACCCTGGAGGCCGTCTACCCCACCGTGGCGGTCAGCTACATCGTGGGCATCGTGGTGTCCCTGATGACCAGCAAGAAGGAGGCCACTCTGGCTCAGAACCGCTGAGCGTTCTGCTTCCTGCATGCAAACACGGCCCGGTGTACCCGGAGAAAGAGGATGAACTATGAGCGAAACAAAAAAGCAACAATACATGTGGCCCTCCCGGTGGGGCAAGCCCTCTGCCCACGGGGACTGGGGCGCTGTCAGCTGCAACAATATCTACGCCACCCGCGCCGGACTGGAGATGCTGCGGGCGGGGGGCAACGCCTTTGACGCGGCGGCGGCGGTCTCGCTGACCCTGGCGGTGGTGGAGCCCCACCACTCCGGCATCGGCGGCGGCTGCTTCAGCCTGTTCTATTCCGCCCGCGACCAGAAGACCGTGGCCCTGGACGCCCGGGGCGTGGCTCCGGCCAACGCCAAAGAGGACCTGTTCCTGCTGGACGGCGAGGTGCAGGACGAATGGAAGGACCTGGGCGGCCAGTCGGTGGCCATCCCCAGCCTGCTGCGGGCCATGGACGCCATTTTGAAGGAATACGGCACCATGACCCTGGCCCAGGTGGCCGCTCCCGCCATCCGCTGTGCCCGGGAGGGCTTCGGCACCAGCTATACCGGCGCTTTGACCATGGAGGACGACTCCGTCCAGCGCAAGCTGCGCCTGTCCCCCGCCTTCCGGAAGCTCTATCTGAAGCCTGACGGCTCTTACTACCGCTTCGGAGAGAAGCAGACCAATCCGGAGCTGGCCGACCTGCTGGAGCGGGTGGCCAGCGAAGGGGTGGACGCCTTCTATACCGGCCCCATCGCCCAAAAGATGGTGGAGCTCATCAACCAGCGCGGGGGCTGCTTCACGCTGGAGGACCTGAGCGGCTATCAGCCCAAGTACCGCCAGCCCGTCAAGACCACCTACCGGGGGCTGGACGTGGCGGCCTTTGCCCCGCCCAGCGGCGGGTGCGCCGTGGTGGAAATGCTGAACATCCTGGAGCACAGCGACCTGGCCGCCATGGGACACAACACCGCCGCCTCCATCCACGCCATTGCCGAGGCCATGAAGCTGGGCTTTGCCGACCGCAGCGTGGCCCTGGGCGACCCGGACTTTGTCCAGGTGGACGTGGAGCGGCTCACCAGCAAGGCCCACGCGGCGGAGCGCTACGCCCTCTCCTCCAGTGAGACGGCCGGGGAGTATGCCCCCGCCGAGGGCATTGAGGCCAAGGAGTACCCCGGCAACACCTCCCACTTTGCGGTGATGGACCGCTTCGGCAACGCCCTCTCCCAGACCCAGACGGTCCGGGACTGGTTCGGCTGCGGCATTGTGGTGGACGGCTGCGGCTTTGTCCTCAACAACGCCATGTCCGACTTCAGCGCCAAGCCCGGCGCCCTTACCAGCCAGGGACTGACCTATGGCAGCGCCAACAGCATCCAGGGGGGCAAGACGCCTTTGTCCTCCATGGCCCCCAGCATGGTCTTCAAGGATGGCCGGCCCTATCTGGCCATCGGCGCCGCCGGCGGCCCCCGCATCATCACCGGCACGGTTCAGGGCATTGTCAACGCAGTGGACTTCGGCATGCTGCCGGAGCAGCTGGTGCGTCTGCCCTACATCAACTGCCTGACCCGGGAGCAGGGGCTGGAGCTGGAATTCGGCATCTCCGAGGACACTATCCGCCTGCTGGAGCAGAAGGGCCACAAGCCCGTCCGCGTCCCGGTGGATCAGGCTATGAGCACCATGCTCAACAGCGTCATGTTCGTGGACGGTGAGTACCACGCCGCCGGCACCCAGCGGGTGGACGGCTGCGGCGGCGCCCTGCTCTCCGACGGGCATATCGTTCTGGACGGCATCAGTCAGGAGGACTGAGCGGGCCTCTCTTTTCCCTCTCTCATCCGGCTTTGAGCCGCTCCGGCGGACTTAAGCGGTACGGCCTGCTTTTTCCCATCTGCTCTGCTTAAAAAGGGGCTGGACACGCCTGCGGCGTGTCCAGCCCCTCAACTTTCCCCCAAAAGTCCATACAGCCTTTTACAGGCACAGCGCCCCTCCCGTTTCCAAACGCGGGAGGGGCGCTGTACCTATTGCCGTATTCCCTTGAGTGCCCTTCGGCGCACAATCACGGATTTTCCGCCAGTACCTGGGTCAAATCCACCTCCTGGGCATCGCCCCACAGGCGCTCCAGGTCGTAAAACTTTCTGGCCTCGTCGGTAAAGACGTGGACCACCACGCAGGAGAAGTCCATCAGCAGCCAGGTCCCGCCCCGGTGCCCCTCAATGTGGTGCACCCGCTCACCGCGCTTCTCCATCTCCTCCTCACAGGCATCGGACATGGCCTTAATCTGCGTGTTGGAGGTGGCGGTGCACAGCACGAAATAGTCCGCCAGGGTGGTCAGCTCCTCCGTTTTCAGTACCTTGATATCCAGGCCCTTTTTCCCGTCCAGGGTCTTGGCCAGCAGGACTGCCATCTCATAGGAAGTCAAACCTTAAATTCTCCTTTCTGTGCCCTTTACAGCGGGCTTATTCTCTTTTTGTATTATGATTTCATTTTCACTCATGCAGCTTGTTCCGCAGGATCCGGCAAAACCAGATCCGGGTCGATGTGTCCCAGGCCCCCGTCTTTGGCTGCGTAGCTGTTCTGGCTCGCGGTATCACTGTCCCCCTGGACGGATCCGGTGTCACTGCCCTGAACCACACTGCCGTCTGCGCCGCCGCCCTGGCTGGCGCTGTCGCCGCTGCCCTGGCTGGTGTCGCCGTCCTGGCCGGAGCTGTCGCCGCTGCCCTGGCTGGTGTCGCCGCCCTGACTGGTGTCACCGCCCTGGCCGGAGCTGTCGCCGCCGCCCTGGCTGGTATCACCGCCCTGGCCGGAGCTGTCGCCGCCGCCCTGGCTGGTGTCACCGCCCTGAGCGGAGCTGTCGCCGCTGCCCTGGCTGGTGTCGCCGCCCTGGCCGGAGCTGTCGCCGCTGCCCTGGCTGGTGTCGCCGCCCTGAGCGGAGCTGTCACCGCTGTCCTGGCTGGTGTCGCCGCCGTTCTGGGACGTATCACCGGTATCCGGCTTCTCTTCCTCATCCGGCTGAGGCTGGGTTACCGTCACCCGCCCCATACGCTCGTCCGCCAGAGTCGCGTTGGTCACGCCGAAGCCCCCGTCGCTCTTTTTGTACATCAGCTGCAGGTCGCTGGATTGAATATCATCCAGATAGGGGTTCAGGCCGCTGTTCAGAAGCTCCAGCAGCTCGTCCTCATTGGCCACCACCATGGAGGCCCCCCTGTAAGAGACGCCGCTGTATGGCATCGTGGTAAAGTTTACATCCTCCTCCGTATCCATGCCCACGGCCAGCTGGGCAAAGGCCAGCAGATTGCCGATGGACAGGTCGGTGGTCACATTATCCAGGAACACCTGGGCCAGAGAGGGCAGCTTCAGCAGGACGGCGGGCTGGAGGCAGGTATCCAGCACCGCCCCCAGAAAGGCCTGCTGCACCGCAGTGCGGGCCACGTCGCCCCCGGAGGGTCCGGTGTTGTTCTTCCGCCAGCGGACCACCTGCATTGCGTCATCGCCGTTGAGCTTGCGGTAGCCCGCCTCCTGATGGATGTGCAGGTCCTGATAGGGGTCGTCATAGTCCATGTCAAAGGGCACGTCGAAGTAGACGCCCCCCAGGGCATCCACCAGTTCCCCGATGGCCTCCCACTGGACCAGGACATAAAAGTCGGGGTAGATGCCGGTGAGCTTGCTCACCTCCTGCTTCAGGGCGGCCATACCATTTTCCACCCGCTCCGCCTCCGGCAGGTCAGAGGAGCCGCGGTTGCGGGCGTACACCGAGTTGATGCGCTTGCTGCTCGCCGAGGTATTGATCATGGTGTCCCGCAGGATGCTGACAGCGTTGAGCGTCTTGTTCTGGGTATCGAAGGTGAACAGCAAAATGGTGTCCGTGCCCCCGCTGACCACATCCTGGCCGGCCACCAGGAAGGTATAGTATCCCGGTTTTCGTCCGCTCTTGGCCACGTTGGGCAGCTCGGCATCCTCAAACATACCCTCGTTGCTCGTCTGGGTGCCTCCCGGCGTGGTCCCGGGCAGATTGGGCACCTCAGGCAGCCGAATCCAGGCGCTGAGTGCCAGATACGCCGCAATAATGATAATCGCAATTACAGTGGCCGCCTGCAGCAGGCGGTAGCGAATCTTCTGCCCCCGGTTCAGTCCGGCCACCCAGGCCCGATAGCGGCCCCAGTATTGCCCAAGCCGCCCCATAAGAGAGGGCCCGCTGCCCGCCTCCCGCTTTCCGTGTCGATTGCTCTGTGTTCTCATCGCGCTTCAGTCCTCTGTTGTAATTCCTTGTTCTCTCAAATAGTCCCGCGCCTGTATGGTTTTGGGATGGATGACCCGTTTCTTTTCCTCCATCTCCCGGATGGTCATCTCCACCCCCAGCAGCAGGGCCTTGTCCAGATCCTCATAGGCCAGCTTCCGCAGCCGCTCGACCCCTTCAAAATCCCGGTTGGGCTCCATATAGTCGGCCACATAGAGGATCTTTTCCAGGGTTGTCATATCCGCCTTGGCGGTGGTGTGCCAAAAGATGGCCTGGTATACCGCATCAGGCTCTCCAAAAACCGCCCGGGCAATGCACGCCCCTGTCTTGGCGTGGAGCAGCTTCACCGCCTGCCGTTCCAGCTCGTCCAGCTCCACCCCGTACGTTTGACACAGCTCCAGCTGCTCCGGCAGCTCCAGATACTTGGTACAGTCGTGAAGCACGCCCGCCCGCCGGGCCAGCACCGGATCAGCGCCCCAGCGCAGGGCCAGCTTGGCCGCCTCTTCCTCCACGCCGATCACATGGGGCACCCGCTTGGCCCGCATCATGGAGTAAGAGCAGGCCCTCAGCTCCGGCAGTTCCAGATGCTTCAGGTCGGCGCTGGTGCCATAGAGCCGGTTCATCAGAATATAGCCGTAAACCGCGGGCAGCAGGTACTCCCGGCCCTCGCCCCGGCCCAGCAGCTCCCGCAGCCGGGTGGAGGAGATATCCACCAGACCCGGCAGGGTAATGGTGGTCAGCCGGGCCCCAAAGGTATGGGCCAGATAGTCCCGCTGGGGGGCAAACACCGCCTCGCCGTCCCGCTCCGTGCGGCCGAAGGCGCATACCCCGGCCAGACGAAAGATTTCCTCCGGCTGGTGCCACAGGTGCAGGGTCAGGAACATGTCCGTCCCCACCAGCAGCCACAGCTCCGCGCCGGGATACCGGGCCCGGATCTCCTCCAGCGTGTCGGAGGTATAGCTGGGGCCCTGGCGGTGCAGCTCGATGGGGCACACCTCCACCGCGGGCAGCCGCATGGCGTCCGCCATCTTTTCCACCATGGCCAGCCGGTGCTCCGGGGCGGGCGTCCCCTGGGGCAGGGCCTTGTGGGGCGGAATGGCCGCCGGAACCAGCAGCAGCTTATCCAGGTTCAGCGCCGCGATTGCCGTCTGTGCAGCCGCCATATGGCCCAAATGCGGGGGGTTGAAGGTTCCGCCGTAAATTCCAATTTTCAATGCCAGAACCGCCTTTCCTTATTTTGTCCGGCCCCCGCCGGCAAAGTCCGTCTTTCGGGCCCGCAGGCCCTGCACTATTCTATAAAGCCGGGGCAGTCCGCATGCGCCCTGCGCAAAATCTCTGCCTGCGGCTTCGATTTTTGTCCGCCTGCCGGCGGTGATTGGAACAAAATTTGTCATCTGCCCTTTCGGTCAGA